>QCKZ01000006.1 GCA_003214975.1 Prochlorococcus sp. AG-412-C21
TTTTTTGGAGATTTGATTTCTATCAGTATTTTCAGCCAGAAGAAGGGTTTACCCTTCGAAGTGAGTTATTCACTTGTTGTTTAACTCTGCACCTAGAAAATTTAAAAACTTAGGAACTGATGCTTTTATTGCGTCAAAACTTTATCAAATTTAGATTTGGTAATTTTGAGATGAATTTGCAATAAAGGTGTGAGGTCCCGTCAAGAATATATAAATTGTTTTCAATTGCTAACTTTTAGTTTTTTGAAAACCAACGGATCTGAGATCTTGGAAAGTCACTTTAGAAATATTTTTATTGTGCACTCAAAGTAATCCTTAATTATTTAAGGAGGCTGAACCTAAATAAATTTAAGTCAAGCTTATTTTTTATTTGGAGAATGCAATTCATATTGAGTAGATTTATCTACAAAAGGATTTGAACACAACGGAGAGTTTGATCCTGGCTCAGGATGAACGCTGGCGGCGTGCTTAACACATGCAAGTCGAACGAACCTTCGGGTTAGTGGCGGACGGGTGAGTAACGCGTGAGAATCTGCCCTCAGGAGGGGGATAACGGTTGGAAACGACCGCTAATACCCCATATGCCTATTGGTGAAATGAATTTCGCCTGAGGATGAGCTCGCGTCTGATTAGCTAGTTGGTGAGGTAATGGCTCACCAAGGCTTCGATCAGTAGCTGGTCTGAGAGGATGATCAGCCACACTGGGACTGAGACACGGCCCAGACTCCTACGGGAGGCAGCAGTGGGGAATTTTCCGCAATGGGCGAAAGCCTGACGGAGCAACGCCGCGTGAGGGACGAAGGCCTCTGGGCTGTAAACCTCTTTTCTCAAGGAAGAAGATATGACGGTACTTGAGGAATAAGCCACGGCTAATTCCGTGCCAGCAGCCGCGGTAATACGGGAGTGGCAAGCGTTATCCGGAATTATTGGGCGTAAAGCGTCCGCAGGCGGCTTTTCAAGTCTGCTGTTAAAGCGTGGAGCTTAACTCCATTATGGCAGTGGAAACTGAAAGGCTTGAGTATGGTAGGGGCAGAGGGAATTCCCGGTGTAGCGGTGAAATGCGTAGATATCGGGAAGAACACCAGTGGCGAAGGCGCTCTGCTGGGCCATTACTGACGCTCATGGACGAAAGCCAGGGGAGCGAAAGGGATTAGATACCCCTGTAGTCCTGGCCGTAAACGATGAACACTAGGTGTCGGGGGAATCGACCCCTTCGGTGTCGTAGCTAACGCGTTAAGTGTTCCGCCTGGGGAGTACGCACGCAAGTGTGAAACTCAAAGGAATTGACGGGGGCCCGCACAAGCGGTGGAGTATGTGGTTTAATTCGATGCAACGCGAAGAACCTTACCAGGGTTTGACATCCTGCGAACCTCTTAGAAATTTGAGGGTGCCTTCGGGAATGCAGTGACAGGTGGTGCATGGCTGTCGTCAGCTCGTGTCGTGAGATGTTGGGTTAAGTCCCGCAACGAGCGCAACCCACGTTTTTAGTTGCCAGCATTTAGTTGGGCACTCTAGAAAGACCGCCGGTGATAAACCGGAGGAAGGTGTGGATGACGTCAAGTCATCATGCCCCTTACACCCTGGGCTACACACGTACTACAATGCTACGGACAAAGGGCAGCAAACTCGCGAGAGCTAGCAAATCCCATAAACCGTGGCTCAGTTCAGATCGTAGGCTGCAACTCGCCTACGTGAAGTAGGAATCGCTAGTAATCGCAGGTCAGCATACTGCGGTGAATACGTTCCCGGGCCTTGTACACACCGCCCGTCACACCATGGAAGTTGGCCATGCCCGAAGTCGTTACTCCAACCCTTGTGGAGGAGGACGCCGAAGGTGGGGCTAATGACTGGGGTGAAGTCGTAACAAGGTAGCCGTACCGGAAGGTGCGGCTGGATCACCTCCTAACAGGGAGACAACAAAATGTTTAATATTATTATTTTGTCACCTTAGGTCGATCGGTATCTCACATTCTTAATTTATTAAGGATTTCATTTCCTAAGTTTTTTCTAGGTCACACCCATTATTTTTCCTGGGCCATTAGCTCAGGTGGTTAGAGCGCACCCCTGATAAGGGTGAGGTCCCTGGTTCAAGTCCAGGATGGCCCATATCTCTATGTTGGGGGTATAGCTCAGTTGGTAGAGCGCCTGCTTTGCAAGCAGGATGTCAGCGGTTCGAGTCCGCTTACCTCCACTGATTACCACCTCTTACATAATCTGATAAAGGAAATGTTTTGAGTTGTGATCAAATTCTGAACGATTCTAGCTTCCTAATGAAAACATTAAGATGCTGGACTCATTGAATTAATTTCATTGTTTTCAGAGAACCTTGACAACTGCATAGATTATTTTTAAAGACAATAAGCATCTTTAATGATGCAGATTTATTATTTGTGCGAATGCATTAAATAACAATTCTATTAAGCTGATGCTTCAATTATTGAAGTTATTGGTCAAGCTACAAAGGGCTCACGGAGGATACCTAGGCACACAGAGGCGATGAAGGACGTGGTTACCTGCGATAAGTCTCGGGGAGTTGGAAGCACACTTTGATCCGGGAATTTCCGAATGGGGCAACCCCATGTACGGCCAACTGAATATATAGGTTGGTGCGAGCTAACCCAGCGAACTGAAACATCTTAGTAGCTGGAGGAAGAGAAAGTAAATAACGACTCCCTCAGTAGCGGCGAGCGAACGGGGAATAGCCCAAACCGATAGTCTTGACTATCGGGGTTGTGGGACAGCAATATGGATCAACAAGTCTAGAAGAAACGTTTGAATGGCGTGCCACAGAGGGTGAAAGCCCCGTAATCGAAAGATAAGTTGACCTAGCTGTATCCCGAGTAGCACGGAGCACGTGGAATTCCGTGTGAATCTGCGAGGACCACCTCGTAAGGCTAAGTACTACTGTGTGACCGATAGTGAAACAGTACCGCGAGGGAAAGGTGAAAAGAACCCCGGGAGGGGAGTGAAATAGAACATGAAACCGTGAGCTTACAAGCAATGGGAGCCCGACTAATCGGGTGACCGTGTGCCTGTTGAAGAATGAGCCGGCGACTTATAGGCACTGGCGGGTTAAACCGGAAATGGTGGAGCCACAGCGAAAGCGAGTCTTAATAGGGCGTTTGTCAGTGTTTATAGACCCGAACCCTGGTGATCTAACCATGGCCAGGATGAAGCTTGGGTGATACCAAGTGGAGGTCCGAACCGACTGAAGTTGAAAATTCAGCGGATGAGCTGTGGTTAGGGGTGAAATGCCAATCGAACCAGGAGCTAGCTGGTTCTCCCCGAAATACGTTGAGGCGTAGCGTCTAGTGCTCCAGCAGGGGGGTAAAGCAACCATTTCGGTGCGGGCTGCGAAAGCGGTACCAAATCGATATGAACTCTGAATACCCTGTGTGTAACTAGGCAGTCAGACTGTGGGGGATAAGCTCCATAGTCAAGAGGGAAACAGCCCAGACCGCCAGCTAAGGTCCCAAAATTAACGCTAAGTGATAAAGGAGGTGGGATTGCCCAGACAACCAGGAGGTTTGCCTAGAAGCAGCCATCCTCAAAGGAGTGCGTAATAGCTCACTGGTCGAGCGATCCTGCGCCGAAAATGAACGGGGCTAAGCGTTATACCGAAGCTGCGGATAAATTTATTTATGGTAGGGGAGCGTTCTATGTAGGGTGAAGCGTTAGCGTAAGCGGACGTGGACGGCATAGAAGTGAGAATGTCGGCTTGAGTAGCGAAAACATGGGTGAGAATCCCATGCCCCGAAACCCTAAGGGTTCCTCCGGCAGGCTCGTCCGCGGAGGGTTAGTCTGGACCTAAGGCGAGGCCGAAAGGCGTAGTCGATGGATAACAGGTCAATATTCCTGTACCAGTTGTGTTTTGGGAAGGGGGACGGAGAAGGCTAGCCAGGCCAGATGTTGGTTACTGGTTCAAGCGTTCAAGGCTTTGAGAGATGGAGAAAACATCTTGAGCTAAGGCGTGAGTACGAGCTGCTACGGCAGCGAAGTTGGTGATGTCATGCTTCCAAGAAAAGCCCTATACCCGTTAAGACACAAATGCCAGTACCCGAAACCGACACAGGTGGGGTGGTAGAGAATACCGAGGGGCGCGAGATAACTCTCTCTAAGGAACTCGGCAAAATGGCCCCGTAACTTCGGGAGAAGGGGTGCCAGCGAGAGCTGGTCGCAGTGAAGAGGCGCAAGCGACTGTTTACCAAAAACACAGGTCTCCGCTAAGTCGCAAGACGATGTATGGGGGCTGACACCTGCCCAGTGCCGGAAGGTTAAGGAAGCTGGTTAGCTTTTAGTGAAGCTGGCGACTGAAGCCCCGGTGAACGGCGGCCGTAACTATAACGGTCCTAAGGTAGCGAAATTCCTTGTCGGGTAAGTTCCGACCCGCACGAAAGGTGTAACGATTTGCGCGCTGTCTCGGAGAGAGGCTCGGCGAAATAGAATTGTCTGTGAAGATGCGGACTACATACACCCGGACAGAAAGACCCTATGAAGCTTTACTGTAGTTTGATATTGTGCTCGGGCTCTGAATGCGCAGAATAGGTGGGAGACGTTGAAATAGTGCTCGTGGGTACTATTGAGTCATCGGTGAGATACCACTCTTTTAGAGCTAGGGTTCTAACGCTTACCCGTTATCCGGGAAGCGGACAGTATCTGATGGGCAGTTTGACTGGGGCGGTCGCCTCCTAAAAGGTAACGGAGGCGCACAAAGGTTCCCTCAGGCTGGTTGGAAATCAGTCGTTGAGTGCAAAAGCAGAAGGGAGCTTGACTGTGAGACCTACAAGTCGAACAGGGACGAAAGTCGGTTTTAGTGATCCGACGGTTCTGCGTGGAAGGGCCGTCGCTCAACGGATAAAAGTTACTCTAGGGATAACAGGCTGATCTCCCCCAAGAGTTCACATCGACGGGGAGGTTTGGCACCTCGATGTCGGCTCATCGCAACCTGGGGCTGAAGTCGGTCCCAAGGGTTGGGCTGTTCGCCCATTAAAGCGGTACGCGAGCTGGGTTCAGAACGTCGTGAGACAGTTCGGTCCATATCCGGTGTATGCGCAGGAATATTGAGAGGATTTCTCCCTAGTACGAGAGGACCGGGAGGAACGCACCTCTGGTGTGCCAGTTATCGTGCCAACGGTAAACGCTGGGTAGCCATGTGCGGAGTGGATAACCGCTGAAAGCATCTAAGTGGGAAGCCCACCTCAAGATGAGTATTGCCATGGCTTAAGCCAGTAAGGTCACGGGAAGAACACCCGTTGATAGGCTCTACGTGGAAGCTTGGTAACAAGTGCAGCGGAGGAGTACTAATAGACCGAGGGCTTGACCAAATAAACTTAATTTATTGTTTTTAATTTATATAATTTTCTATGCAGTTCTCAAGGTTCATACTATCCTGGTGTTCATGGCGATGTGGAACCACTCCGATCCATCTCGAACTCGGTTGTGAAACGCATCAGCGGCGAAAATATTTAGGGGGTAGCCCCTTGAGAAAATAGCTCGATGCCAGGTAAAAATATTTAAAAGGGTTTACTCTTCTTGAGTAAGCCCTTTTTTTATTTTTGGCAATTTGGACACCAATGAGTACTTCTTCCAGAAATTTTTTGCTTTTCAATTAAATTTTTGCATTTGCGACATTCTTTACCAGTTCTCCTATAGACATTTGTTTGTAAACCAAAATTCCCATTCTCTCCTTCCAAGTCTCTAAAATCACTAAATGTCGTCCCCCCAGAACCTATACTTTTTTTTAATACATCAACAATTGATTCTTTGAGATTAATTAACTCATTCTTCTTTATTGTTTTAGCTTCCCTAAAAGGTGAGATACCAGCCGAGTATAAACTCTCATCTGCATAAATATTACCTATGCCTGCCACTATTGTTTGATCTAATAAGATAGCTTTTATAGATTTTGTTCTTTTGTAGATAACTTTTTTTAGGTAATTTGCATCAAAGTCCTTAGAGAAGGGTTCTGGGCCTAATGAACCTAATCCTTTGATTAATTTGTGAGGCGATAAACCTTCCTTAATCCACCACATTTGACCAAAACTTCTCAAATCAATGTACCTGAGCTCATTATTTTTTTTATCAAAAAATCTTATTCTTGTATGTTTGCAAGGCTGAGTATAGTTATCAATAAATTTGAAATATCCAGTCATTCTTAGATGAACTACAAGAAATCCGTTATTCTTTAAGGATTTTTCGAGAGGAAATTGAATATTCTCATTTTGAATTTTTTTTAGTTCAGCTATTAAATATTTTCCTCTTCTATTCCATTTGTATAGAAGTGAGTTATGAAGCCCCTTAATAAATTCTTCCTTATTAGAAGGAAAAGCAACAGTTGATTGCCTACAGACTTCTACTTTTTTAATAATAAAGTTATTAAGTTTTTGCTCTAAACCTCTTCGAACAGTCTCTACTTCAGGTAACTCAGGCAATTATTTAAGCTTTCTCTAATTCACTTTCAGCAAAATTATTTGTATTCGCTCCACCCTCAGTACCACTTATCCCAGCGTAATTAACTTTATCAAATCTAACTACACAGTTATATTTGATACCTGATTCATCAACAGAAGCAACTTTACCTAATTCATTGTACCAATATGATTCTGGTCTTTTAACTCTTACGAGATCTCCTCTTGAAATTGCCATTACTTTTTATTTAACTTCTTAAAGAATAACCCATCATTAATTGTCTTAGACAAATTATTCACACATATTAATTAAAAGTTTTAACAAAAATCATTTATTAAGTTTTTTTCGAATTCTTCTTTAGCTGGCTCCCCTCCCCTCCATTTTCTGCCTGGAATTCTGACATCTAATTCATTTTTATCGCAATTAATTGAAAGAATCAGTTTTTTATTGTCTTGATTTAGTACATTTAAAACTTTTCTCCCTTTAATTGTTTCATAAGATTTACTTTGAAAAATTATTGGACCATAAATTTGTTTATCTAACTCAAGTAATTCATTATTTTTTTTATTTTTAATTATTTGATCATTATCTGAACTAATTGGATTGTTTTTGCCTAATAAGAGCTTTTCTCCAACTTTTATAGAATCTGGATTCTTGAGATTATTAATTTTAACCAAATATCCTAAATTTAACTTGTATTTATTTGATATTTCTGTCAGATTTTCCCCTATTTGAACAATATGATAATTATTTTTTAAATCTGATTGTTTTTTAGAATTTTCAGTAGATTCGGAGATAATAAGATTTTGCCCAACATAGATGTAATTTTCATTTTTTAAATTATTCAATTTAATAATTAAATCTTTATTTATTGAATAGAACTTTGAAATACTTGAAATTGTATCTCCAATTTTTACGATATGAATTTTTCTTATTTCAGTTTTATCTTCAGAAATTGATTCTTTTTCAGCAATATTCTTAATTGTATTATTTGCTGAATCAATCTTTTCTTCTGATTTTATCAATGAGTGATTAAAAAAATTAATAAGGATTGCAATTACTATAAATACTAATTTCATTAACTTCACTGTTTATTTAAAGATAATCTCTTAAATCAAAATCGCTAGGGTGTTGAAAACAAATTAAGTAATTTAAATCTTAAAAATAAACTTTAAAATTTTTTTTACTCTGTCGTACGGAGGATATCTAAGATTTAAATCAAATAAAAAACCTTTGAAAGTAATAGATTTTTGATTTGAAAAATTTCGAAAACCTTCCTGACCATGAAATTTACCAATACCACTCTGCCCAACACCTCCAAAAGGTAAATTTGGAATAAGGACAGGTAACATTACATCATTGATACAAATAGTTCCTGAGCTGGTTATTCTTGAAATGTGATCATGGATTTTTTTATTGCCTCCAAATAAGTAGATTGCCAATGGTTTTGATGTTTGATTAATCTGTTTTAAAGCAGATTCTTTATCATTGATTCCAATTACTGGAAGTATTGAACTGAATAGCTCTTTTTGCAAAATATCTGTTTCATTTAATTTGGTTCTCAAAATTGTAGGAGATATTTTTAATTTTTTCTTACTAAAAGTTCCCCCATATAAAATTCTTTTTTCTTTTTTATATCTTTTGAGAATTTCTAAAGTCGATGAAAATTGCTTTTTTTCTAATTTAGATAAGTTTTCGGAAATTATTGGATTTTCTCCGTAAAAACGTACTATGCATTGTTTTAATTTTTCTATGAAATTATTTTCAACTTCTTGATCTACAAAGATATGATTTGGAGCGATGCAGGATTGACCAGAATTAAAAAATTTGCCCCAAACAATTCTTTTCGCGGCAACTTCTAAATTCGCATTCTTAAAAATAATTACAGGATTTGTTCCGCTTAATTCAAGAGTTAATGGAGTTAAGTTCTTTGAAGCCAATTTCATAATAGATTTTCCTGTTTTGGTACTTCCTGTGAAAAATATATGGTCAAAATTTTGTTCGATTAATTTTATGGATTGTTTATAGTCACCCTCTACTGTTAATAGGACATCTTTTTGGAAATATTTGGAAGTAAGCTTTTTAATAAGTTTTGAGGTTGAAGGACATTTCTCTGATGGTTTTATAACTGCAGTATTTCCTGCGGAGAAAATATTTACCAATGGCTTTAAAATGTACAACAATGGATAATTATATGGACCTAGAATTAAGACACATCCAAGGGGTTCATAAATAACTTTGGAGGATGATGGAAATAGATAAAAAGGTGTTGCAATCTTTTTTGGATTCATCCAAGAATTAAGTTTCTTTTTTATAAGTGCAATTTCTTCTTTAATTAAGAGGATTTCTGAAAGCCCTTCAATTTCAGATTTTCCTAGATCAATAAAAAGTGATTTTATTATCTCTTTTTTATTTTCATCTAAAAGTTTGGAAACTATATTTAGCTGTTTGATTCTCCATTTTATATCTTCTGTTTTACCAGTAAGAACTGTATTCTTTAATTTATAGATATTTTCTAAATGAAATTTATCAGAAATTTTCATTATTTAATTCTATGAATAGTATTAAATATATCAGAGGATAAATTGGAAATAGCAAAAGTTTTTTAAGCAATTAAGCTAAAGTGAATAATTTATAAGAAAGAATTATATTAATTAATATTGCCTTTGAAAATTCTAATTTTTCCAAGTTAATATATTTCTATGAAGGGAAAATTTTCAATTAGATTGATATCTACAAATGAAATATCAGAAGTTACAAATTGGGCAAGGTTAGAGGGATTTTCTCCTGGAATGGATGATTTATCAATTTATAGAAATACAGATAAACAAGGAGTATGGGTTGGCTGCCTAGACAATAATCCTATAGGTTCTATTGCGTGCATTAAATATAATTCCTCATATGGTTTTATAGGTTTATTTATCGTAAAAAAAGAATTCCGAAATAATGGATATGGAGTGAGATTATGGAAACATGCACTCGAGTATTTAAAAAATGTTGATTGTATTGGCCTAGAGGCTGCTCCAGATAGATTGAATGATTACCAAAAGTGGGGTTTTAGAGAATCTTCAATTACAAATAGATGGAAATTAAATGGTTTGCGACACTTACCATTGAGTAATTTCTATAATGATAAATTTCATTCTTTTAAAGTTGTTCCTGGTAATAAAATTTCCTCTGAAGCGGTCTTAATTTACGATGATCAGAGAGAACCTAGTCCCAGGCCTCATTTTCTAAATGACTGGTTGAAAAATTCTCATGGCAATGTTAGTGCAATTGTCGATAATAATGGGATGTGCCATGGATTTGGCAGGATAAGACCTTGTGTCTTAGAGGATAATAAGCAAGGCTGGAGAATCGGACCTCTTTTAGCTGATACCCCCCCACTCGCTGAACTTCTAATCAGGAATTTAGTGGGTGAATTAGATTCCCAAATCTTATTGGATTGTTCTAATCTTAACCCCTATGCAAATTATCTTTTATCAAGTTTGGGATTTGAGGAAATATCAAAGACTTTTAGAATGTACAAAGGTATTCAACCTTCCTGCCCAATGAATCAAGTATACGGACTTGCCTGCTTGGAACTGGGATGATTCCCTTTAAAATGTTCTTTCTGTCTTTTGGTTTTTAATGATTTTTAAAGTTTATTTGTTTATCCATAAGCTTAACTCTCAGAAGGTTTCAAAATCTTTTCTACAATATCGGCATTAATTATAGTGATTTCTCCATTGTCAATATTGGCTACTTGAAACAAGGTCCATGAATTTGGATTTCTAGCTCCTCCAATACAGTCAATAACTTGGCCGACCCAATAATTTTTATTCTTTTCTTTAGTGTCCTCACAATTCCCTTCATTTTTAATTGCTACATAATCACCAGACTTAACGAAAAGAAATTCAGGGGTTGCCGAGCTCAAAATAAATAGCTAATAGTATATATGTACTATACTAAATTATTAGTTTTTTGTCGAAATTTGAATTAATTTGCAAACTAGAGGTAATTCAAAAATGAAATGGAATCTACTGAAATTGCTATATTGTTAACATTATTGGTATTAATTTTAGCTTTAACTGACGTTTATATAGAAAGAAATATTCCTGGATAAGATTCTCAATTCATTTTTTAAATTAAATAAGATTTAAGCTGGTCTAATATGTCGGCACGGTTAGAAACTAATTTTGTAAAAACTAAATATATCAACCCTCCCATTGCAAGCCTTCCGTTGATTTTCTCTAACTGCTTTAATTTTCTCAACAAGTTTCTTTAGCGGTTAAACAAAATTTAAAGGGTATAGAAAATAAAAAAGTATTAATTAATTCAAAAGTAAAAAAAATACGAATTATTATAAAAATTATTTAAAACACAAATTAAATTTAGAGCCAAGCCTCTTTCATCTCAAGATATAGCCTCTCACTCTCAGCAGCATTTATTTTGCTTTCTGAAAAAGATTGCTGCTGTTGCTGTTGTTGCTGCTGCTGAGATGAATTAGTATTAGGATTTCGGACTTCGCTCATTAGAAAGACTAAAAATATTTGTGTTTATTCTCTCATATACAGAGCTTTTTTTGTCAACTTAAATTCTTAAATTTTATTTAAATTTTTTTTATCTTTAGTTTTTCTGTTTTAAGTGAAAGTTATTTTGCTACTGTAGTTTTGGTGTAAAGGAATTTAACTTCCCAATATACAATTCCTAGGAAGATAGCGCTTGCAATGATAATTTCAGAAATAGCTAACATTATGCATATAAATACTAATTAAATTTTGGTATCAATTTACACAGAATGCAATAGGTACTAATTACATTTAAGAATTTTAAAAAATCTTACTTAATAAAATAACGCTTCAAAATAATATAAAATTTTAAGATATATTCAAATTTTATTCGTGGGAAATTTCATACATACAGCAATTCTTATACCTTTAATACCTCTTATTAGTGCTTTATTTATTTTTGTTTTATTAGTAAGTTTTAACAGAACAATCAACAGATTAACAAAACCGGTTACTGCCCTTGTTTCATTATCTTTATTAATTTCTGCTTTCATAAGCGCCTTTGACTATTTCAAGAAAATAGAAGAAGAATTAGTTTTATCGAAATTTCTTAAATATTTTGAAGAAACAAATTTAGTTATGCATCTGAATTTAGTTAATGAAAAAATTATAATTTTTTTCTCATTAATAATGACCATGGTAATTGGATTGGCTTTTAATAAATTACCGAGGAAAAAAGGTTATGTCTTATTGATGATTGGCCTTGGATTTATATCTTCTTCTGTAATGATATCAATATTGCTAATAGATTTTTCAGCCTTAATTTAAACTGAAGTCAGCATTGACAAAGCTTGGTTAAGTTCTTGAACATGATTTAATTCATCTTGAGCGATTTCTCTAATTTTTTGGTCATTTGGATTATCTTTTAAATATTTGGAATATGTTTTAAATGCATGTTCTTCTATTTTTATGTTGACATCATAAGCATTCGCTGGAGAGAAAAAATAATAAAGAACCATGATCCAGTAATAGACAAGTACAAGGTGTCTCGCAAAAAATCTATCAATCCAAAACTTATCTCCTCCTCTTTTCTCCATTTCTTTAAGATGCTCAGTTTCGTTAATAGCTTGATAAAAATGTTCTTTCATCAAAAACATTGTTTTGTCATTTTTAATTCCTAGGGATTCTTTAAAATGGAGAACAGAAAGAAATGCAAAATAAGGTGATCTAGCGATAACTTCTAAAACCCAGAATCTTTGTAAATTCCTACCAGAGTATATGAAGTCTAATAAGTTGACAGTATTATTTAAAATCAAAGAATTTAATTTCTTCATGAAAATCACTTTTCTTTAAGTATATTTACTTATTTAAAAGAGATCTACATAGTATCTGAGTAATTAACCAAAAATTAATATTTCTAATTTTAATCGAGATCTTCCATTGAAATATATTTTTTTCATGCATTAATTGGATAGATAAAAATTTTATATGAAAACAACTGAAAAGATTGCAAATGCGAAAAAGAGGATTGATGAATTAGAAAGACTTATAAAGTATTGGAATGATTCAGAACATTGCAATGCAAAAATAGTAAATTTTCCAATTAAAATTGACAATAAAGTTTCTTAGATAGTGGCCGGTGATTAAGCTGAATTAACTTTTTATGGATTTTGTGTGATTTAATATCTTTGAGTATTCATTTATTATTTTCTACATAACTATATAAATAGAGCAATTAAACCTATTTTCAAAAACAGTAAGGAAGAAATAATCTAAAAGAAAAATCTATATGAAAACCTTTTCAAAAGAATATCTAGTTCCAATTAAATTTTTACCATGGTTTTTTTGGGTGTTTATATCTTTAGCGAGTATGTATTTGTTTAAAACAGCTTGGGTGAGTTGAATATTTAATGAACCTAACTTCTTTTTAGCCAATCAGGAGCACCTCCAAACCAGTTAGATATATCATCTTCATTTGGGTTGTAATGATTTTCTTTGTCGAGTCCATCTATCCCAAGTGATTGTAAGAGGTTATCAATTCCACCATCATTTTTTACGCCATTCCTCCTGAAACTGTTAGCTTTTTTTAACCAAAGAGAAATTGTCGAATTGTGCTGTGCAAATCTCTCAACATATATTCTCTCTTCTAATGAAATTGATTTATCTTGGGCAATTCTTTTGATTATCCCGCGAATCTTTAGCCTTTTTTGATTACTTAGAAGCATTTAAAATCAAATCACTAATTCTTTTATAGGAACCGCGATTAAAAATATCTTGTCAATGTTTATTTCAACAAATTCTCTATTTTAAAAGGTTTTTAGCAATAAAAGTCTTAAGACACTAAAAAAAGGCATTAATAAGTAATGCATTATACGTTGATTCATTTATGAAACTTATGAATTCTATAAATTAGATAAAAAAAACCTATCAGCTCTCAAAGACGATTTAAAGAACAAATAAGGGAGAGACCTTGCTTGATAGTAAATCTGTACTATCATTAGTACAGATGTATTATTAAGCTATGAAAGTTATTTCATCTTCTCCTTATGCCCCTTTTAATTCAAAAGAGTGGAATTCTCTAGTAAGTAAAAATGAAAAGTTTGAAAATACTCCAATAAAGATTCAAAAGAAATATTTTAGAACTTTTATCTTAAAAAAGATCGAAAAAGATGAACTTTTGCAAGAGAAGAGTGAATTGCATCAACAAATGCAACTTGTATTCGCATAGAAAAATTTCAACTAAAAATCTTTTTGTTGAATATTATTTTAAGAGATCCAATTTTTTGTTAGATTAGTAAAAAGACAAGAAGGTTTTAATTTGGCTGTAGATCGAGAACTTTTAAAAGAAGTTACCAAAGAACTTTGGAATACTGTAAAAAAATTAAGACCAGAAATTGATCGGCAAACCCGACTTCAATTAGTTTTAAAGGCCTTATTGACTATTGGGGATTTGCCAGATCAAATGCAGGCTGCAATGGTAGTAGGTGTTTGTGCAGAAATGGACAAGAGTGATATTGATAATGTTGAAACTAATTCTCAAACAAAAGATTCAAGCGGAGTTGACACTTCTACAGGAAGAAAAGTAGTTAGAAGAAGTTCAGCTAAATAAAGTTTAAAACGATCATCCTTTGATTTTCTTGGATTCGTTTTTATTAAGTCGATTGAATAGATAATATGAAATTACAAGTAAGAGAGGAATAAATATTGAATGTAAAGTCATCATTAATTCTGTTTGGCCCATTCCTATAAGATTTGACTCGCTTGGAAGTTGCTCTGACCAAGTTCCAACTAAATGCCAGGCTTGAGGAATTGATAAGAAAAACATATAAAAGCTATAAGTTAAGTTTATGTTCAGATAAAGATTATCATTATTGAACGTTTTTGCTCTCTTTATTCTTTTTTCTTAACTAAGTATTTGTATAGTTATAAAAAAAGAACTTGATTCATAAATTTATTTTTTTAAGAAGAGTTTTAAATTCTTTTTTACCAATAATCTTTTCAGCTGCATAAGCACCGCTTGCTGAAACAGCGGGAATTCCAATACCTGGAAATGTACTTGCACCGCAGGTAAATAAATTTTTCACTGGAGTTTTGCCTCCTGGGAAAAGACCTTTTGCTGCAGATAATGCTGGACCATAACTGCCGCAATGGGTATTAGTGAATTTTTTATGAGTAATTGGGGTTCCTAACATCTTTAAATCTATCCTTTCATCTATGTCAGGGATGAATTTTCGCACTGCATTAAGGAATATTGAACATCTTTCTTCTTTCAAATTTCTATATGCTAGTTCTCTTGGATTTAGGTTTTCCCAAATTCCCCATGGTTCATTTGCTGGAGTATATCCATGAAGTACATGTTTACCTTTAGGGGCCATATTTTTATCTAAAACAGATGGGATTGAAAATACAGCTATATTTCTTTCTGCGGTTATACCTTTCTCCCAATTATCAACATGTATCGCATGTACTGGCAAATTTCCAAGACCATCAGCATCAAAACCTAAATGTATATGAAGGAAAGAATCGCATTTATTAGGATCCAATTCCTTTTTCTTCCATTTTTCTGAGATTTTATTTGGAATTAACTTTTTTAAATTCCAAACATCAGTATTCATTACAACAGATTCACAACTATAAGTGGAGCCATTCTCAAGTGTTATACCTGTCGCTAAACTTTTATTGAAGTTTATTGTCTTAACTCTTGAAGAGAGTATTAATTCTCCTCCATTCTTTTTAAATCCATTAATTAAGGCTTTTACAATAGATTCACTGCCTCCTTTGGGGTATTCAAGGTAGGAATTTGGTTCAAACCATTCGTTAAATAAAGTAGCCATAGCAGCTGTATTTGTATCATGCATTGACATTCCACTTATCAAAAAGCTCAATAAATCAACCCAGTTTCTGAGAAAAGGATCTTCTAAGTGATTATTTACTAAATTCCCAAAACCCTTATTAATTTTTGGTATTTGCTTGATATTAGGTAAGAATTTTGAGGTTAAATTTATTAGATCTAAGAAATTTATTGATTCAGGAGAAAAAGAGAGTAAAGGGATCTCATTTATTATTTGGCTAAGAGGTTTTATTCCAGAAATAAATGATTCCCATTCTTTGACAGATTTGTCACCTCTTAAAGTTTTTATTGTTTGTTTAAAGGGTTCTTCCCCTACATCAAGATTAAAATTGCCTTCTGGGACTATAACTTGCCAACCTTTGTACTTAAATAGTTCAACTTCTTCATCAAGTAATTTAAGAATTTGCCCTAAGGGATTAGTTGTTGGCCATTTACCTATCCCACTCCACAGTGAAGGGCCAGACTCGAAGGTGTAACCATTTCTTTTGAAACTGTGAGCAACGCCTCCAGGTTGGGAATGTGCTTCAAAGATGAGAACTTTTTTACCTGATAAAGCTAGTATTGAACCACAGCATAAGCCACCAATACCACTACCGACTATTACGACATCATATTTCTGCATTAAATAATGACTTTATTTTTACTTATAAAACCAAACCTTTTTAAACGAATGTATTTGTTGAAGTTGTAATACTTAGTACAATTGCAATGAAGAAAATGTAAGGAACTACTTTGAGAGGTACGTATCCTTGGTTTTTAGAAATGAAATCCATTATTTTAGTTACTTTATGTAAACATATTAACGAGATATTGTTCCTTATGTGTGCCATCTGCCTTTTTTCTTTGAAATATTTCGAAACAAAGAAATTTTTTATGGGATTTATTTAATCAAGAACATTTTTTATGAGGTTTTCTTAGTATTTAGTTCGTAGATTGAAATTTATTATGAAGGACTTTCCTGGTATCAAAGAGTTAAAACTATTAGAAAAAAATTCTCAAAAGAATGGTAGCGGAATAATTTATGAGGAATTGTTAGGAATATGGAAGTTTCAGCATGTCTGGGGAAAAGAGTCAGATGAAATAAAAAATATACCTAGTTCGATTCTCCAAGTATTATCTGCAAAACTAGAATTAAAAAAGAAAAATAAAGAAGATCAACTGAATTTTGAAATAAAAAATTCAATTAATTTCGGATTATTAAATATTATCTTCAGAGGCAGGGCAGAGTTAAAAGGGCTTAGGCCTTTGTTAACTTTTTATTTTGAAGAATTGAAGATTAATATTAGTAATTTTCCAGTATTTAATAAGAAATTAAAAAAACCTGAAGATAAAAAAATGCCATTTTTCTCACTTATAGGAATTAGCACTAAAGATAAATGGATGTGTGCAAGAGGCAGGGGCGGCGGGCTCGCAATATGGGTTAAGTCTTAAATTAGTGGTATTCCCCTGGATGATCTACTTTTCTTACGGTTACTTTATCAACTTTCTGTCCATTAAATCTTAAGAGATCATCTCCTGAAAAATCATATCCTAAGCCTTGACCTATTAGTGCTACATCATCCGCTGTAGAGGATGATGTAACAAGCTGCTTTAAGTCTTCATCAGACTGCATCTTAATTAAAAATTTTCTTATTTCAGAAAAACTCATCACCTGAATTTGATTGATTTTAAATAACTTATAAAAATCTTGTTCTTATTTAGAACAAGATGAATAGATAATTATTATACTATTTTTATGACTTACCTATTTCTTTATGTAGTTGGAATAGTTCTTATATGGTGGACTTATAATGTTGGTTGGCTTGAGGCGCTCAAAACAGTTGTTAAAGTTATAGTTCCCTCTGTACTTATTGTTTTATTTAATATTAAGGCTGGAAGATTACTTTTTAAAAGTCCTGTTGTCGGTTTATTAAGCGCTTTGCCTACTTCTATTTTTATTTTTAGAGGTTCACTACCTTTAGTTAGTTATATTAATAATTGGATTGAAAATAAAATAAATAAATATGATGATTCCGAAGTTATAGATACTGATTCGATCCCCTTAGATGATTAGATTATTTTAATTCATTCAAAGCCAAGAAATAATTCTTTATGTACAACAAGAACATCAAATAAAGTTGTTCCATGAATTGGACTTAATGGAATTTTTTCTATGTTAAATGCTTCTGCGCAAATTAAATGAGCATCCCATTTTGTATCGTGATCACTAATTTCAATTGACCACTCTATTACTTTGTTGAAATGATCTGGCATCTCTGAACCAATTTTTCTGCAAATTTGACATAGAACTGACAAAAGAGGAGGCTTTGATGGCCTTTTTAAATCTTTAATAAGACTTGGTTGTGTAAAAACGCTTGTATAGCGAATGTAGTCTATTAATTCAGATTCGTCTTTAGTAAGAGCTGCTTTAGATAATGCTCTTTCAAATTCGTCTATGGGGGTTATCGGCCTATCCAAGATATTAGTTGTTGCTGTTTTCTTTCTTTGAAAGATTCTTGTTTTCTGAATCAAGTTTTTGTTTATCAACTTCATTCGTTTGACTGGTTTCTATAGATTTAGGCGATTCCTCTTTTTCTTCTTCGTTCATAACTTGATCGATTTCATTCTGAAATTCATTCGAAGCTTTTTTAAGACTTTTCAAAGTTTTACCAAGCTGTTTTCCTAATTCTGGAAGCTTTTTTGGACCAAAAATTAAAAGAGCTAAGATTAGTATTACAGTAACTTCAGGCAAACCTACACCAAAAATATTCATAGCTGATAACTAATTACTAATGAGGAAATCTATTATTAAATATAGTCAAATCATTTAAAAATTTCATTCTTGGAATAGCTTTATTAATATTAAAAGATTTTGAAAAATATCATTGTTACTAATACCCCTTTAAAGAAAACTAGCCAAAGTAATTGATAATCACTCAACTTAAATTTTTTTTTATACCAATTTATAAAGGTTTTGTGTTTCTCGATTAATTTTCTTATTTTCATGGAGATAATTTTTTAATATCACTTATTTTATCTTAATTTCTTTTATTATTATTTCAGAAGAATCCTAGATTTCACTCTAATTAGAATATTCTAAGAAATCTTAATCTTATTTTTTCTAAACTAATTTTATTGCTCTGTTATTGAAACTAATTGCTAAATATCTAAATTCTTAAAGAAATGAAGCCCTTATTTATTATTTTTTACCTAAGTTTTTTAATTTATCCAGCTGAAGCGGTTACAACAAAAATGTTTAAAGTATTAGATACATGTGCAAGATATCGACTTGGTGAGATTGATTCTGATGAGGCTATAGAAAAATTAAAATTAACGAATTCTTCTTCTAATCATCCAAAGGATCTAGTAAGAAAATATTGCTCAGTATTTACTCCAAATGAAAAAATTGAATTTTAATCTTAGTAATATAAATTAAATATTCGTTTTTGAATAATCTTTGACCTTGTTTTGTACTTCTCCAACTTTTTTAAAATTAGTTATTTTTAAATTAAAAATAACTCCTAAAAAAAGAATTAGAAATAAAAAAATATAAATTATTAATTCCATAATATTGAATTAATAAATCCACCTTAGTGTATTTCAATAATTTTTTAGTATCTTTTAAAACAAAAAAAGTGACTTTTACATTAGTTATTTACTTTGAGGGCCACAAAAAAATCAAATTTATACTTAATATGTAGTTTTATAAGTAATATTTTGCAGATCGGAGATGAAATTCCAGGATTTTCTTTACTGGATCAAAATGGAATTAAAAGATCAAATAAGGGATTAAAAAATCCTCTCGTGTTATTTTTTTATCCAAAAGATGATACCCCAGGATGCACTATAGAAGTTTGCGGATTTAGAGATAAGTATGACTTATTTAAAGTCTTAGGTGCCCAAGTTTGGGGAGTAAGCAATGGAAGTACCTCAAGTCACTTGGCATTTGCAAATAAAAACAAGTTACAGTACCCTCTACTTTGCGATACCAATAACTCTCTCAGGAAAACTTTTAAAGTTCCTAAGGTATTAGGTTTTATGGATGGCAGAGTAACTTATGTTATCGATAGGAATGGAATAGTTAGGCATATCTTTAGAGATTTATTGAATGGTCCGGAACACATCAAAGAGGCCATTAGAGTACTAAAAGAAATTCAAAATAAATAAATAAATATAATTCAAAAAATTATAGATTTTTATTTTTTGTTTTAATATGGTTTTAGGATTTATTTAATCTATGAAAAAAATGGGAATGCAAGCTGTTGATTTGGCTATTCAAAATGGAGTTGATCTTGACGGTACCCCAATCCCTCCAAAAATGCTAGATCTATATAACAGAATAATGGATGAGGAGAATAAAAGACAAAGAAGTGGCGTTAAAAAATCAATGAGAAATAGATGCGTCAAAACTGGTTCTAAGCATTTTGATAAAGAAACATTGAATCAATTATTGATTGAATCAGGATGGGAAGGTCTCAAAGAAAAGGAAATTTTATTTTTTTATAATTAAAAACAAAAGAAACTTTAAAGTCTAATTTAAAAATTATTTAGGGTAATTTTTAACTTAAATTAAAAAATAAGAACTAATTAAATTTTTTCGAAAATCTAATTTTTAATTATTTAAACCAACCTTTTTTTTTAGAGGGCTTTATTTTTTCTTTTTCAGTCTTTATTTTTTTACTTGCTTTTTTGAAAGCCAAGTTGGCTTCTATAACCGTAACAATTGATATAAAAAAAAGTCCAGAAATTCCAATTATTTGTTCTCCTTTAGAAGGTTCTGAATCTCCTTGTAAGAAAAATCCCAAAGCGAACCATGAACTTGAAGAAACTATGGTTAAAAAATAGGGTTTCCATCTTCTTTGGTATAAGTAACCGGATCCTAAACCAGGAAGAAAATTCAAAAATGATGCAGCCCAGCCTTTTGAAGATGCAAGTATCTCGTCTCTTGAGGGATTAGGCATTTAAATTAGGTATTTATTAAATGTACATTTATATAAGCAAAAGATATGGCTGCACAAATGACCCAACTAAAGGGTAAGAACATTCTTATTTTATCTTTATTATTTTCCATAGATTAATTATGGAAAATATTTTAAAGATCTGTGGATTAATGGATATCTTAAAACTAGAAAAATTAAAAAAAGACGGTTAATGACCGTCTTTTGAAAAATTAATTTCTCTAAGAATTAATTATTTATTGTTTGAGGCAGAGAGTAATTTAAGTTCTTTCTTTACCTCTTTTTCTCTCTCTTCAAGATGTTTGAGTTGCGCTTTAAAGGCATCTTCAAGTCTTACTTTTTGTGTCGTAATTTCATCAAGTTGTTCTTGATGTTGGTTTTTCTTTAACTCCTTCATTTCACTATCAGAAATAACATATACTGGGCGATATGAAGGTGTTTCAAAAAGAAGATCAAACATTGAATACATAAGTGACCTTGGAATTAGTACAAATCCAATATCTGATAATTCTTTAAAATATAAAAGGATAAATACCGAAGATATTTATACGGCAAATACACCGAATTTCGGTTTACCTAACATAACCGCCCAGTATTTACCGATCAAATTTTAAGGTATGTTTTAAAGTATTAAAGAGATAATTCTAAAAATCTAAATTAAGAAGAATTAAAAATGGATTTACAAATTACTAAAACATTAGTAATCCCATCCAAAGAAATTAAGTGGCGATTTTCCAGATCCTCTGGTCCTGGAGGGCAAAATGTAAATAAAAGTGAAAGTAGAGTAGAGATTATTTTTAATTTAGAAGATTCAAAAGTCTTAAACGATTATCAGAAAGCAATTCTTAAGATTAATTTGAAAAATAAATTAGTTAATAATAGTCTTTGTTTAGCGGTTCAAGAACACAGAAATCAATTATTAAATAGAAAGCTAGCCTTAATGAAATTTTTTTCAATCATAAAAGATGCCTTAAATAAACCATTTAAATTAAGGATATCTACAAAACCTACTAAAGCATCACAAAAGAAAAGAGTTGAGTTTAAGAAAAAACGTGGCGAATTAAAAAAAAGTAGAAAAAAAGAAAAAACATATCAAATATGAGAAAACTTAATAAATATTTTCCTCGCAAATTGCAATGAAAGCATATGATTGATTTAATTTCACTTTGCGATATTGAATTCAAATAATGATTTCTGGTTAATTGACTCCAATTTTGTAGGGGTGATGCGTTTCTACAAAGATAAAGAGCATTCTGATAAATCTATTGATTATATATTTATTGAAGAAGGAATTATTATGGGAATTCATGGAGAAAATCCTCCATTAATGAAAACTAGAAAAAAAATTGTTATTGAAGAAGCAAGATTATTATGGCAAAAATTGTTAAATGAAGGTTGGCAAAAAACTAATAAAAAATGGTGAAAAAAAACTCTCCAATGAAAATTTTTTTAATTTCACAAAATAAATGAACCTTTAGGATATAGCTTGGATATTTTTTTATATTGTAGAAATCTCCTTTTTTTGAGGTCATTTTCATATCTTCTCAACATCATTAGATAGTTTGTAAGTCCAAAAAGTACTAAAAAGTCAATAAATCTTATTCCTGCTTCAAAGTTCATATGAGCATTAAGCTTTATTTTAATCTGACAATTATTAATCAAAAATCAATCAGTATTTATATCTAATTAAAAGTTCTAGAAAAAATCTTTTTTGATTTTATTGCATAAAAAATACATAACAAAAGTAATATTAAAATTGCAGTAAAGCTTCCTATTGGGTTTGGAATATTTTGTGTAAAAGGCCCTGCTAAAAAAGAAGGTGTATTTCCTTTGAACTCTATTAATCCGTTGCTTATAAAGAACCAAATACCAACAAGTCCTCCATGAATTCCTATGCAATTCCATAAAGAACCTTTATCTCTAATTCTTACTAATGATAGAAATATCCCAAGTAAAATAAATCCTAAACGTAATCCAATTATGTTCCAAAAGATCTCATTTGATAAATTATGAACGAAGCTAAAAACTATAGCTTGTACAGCTATTGATATTTTTGAACCATATTCAAATTTTAATTCTTCTAGTAACCAGCCTCTAAAAATTATTTCCTCTGCGAATCCAACCCCTAATCCAAGTACAATAGAATTTAACAATATGATAGGCGAGAATTCACCTATCCAAGAAATATAATTTTTTTGCAATAGTGGTACCAGAATTAGAATTATTAAAACTAAGGCAAATAAAATACCTTGAGAAAAATTGACAAAGTTTTTTAAAAATTTGTGTTTAGTTATCCCAATAAGTACCCATGCACTTGAGATGTTCCGTTTGATATAAAACCAATATGGGAGTGAAAAGATAAAAAGTAAGAAAGTAAAAATAGTACCAATTAAGGATATATTCTCTTTTTCAAAATTCAACAATAATAATGGCTGAGATAAAGCCCAGCCAATGCCATAAAGAATTGGAATAAAAAATATAGTTGATAAAAATCTTGGTCTTAAAAGAAAAAAACTTTTAGTTAATATTATTACATTTTTCATTTTAGTTTGAATATTAATCACTCCCGATATTTTCCTTTTGTTATTCTAACTAATTGTTCAAAAAGATTTAGCTTTTTCTTTTTACTATAATTTATGTTTTTTGAAAGATGAGATAAATCTTTATAAAATTGCCGAGTTATTTTGTCTTCTTTTTCAGTAGTCCATATTAAGTATGAGACCTCTTCATATTCTTCTTTATAAATTTGTTTATTCAAATTTTTTTATATCGTAATAATTTAAATTTTACTTATTGCAAATGCTTAAAAGTGATGTTTATTAAATTTGTGTATTTATTTAAAATTTATGCTTATTAATCTTTCAACTTTAATTTTTACATTATTATCTCCATTGCTTATTTTTGCTGTAATAGTTTCTGTTTACTTATTTGATTAGGAAATATTTATCAAATAATTTTAACTATTTTAGGGATGTATTATGCCTGCTTTTTCTAATGCAAATGTTAAAACTGCAATTACTGCCATTAGAGTTAAAATTTTGTTCTTTTTTATGAAATCCATAATTCATATTAATAATCTATTTATTAAATTCCTATATAAAATAAATAATTAAAAATATTATAACAATTACAATGGAACCTATATATTTAGTAGATTTAGTTCCCTCAATGGCATCTTATAAAAAGGGTATTGAAAAATATGATAAAGGTATAAAAGAAGGCGAATTTTATGAAGAACCTCTCGGCGGGGATTTTAATTACCCTGATTGGTGAATATGCTTACTAAAAAATAACTTTTGCCTCAACAGATTGGATTAGATAGTGAGGAAAGTGACGGGATAAGAATACATCTATTGAAGAGTTTATAAAGTTTGTTAAGTGGAAATTGGAAGATTATAAACTTTCTGATAGTGATAAAAGAATAATAGAATCTATTTTGCTTTATGAATCTTAATAAGGAAGAATTATAGACCTTAATTTTTTATATTTATCTATAAAAAACAAAGGATCATTTAAATCCTCTTACAGATTAAAAAAAAAGTAAATCAGCATATTTACGGATTTACTGAAAATATAAATAGGAGTAATTTATAAATGTTGAGTTCGGAGGCAATCTAAATGATTGATAGTCCGCCTGAAATTTAGCAAATTCCAACATATAGGAAGCGTATTCCTGAGAATGGGATTTTTCGAAAATTAAAGTTCAATCAATTAGTCTGATAAGACTTCGCTTTATAATTACTAGTGACAATAGGGACTGAAATTATCGAGAGAAATCCCCGAATTCACCTATTTTAGGTTTATGAGTAAATAGACTTTAAAATATGTAATTTTATATCCTTTAAGAAGGAAATTAGATATTAAAAAAGGACTGCTCAAACAGTCCTTTTTTTATTTTTAAGAAATTCTTTCTAAACTAGAAGTCTTTTTGGATACTATAGATTTATAAAGTGATTAAAAATATTTAAAAATGAAAGATCAAGTCTTGTTTCCGAAAATTGAAGTACGTGAAAAAGGTTTTTTACAAGTTAGTGATATTCATACTATTTATTGGGAAAGATCTGGTAATCCAAATGGAAAAAAAATACTGCTTATTCATGGCGGTCCAGGAGGAGGAAGTCAACCAAGATATAGAAGATACTTTGATCCAGATAAATTCGAGATTATTCAATTTGACCAAAGAGGTTGCGGTTCCTCAACTCCTTTCTCCGAATTAAAAGAAAATACGACTAATCATTTAGTTGATGATATTGAGAAATTAAGGATTTTATTTAAAATAGATAGTTGGCATTTGTTTGGTGGATCTTGGGGTTCGACACTTTCACTTATATATGCAATTAAAAATCCCTCAAGAGTTATGAGCTTAACTTTGCGAGGAATATTTTTATGTAGAAAGTTTGAATTATTATGGTTCTATCAATATGGTGCAAGTGAGATATTCCCCGATGAATTTGAAGAATATATTTCTGTAATACCAAAAGAAGAAAGAAATGATTTAATAAGTTCTTTTTATAAATATCTAACATCTTCAGATGTGAAGCTTAGATCAAGAGCAGCAGCAGCTTGGACAAAATGGGAACTTTCAACTAGTCATTTAATAAATAAAAAATTTGATTTTGATAAATCCCAAGTTAATTCTTTTTCAGATGCCTTTGCAAGGATCGAATGTCATTATTTTATTAATAATATTTTCTTAGAAGATGATTTTATTTTGAGAAATATAAAATCAATAGAATCGATACCAACAAAAATAATTCAAGGTAGATACGACATAGTATGTCCTGTTAGGAGTGCTTGGGATTTAAATAAGAAATTAAAGAACTCTGAATTAATTATTGTTAATGATGCTGGTCATTCAATGAGTGAAAAAGGTATTAGTATCGAATTAATAAAAGCTGTAAAAGGAATTGAAAATTCCTAATAAAAGAATATTTTTTTAAAAATTAAAGGCCATTATCTTCAATATTTTGTGCAATACTCCTAAGAAGTTCGACGATATCAGAATCTTCGCATTGAGTATCTTCCTTAAGCAAAATACACTCGTCTCTAATACTGACATTAGTACTCCACCATATACCCGAACTATTGGTATCGTCCCATTTAAATCTTTCAGACATAATTCAAAAATCTAATAAATATATTAAAGCTTGCAGAAAATTTATAGTGGATTTATTTAATTAGTTTAAAAATTAAAGGAAGCTTATTTATTTAATAGTAGAAATATAAGATTAATTTTGTAGGTAAAGAATATAAAAAATTATAGAATTATCTAAAAATCTAAATAAATGACAATAACAAAAGAACTATGGAAGGATAATTATGAGATTGCTCTCCTTAGTTTAAATACAAAATTTGTTCAAGGTCTAAAAACTGGAAGTCTTCCTAAAAATATATTTCAAGAATATTTAGCTCAAGATTATTTCTTTTTAGAGACTTTTGCTAGAGCATATGGTCTTGCCGTTTCTAAATCAAAAGATAAGTATTCAATAAGGAAGTTAAGTGAACTTCTAATGGGTGTTTCAGAAGAGTTAATACTTCATGAAACTTATGCAAAAGAATGGGGTATTGATTTGGCTGAAAACTATATAAAAAAAGCTACTAAAAATTATACAGATTTTCTTGAAGATACTTCCAAGAGATATAGTTCCATTGAAATAATGTTTGCTATGACTCCATGCATGAGACTATATTCTTGGATAGGAAAAAGTTTGTATAAAGAGGATTTTGATAATAAATATAAAGAATGGATAATTACTTACTCTGATGAGAGCTTTGAAAATTTAGCAAATTCACTCGAAAATCTTATCGAAGCCAACAATGAATCATATGATATTAATCAGGCAAAAGATTTATACAAAAGAGCAATGGAATTAGAGTTGGATTTTTTTAATGAATATTCAGATTTCTAATTTAAATTTAGAATGATTTTTTAATATTATTTATAAAGTCATGTTAATCAAATTATGTACTCTAAAATTGCACTCACAATAGGGGGTAGTGACTCTGGAGGTGGGGCAGGAATCCAGGCTGATCTTAGAACATTTATGGCCCTTAAAGTTCATGGGTGCTCTGTTATTACATGTATAACAGCACAAAATAGTATTGAGGTTAAATGCGTTGAAGCGGTAGAGAAGAATACTTTAATAAGTCAGTTAGATACTTTATTTTCTGATTTTGGTATTAATGCTTTAAAAACTGGAATGTTACTTAATGAAAGTATAATTAATGATACTGCGTCCAAGTTAAATAAATATAAAATAACCAAAATTATTGACCCAGTAATGGTTACCAGAACCGGTTCGAAATTACTTGAAGATTCTGCTATTAATGCTTATAAAAAACTCTTATTACCTATTGCAGATTTGTTAACTCCAAATATTTATGAAGCAAATCTACTCTCTGGTTTAGAAGTTAGGAGTAAAGAAGATATCGAAAATGCTGCAAAAAATATTATTGGGATGGGAGCTAAAGCGGTACTTATAAAAGGTGGCGGTTTGGAAGATATGAAAGGTAAAGATTTTTTTCTTGATTTAAATGGTAGAAAGGAGTGGTTGTTAAATAATTTTATAAATACAAAAAATACTCATGGCAGCGGTTGCACTTTAAGTGCAGCTATTTGTGGTTATAGAGCTTTAGGCTTTGGTTTACTTGATTCCATACAAAAAGCAAAAATATTTGTTGAAAAATCTTTAGAAAATTCTTATAAAATAGGATCTGGCCCTGGTCCCTTAGGGCATTATTAATTATTTTAGTAGTTTACTAAAACCACCATTTCCTATAGGGCTTTTTTAAAAATAAGATTTCTTCTGTCTCCCATCCTCCTTCCAACCATTCAAGATGTTCGAGTAATAATGACTCACTTTCCCTTTTGCTTAATTGCCCAAGTCTATTTGCAATACCATCGAACCTGACTTTCATCAATTCCTCAATCTTGATGTTATTCATTAGGCTAAATAGTAAATTTTTTCTACTCAAACTCGAAGAGATTTTCTTGTCAAGTGCTTTATTTGAATTGCTTACTAGCATTTCTTGTATTTGTATTAAATGCAACTTTTTTAAAAAGATAGTAATTAAGACTTATTCTCATGGATTTAATTCAAGACTAACTTTGTATAAAAATACTTTTACTTATGAACAAAGAAGAAACAGCAAAGCAAAAAACTATATTAAACGTTGGCTATTGTGAAAGCACCTCTGAGTGGCTCAATAGAATTATTACTGAACTGGCAGATGAAGATAAGAATTTTGTAGACTTGTCAGTTATTTGTTATTAATTTTCTAGAAAACTTAATCTTATTTTGAATTGCGTTCAGATTGCTATTCCTTTAAGAGGAATTTTAAAGATACTTCTTTAAAATTGAATCCCAATCAAAAAAACATTGAAATAATTAAACAATTTAATTTATCTCCTCATCCTGAAGGTGGATGGTTTTGGGAGATCTTAAGGAGTAAGAGTTTTCTAACAAGGGAAGATGGTCAAATTAGAAACTACATTACAGGAATTTATTATCTTTTAGAGAGAGACTACAAAAGTGCGTGGCATAGAGTAAAAAATGCAGATGAAATTTGGATTTATCTTAGGGGTGATCCTCTTAATTTATGGTGCCTAGATAATGATAATAAGGTAATAAAAAATTTAATTTTAGATTCCAATAATCCAGTAGAAATGATTCCATCTGGATATTGGCAAGCGGCAAAAAGTGCAGGAGAATTTACTTTGGTGAGTTGTTTTGTTGGCCCTGGATTTGATTTTAAGGATTTTGAAATACTAAGACATACAAATTATAATTCGAGATTAGATAAAGCAATTAGTGATCTTATTTAAGACATTTTTTCGTTTATAATTAAAATTTCTTCTAGATTTATAGAGTGACTTTATCGATTTTTAAGCAATGAATAAAAATCATGTCAAAACAATTGGTATTAAAGATGAATCAAGAAAAGATGCATACTTAGAATATATAAATCAGGTAGATGGATTAAAAGACATCTTAAATAGGGATTTTGATGAGTGGTCTAATTTTGATAGTTGGGAAAGTATTTCAGTTCAGCAATGGATTTTTTCTAGAGCTTTAGATGTTTTTAGAGGTAAGAAAATTGATATTAAATGCGATTGTTGTGAATATATTGATTTGATTCCAAATGATTTTGAAATCATCAAAAAAGAAAAATGCTATGGTAAAAAAAGTGCTTACATAATTGAAAAAATTGTAGATGAAATTGAACTAGCTAAGGCAAGAAGAGAAAGAGATGGGACATATTCTGCATAAGGATTAAGATATCTAAGAAATGAAAAATTTTTCACTTACCAGTAAAAATTATCAGAAGCACCAATTGTTAAATTTCTAGTTGAAATCTTATGGAACTTGTCATGTACCGAATCAGTGAACTCCTTTTCATCTGAGTAATCAAGGAGATCTATGGGGTTGATATTTTCATCGAACCATGCATCATATTCAATATGGTTAGGTTCAGCAAAAAAACTCATATCCAATTAATAGCTACCAAAAAACATATAAACGGTACATGCTATACCAAATAAAGATTTTTTTTATTTATGAAGATCTCTTCTAAGACACTTAGCTTGCAACTTAAAGTAGTTTTTGTGATTTCTGTCTTTGTTATTTAAAAGCTATTCATCAAAAGAGATTCTTTTTATCGATCATGGAGATTCCCTTAATTGTGATGAAATAAATTCTCTTAAGGATAGTCCAATGTGTCCTTCTCCTCTAAGAACTGGAATAATTAATTGGATTAATAATTCAGAAAAAGGTAAATGCTCTTGTTCAAATACTAATTTTCCTTCAGAGCAAATTATCCAAGCAAAAGGAGCTGAGTTGATTAGTGATCTAGAAATTTAGGATAGTTCTAAAGTTTTAAAAACAAAGAGCCTTGTTTTAATTTGGATGATATTTTCAACGACTCACAGTTGGGCTTTTTATGTAACATAATGTGTTTACAAAAAGTAACAATTAAATGAAAAGACTCATTCCTTATATTGCCTTTGCATGTTTGACTAGTTTCACCGCAACAAATGGTTTTCCAGTTATGGCAGGCGGCTGCAATAGTCATATGAACAAAAAAGCCGAAATCAAATGTGCTGTAGATGATACTGAGTGTCAAACTGAAAAAGCTGAAAAGTTTGAATTAAACAAATCTGTAAGGTCATAAAAATTGACTCAACTTAGTTTAATCATTAACTCTGCTCCAAGAGATTTACTTGAATTTATCTTCTGTTTAACTATCGGTTATACAGCAGGCTCATTAGGATTTATTTAATAAATAACAACATGACTACTTCATCATTTTTTCTAATATTTTCAAGCTCACTATTAATTTACGTAATGGCTTGTTTGTGGAGAGATCTTATAAATCAAAAAGTAAATATATAGCGATAAAATATTCCAGTTTTAATCAAAAATTACTTAACTTTTCTTGATTCAATTATTTATATTCTTGCTATTTATTAACTAGAGACCTTTTTATTAAATGCCAAGAGACGTTTTTCTGTTGAATATGTGCGTTGTAGTTATGGGTTTGTTGGTCAGAAGAGAGATCAAACTTAAGAAAGCTAGATAGATTATGAAGACAAAAGTTTTTAAAGAGCATTACCTTCCACATGTCCATGCTATTACTATATTGCTAATTCTTCTTCTATGTCTTTGGTTGCCTCTAGTACTCAGATTCTTATTGACTTTGTAAAACCTTTAGTCACACAAATTAGTTAATAATCTTCGTTGTAATCTGATGGGCTACCAGTTAAAGAAAAGATAACTGATTCTTAATTTTTCATTTCTTTAACCCAACTATTTATTGGTTTACCTATTTTCTTTAAAACTCCAATATCCTCTTTAGTCTGACAACGAGCAATTATTTCTCTACTAAATCGATGGATAAGAAAAGTACTAGTAGCACTTCATGCAAAACTAGTCATCATAAAATAACTAAGAGAATCTAAATCTCTTCTTTTAAGTATTTTCTACGTTGTTTTTATTTGAGATTCTGATTTGAATTAGAAAAGCTATAGATATTCCTATGGAAAAATCATTTGTAAATTTCATTTATTGGATCTTAGTAAAGTCAGCTGAAAGTTACTATGGCGATGCAACGAAAACAGAAGTACCATACACTCCTTATTTTTAAATTTCCAATGTTTTGTTAAATAAGAGGTAGAAAAGGTCTTGGATCATTTTGTCTTCTTAAATAGCTATTACTAATTTTTAATTCCAAAGCATTTTGTGCATAATCCCTAAAGTATTTAACTTGAATCTATACATATATGTAACAATTATGCTTAAAAATACTTATATAGCCTGAGATTTAGGCTAATTTCTTTACATTGGTTAATACTTATGTTATAATTCTTTACATACTATTTTTTTTAATTATGACTCCAGAAGCAGAAAGATTTAATGGTTGGGCGGCAATGCTCGGCTTCGTAGCAGCTGTTGGTTCCTACGTAACAACTGGTCAAATCATTCCAGGTTGGTTCTAATGACAAATTCTTCATATATAACAACTGAATCTGATGGAAGACAAAATATGTTTCCTTCAGAAACTCCTCCATACATAGATAAGTCAGTTTCATATGAGGGTTACCCTCAAAATGCTGAAAAAGTTAATGGTCGTTGGGCAATGGTTGGTTTCGTTTCATTGCTAGTTTCATACCTAGCAACTGGTCAAATTATTCCAGGTATTTTTTAATTAGCTCATTAGCAAGTTTTTTGATTTTAATAGTCTCATTAACTGCTTTATTCGTCGCTTATTTAACTAAACAGTTTCAAAAAAAAATTTAATTTATTTCAACCAAAATCAAATGAAAAACTCAAAAACAAACTCAAAAACAATTGAAAAGGAAAAAGTAGTTGCAGAAACTATCAACGGTAGATTCGCGATGCTTGGTCTTATGGCTGCTATTGGTGCTTATCTAACTACTGGACAAATTATTCCAGGTTTTGTTTAACCAAAAACTTAAAACAATTCACTACAAATCAAATGGAAAAATCACAACCTAACTATTGGCAAAATGCTGAAATAACTAACGGAAGGATGGCAATGATGGGCTTCTTCGCATTAGTAGTAAACTACGGTCTTTTTGGCTGGATCATTCCAGGTATTTTTTAAATGAACGTAGACATTTTCTTAATCTCTTTCTTTACATATCTTTTAGTGCCAGTGGTAATGATAGCTAAAGGAAAAAAAACAATTAACTAAAAAAAATGAATTTAGGAATTCTCTTTCTCAAAGTTAATACTACTGGAGTAATAACTTTATCTGATTTGGATTGGATTACAAATCATCAATCAGAATTTTCCAGGTTAGACATGGCACTAGTTTTAAAAATTGGTCGCTTAATGGATGAAGGAATAATAGAACTTGATTGTAGGTTGCCAGCATAATTTTTACAAAAAAATCGTCATGAGCTTGCTTTTAGGGATATAGGCAAGCTTTTTTTGTTTTCTATTTATTGTTATGGTACTGGTGCAAGGCCTCTAGAATACTGAAAAAGCTTCAAAGTTTGATTTACAAAGATTCTCTTAAGTCATAATATATGACTCAAATCATTTTTTTTATGAACTCTTCTCCAAGAGATTTGATTGAGTTCATATTCTTTGCAGCTATTGTTTTTACTGCTGGATTCTTAGGATTAATCTAGTAATAGAAAATTGACATATTTTTTTTTCTCCTAACTTTTGCAAGTCTTTCTTTCTTTTATTTGATGGCTTGCTTGTGGAGAGATTTAATTAATCAAAGATAAATAAAAAGATTTTTTAAATTACTTTTTATAAATAAATTTTTGTATGTCTTCGAATAGGTTGGATTTTGATTTGAAAAATCCATTATTTTTTAAATAAGATTTTCCTTTTTCTATATTTTTAATTCTTTTTTGATAAGAATTTTCATCTAAATCTTTTTGCATAAAAAAATAGTTGGAACCTTATTCTGATTAGTGCTCACAAAAAAGTGGTTACCTTAAATATAAAATTCAAGTTCTTTCTTTAACTACTTCTCATTCAAACTAAAGATCTGTAGAAATAGTTTATTTCTTAAATTTCGTAAATTAATAATGAAAAATAAATTAAAAATAAAATTCTTAGAAAAAAGGTGATTTAGGTAGGAAACACTACATCAATTACCTATTAAGAATAATTAGGTTGTAAATATTAAATCCAAATTACTTTCTTATGGAATTCGCAAAAAAATTCATGACCGAAAAAGCTGAAAAGCTTAACGGTAAAGCTGCAATGCTTGGAATGTTTGCTCTTATAGGGGCTTACTATTTCACTGGTCAAATTGTTCCAGGTATCTTCTAAAAAAATTATTTTTGTAATTTTTTGAGGGGCTTTATTAAGCCCTTTTTTTTATTTTCTAATAATTCAAACAATTTGCTTATGACAAGCTGATTTTATATTGATTAATTAATTTTTTAAAATCATCAACTCTTTTTTGTTCATTCTTTAATGGTCTTGAGGAATCAAGTACAGCTGCACAACATAATTGCCAACACGATTTTTCATCTAGGTCTAATTTCTCGCAAATATTTTTTGGTGCTTTAAAAACTGTATTTATTTCTTCAATATGTTGAGTGGTTTCCCATAACTCTCCTTCAAGAAAGTCAAGTTCAATACTTGATAATAATTCTGTGGCTACGTAATCTTTGATTAGCTCAGTTAATTCCACAATATTTATTAAAGCAAAAGAAGTTAAATCATCTCTTAGTATTTATATAGCAAGATAAAAAAAAAAGAGCTAGTTGCATCTTATTTTAGATCGACAGACAATAGCTAAAAGTTTGAATAAAGTTTTAATAAAGTTTGAATAAAGATTCTCGATTTTTCGAGATCACAGTTATGGATAGTCGGATGTAATCTTCATTAGCCAGTAGCTAGCTTGCTTTTCTAGCATGGGATCTCGGTAAAATATATGATTTGAGTAAAGTTTGGGTAACTTCTGTGAATATGAATTTATTATCCATCAAGGTTCCTAATTAGGAAAGTGATGGGTGGTATGGGGGCAACCGTCCTTGAATGTACGTATATATTTGACCACACGAATTTATGTAGAAAAAGAACAAAAATGATGAGATCTCTGATCGTCCACATCCGAAATTAAATCATATTCTTTTAATTTTTCTGTAATCCTTTTATATTCAAAATCATTTACTAAATCAGCTAAATATTTTTCTAGAGAATTAATATTGATTTCTAGCTTCATTAATATCCTTTAGTTTATTTATAACTATTAATTCTTGTTTTAACTTTATTGTTGTTAAACAATAAAGTCAAGAATAATCTCTAGGATTATCATTAAGACCTTCTTTTATTAGATTTAAATTATGATTTAGCATATTTAGATTAAGTACTTGTTGGACGATCCTCTTGTGATAAAGAATCTGGCTCCAACCTTGCGTCTGAATGGTACAAACTCTCAGATTAATTTTCAGAATATTTTTACTCTCTAAATTCTTTGAATCCCCTGTGGTAGTTGGGCTTTGGGCTATACCCTTGTAGAGAATTGAACTCGAGGCCTTTCCCTTACCAAGGGAGTGCTCTACCGCTGAGCTACAAGGGCAATATAAAGTGGGCCGGGTTGGACCGTTCATGATTACCTGCAGCACAGTAATTCTGAAGTGTGCAAGATAAATTTTAATGGACTATCTGTGGCTGTCAAATAATTTCTAGGGAGTGCTGTAACTTAACTTCAGTCCACTTTTTTATTCATGAATCCATATTTTTAACTTTTTCATAATGAAGAGTTGCTAGAAAGAAATGAGCAATATCTATAAATCTATGTCTCTCGATACAACTATGGTTTCAATTCATCCTCACTTCAAAATCAAGGATGGGAATATGGATCAGTGCATTGCTCTTTTAGAAGAAATTCTGGTACTGACAAAAGCTAAGGAACCTGACTGTCTTTTTTTTAATATCACTGCATGCGGGTCAGACAAGGCTTATGTAAGAGAGGCATATAAAGATGGTGCTGCCGCTTTATTTCATCTAAAGAATATGGGACATATGATCCCCAAGCTTTTTGAAGTAGCTGACATTAAAGTACAGGTACATGGTCCTGCCAAGGAAATCGAACCATTAAAGGCAGTACTCGAAGATGCTGATTTTTATGAAGCAATATCTGGATTCTGATTTAGATTGTAGTTATTGACAGTCGATCGCCGGGGCTTTTTTAGGCTCCTTTTTTATTTAGGAATTCAAAATAAATTAATATTCCCTTTACTTATTCGAAGTAGATTTAGACCAACAAAAATATTTTTATGTCTTCAACGTTTTATATTGTTCATCATGAATTTAAGGCAGGAAAAGCTGAAAAAACCTGTCCGAGTGACTAAATCCAAGGTTATAGATGTAAGCAATATATTTTACAACCCCTTACATTTGACTCTGAAGGGGACTTTTTTTTGAGATGACTGGTAAATTATCAAAAGCAACTAAACAATTAATTCTCTGATGGAAATTTATAGAAAGACATTACTAAATCTTATAAAAGAAAGAGCATACAAGAAAGGTAAATTTACCTTATCTTCTGGTAAAGAATCAGAGCATTACATTAACTGTAAACCTGTTAGTTTATCCTGTGAGGGAAATGCACTTATATCCCATTTGATGTTTGAACATATAGAAGATAAATCTGCAGCAGTTGGTGGACTTACACTAGGTGCTGATCCTTTAGTTTGTGGTATCGCACAGAAAGCATATTACTCAAATAAACATATTGATGCTTTGATCGTAAGAAAGAATCCGAAAGGATATGGAACAAAAGAAGTTATTGAAGGTAACAAGCCACCTAAAGGATCTATCGTTACAGTATTGGAAGATGTAACCACAACAGGTAGTAGTGCAATCAAAGTAGTAAATGTTTTGCGTGATGCAGGTTACATTGTGAATCGTGTTGTTGCAGTCGTTGATAGAATAGAGGATCACATTGTATGGGAAAATAACAAGATAGAATTTATTTCTCTATACAAATTAGAGGATATTATTGAATGAACTTTTGGCACTTTGCACCTCTAATAATTATTGACAGTCGATCTACAATAAGGGGCAATTAGCTCCTTTTTTTATGTCTCTTGAAACTACTGTTTTCACCTTCAAAATAAGTGTCCCTTTTGAAGAATGGGCTGCGGTTTATGACAGCGAAGAAAATATACAGATGAATAAAGAACGTGGAATTATTTGCTTATATAAAGGTGTAAAGAAAGATGATCCAACCAGTGTAATTCTTATTGAGCAGGGTGAAGAAGGGAAATCAAAAGCTATGTTTGAAGATCCAGAGGTAAAACCACTTATTGAAAGTGCAGGTCATATTTATGATTCAACTGTCATCTCCAGTTACTTTTAAGTGAAAGGTTTACTACTTTTTTCGCTTTTATCTTTTTACTAATGGTAAAAGAAACTTCTCAACTAACAGAAAAGGAAGCTTTGAGTATCTATGCGAAAATGATGCATACTCTTGATTCATCTGAATTCGAATCGTTTTTGTCAGAAGATTTCACATACTCTTCACAGAAAGTCTTGACCGATATGAGCTCAAAAGATGAATTTATTGAATACATCAGACCGAAACTTGAAACAATAAAAAAAACTAACAGTTCTGTTTATGCAGAATTAGGTGTCTGCCCAGCCTATGGTCATGCAGATTGCCTAATCATGGCACAAGGCGATAAGTCTAATCTTCTTGGAGTTGCTTATGCTTCTGTAGATAAAGGGAAAATATCAGGTATCTCTTTATGTATTGTTCCCACTCTTGATTTGGCTGAGAGGAGTGGAATTTATCCCGGACTTCAGTTGAATTGAATAATACAAATTTACTTCTTGCGGACCCTTATTTAGTTTGGCAATATTAGTAACCGACTCCAAAATTGGCACATCATTATAAGATGTTTCCCTTAATGGCCAGATAGAACTGAAGGAATAAAAGTCAGGGATTTTTCTAATATTTTTCTTTCTGTTCAGCTGTTAAAAAGCTCCTACACACATACTGATAGACAATGAAAATTATTAAGAGACTCAGGTCGCTGCCAGGCGACTCTCTGGGCGTTATACGCCGCACTCCGCCACTTGTTTTTGCAATGGCTGTCTTATCTCTCGGAGGATTTATAGGCGCCTCTACGGTCCTTGTGAGAGGGTTCAGAACGGTTGAGAATACTATCACTGTTACAGGTGCTAGTACAGAGAGTTTTGAGAGTGATATTGCAAAATGGTCAGTCCAGGTAAAGACATCAGGTAAAACTCAGATTGACTCATTTACCAAGCATAAACAGTCCATTAATAAGACAATGGAATTCCTTAAAGCCAATGGAATTGAGGATGGTGTAAAGCAGGATGTTTATCTTGGACCTGCGAGTATAAGTGAATATAAAACTAAGCATCCTAAGACTAATGAAATCATTAGAACTGAATGGATTACTTATCAGAATATTGAGATTGAAAGTAGGGATGTTTATAACATCCAGAAGACTCATAGTCAGATAACAGAATTACTTGGTAAAGGAGTAAGGGTTAAACCAAGCCGTCCTGAATTCACCTATTCAAAGCTGGCTGATAAACGAGTTGATATGCTCGCTAAGGCAGCAAAGGATGCAAGAATTAGGGCTGAAGCTATCGCTCTTCAGGCAGGCTCTGAAGTGGGTGGATTGAAGAAAGTGAACACTGGAGTTTTTCAGATAACAGTTCCTAATTCCACGAAGGTAAGCAGCTGGGGGTCTTATGACACTTCAACTATTAAGAAAGACATCACTGCGGTTATGGGAGTCACTTTCGCGGTTAAGTGATGACTTAAGAGGTCTTCTTTTTGCCTTTAAAAATCATAAGTAAAGGCAGACCAATAAGCATCAGACTTCCATCAATTAATAAAAAAGTATTCAGATTCATTTATTCATTCCTTCGGGGGTATCCCAATTAAGGGGTATCCCTTTTTTAACGGGTTCTTTTTTCATGTCATCCATCTCTTTTCTGATTTTGTTGTAGTAGGCCAACTCTTCTGGATCATCAGAACCCAGACCATAATTCATGGTCGCTGCAAGATAAATTCTGTGCATCCGGTATGATGATAGTGACATTAATAAAGACAATCTTTAATAAATATATCTGAATTTCATTCAAATTGTCGATTTCTGAAAACCAAGTCATATCAACTATTTTCGAAAAACCCCACCATAATACACGGGGGAGAAGAAATTAAGACAAGAAATTGACTCGTTGACTACTTACTGGATGTGTATACATCATCATTGTAAGTACTGTAAATAAAGCACTCTCAACCACATCTAAATTACTATTTCTTTACGTGGGGTATGTGGATTAATCACATAATGCACGTACTGTATTTAATAGATTAATAATGAATAGGTTGAGTAGTAATTTGTAAAACTAACTTAATTAAATCCTATGAAACATCTTTTTATAATTATTAGTCTTTTTGGCGTTGTCACGCCCTTAAAATCAGAATCTTATAAAGAGGTTGATTGCAACTCTGCAATGACTCAATATGAAATGAATATTTGCAGCAATAGATCACTTTATAAAAATGATTTAAAACTGAAAGAGGAAATTGGTGATAGTGAAGTATATAAAAAATGGATAATAGGTAGAGAAGCTATCTGCCAATATTATTCGGGGAAACAATTTGAAGGAGGTTCTATAAGACCAATGATGCAGAGTGGTTGTAACTTAAGACTTAATTCAGAGGCTAAAAGATATTGTCTTACAGGTAATCCACAATGCGGTTAAATTTATTTTCTTTAAAAAAATCGAGATTAGTTTTTATTTTTCTTTTCTTGTTTCAATTCCAATTTATAAAAGCTTCTGAAACTAAATCTGATGCAAACAAATTGAGAGAATTATGGAAAAGTGCAATTCAAAATAATAGGAACTGGAATCATTATGCTGCACTTGAAGATTATTCAAAAGCATTAATTATTGCTCCTAATAATCATTTGCTTTTTTATAACCGAGGATTAACTTATGCTGATCTTCAACTATTAACTCAGGCAATAAATGATTTTGATTCTTCAATAAAAATCAAACCTGATTTCGGTCCTGCATATGGTGATAGAGGAATGGCATTTTATGATCTTGATCAGAAGGAAAAAGCATGTTCTGATTTCAAAAAAGCAGGAGATCTTAAATATAATCCTGCTGTTAGTTGGATTAAAGATCCAAAAAGAAATTCATGGTGTATAAAATAAAAAACTCAAAAATATTTATTTATTCATAAGGAAATAATACTGTTTTTTGCAAGATTAGATAATTTGTAACTAATTAAAAGTTTTTAATAGGAGATCAATTATTTTTTACTTCTTGCGCTAATTTTGACTGAATGTAGTTATCAAGGTTTCTTATTTCTTTATCAGGGTCTCTAAACCAATCAGTAGACCATATTCTATATACGTTCCAACCAAGGCTTTCTAAAACTTGTTGTCTTAATCTATCTCTAGCTCTTGCGTTATAAGAAGAATGGTATGCTTTCCCATCACATTCAATAGCTAGAATATATTTTGAAGAATCGTTTGGATCAATAATACCCATATCAATCTTATAATTGCTTACGCCTATTTGTGTATCTACTTTATGACCAATGTTTGTTAAAGCATCATAAACTGCAACTTCAAAAGGGCTATCAAATTCATTATTAGTTTGTCTTATCAAAGTGTCGGATAATTGACCTGTCTGTGCATATTCAAGATAGTTCCTAAATGCTCTTTTACCTCTACTACTTTTATCATCTATTTTTATATCACTTGGTTTAAGAGATGAGACTACAATAACTTCATGTTTTGCTCGAGTAAAGAGAACATTTAATCTCCTGTGACCATTTGCTTTATTAATTGGTCCAAAGTTCTGACCAACTATGCCAGATGCATCAGGTCCAAAAACAGTTGAAATTATTACTATATCTCTTTCATCTCCTTGAACATTTTCTAAATTTTTTACAACAAGTTCATTCAATGTTCCTTGATGTAATCTAGAAAATTCTTCAAGTATTGGATCTGAGTTAATTTCTTTTTCAAGTTCAAGCCTAAGATCTGAAGAATTTCTCTCATTCATTGTGGCTATAAGAATTGATTTGTCAGGGTTCTTTTTAACGGTATTTTTTAAAACTTCAATGGTATATTTTACTTCAGTTAAATTTGCGCCCCCCTTTTTATAGTTGGGATTTTCTACAGGTAAATAAGTAATAGCAGTTCCTTTTTTATTAGTTGGAAAAATTGTTAAATCCCCGTTATAAAATTCCCAGTTAGAAAATGCAATTAAAGAATGATGCTTTGATCTATAATGCCAACCTAATTTACAATTATTATCCTTACCAAGTACTTTTACAGATAAATCTAATATAGATTCTGAATCTTCAACATCTATTTCTTCATCATCGTCATCGGCTTGTTGTTTGGTCTCGAAATAATTTGAAGGAGGTAGTTGTTTATCATCGCCAACAATAATAATTTGTTTACATCTGGCAATTAAGCTAATTGCAAATTGTGGTTTCATTTGAGATGCTTCATCAATAATTAGTACATCAAAAATATCTGGAGATTTAGGAAGTAACTCTGCTGCGCTTGATGGGGACATCATTAAACATGGTTTTAAGCTCAAAATCGTTTTGAAAGATTGCTTAAAAAGTCTCATTAGAGCTAAAAAACGTGTTTTCTTATTAACCTCATGTTGAATAAGATAACCTTCTGTGTAATCTTGCTTCCTTCCTCTTTGATTTCCTGTCCTTAACAATGGAGATGGATTAATATTTAAATAATTTGAAAGTGTTTTAGAAGTATTTTTTACGAAATTAGTATCCTCTTGATTAAAAAGTTTTCTTGATCTATTTAGAGTTCTTCCACTGTAGTTAGATAAAATATCTTCAAGTCCAATCTTTCTTATTCTTGAACCTATAATTCCAGCTTTAAATAATTTAGAAGCTTTAATTCCTGATTTCAAATTTAATTTATAAATCTGATTAATTCCTTTTTTAACTCCATTTTCTTGAAGGATATTTTTATTCCTAATAGTGTCACTTAATAAATTTTTATAAGGACTTAATCCTTTAAGACTTTTTAGTTCATTAATAATAAAATTAGGATCTTGATTAAAATAATCAGAATTTAAATTTTGTTCTAAGTATTCATTAAGCAAAAATGTAAGTTGAAGGTTTCCGAAAATATTAACTTTCTCCTCTCTAAGTTTTTCAAGTTTATTAAGGTTTTTAATGCAATAATCTAGGCCAAATTTATCAAGAGATTCTTTCACTATTAATGGGAAAGTATCAAAATTTAATTTTCCATAATCCTTTAGGAAATTTTCAATTGATTTTGCTTTAAGATTTATTCCTAAATTTTCCCCTTCAAAAATATTATTTCCACTATTTAAAATCTGATTTATTTCTTTTGCAGTGTAATTTAATTTTTTTATTTGAGAACCAAACTCCCCTAAATCTAAAAGACTTAAGTCATAAATAATTTCTTTAGAGTAATTATCAAGTAAGCTTATTTTTACTGTAAATTCAGAAAGGTATTTATTAGTATCTTCAAGCGCAGAATTAAAGGATATCTCGCTATCGGTAGCTATTTGATGTATTGATGATTGATTTATTATTTCTGAGAGCTTTTGATCAGTATTATTGTTTATTTCAATATTTTTAAATGATTCAATAAGATATTTAGAAATTTGACCTCTAGAACCAATTGGGACAAAAGAATCAAAATTACTTTTTAATCCAAGTTCTTTTTCAACATAAAAAACTATAAATTCTTTTAATTCGGATGGTATTTGAATTTCAACTGCTTTTTCTCTTAATTTAAAAATTCTTTCATTTATCAAACCAGATGTTTCTTTAAAATGATCTTCTTCTTGACTATTCCCTTTAATAAATAATTGACATTCATTAAAAATTACTGCGAGTCTTTTAAAAGATGGTAATTTTGTCTTTTCTTTAGAAATTATTTTCCATATTTTTTTTGCTTTTCTTAACTTTGGATTTAAAAAACATCCTAAAAATCCTGCATCTTTGATCGCTTCAATAGATCTCAAAAGTGAATTAATATCAATTTTTAAAAGTTCAGAAATTTCAACTCCGTAATTCTGAATTTTATTTTTTAAAGCTACGTTTTTGCAAATTAGTTCATAGATTTCAAATTCTTTGTTGATATCTTTTAATTTATTTGGCCCTTTCAATGAGTCTAAAATATCGCATACAAGATCAATTTGAATTGATTCATAATTTTCTTTGCATTCAATAATTCTTTGAATATCAGATAAAGAAATATTTGCGGAAATTGAATTTACATTTTTGTTTAGTTCTTGCTTTATCTTTCGAAAAATAGAAGATATTTTTTTGCAGTCAGATATCAAATTTTTTATACTTCCAGATGAATATCTATAGTTAAAGTTATTAATGAAATAATCAATTATGTCATTAATAGATTTATAGTTTTCCTCTTCAAGGAGAATATCAATTTTTAATTCACCTATTTCTTCTTCAATAATTTCTCTCTCATAAAGTTTGTTCAGAAGTTTTCCTAAATCTTCTTTAGATTCTATTTTTAGTGAATGATTATCTTTTACTGGATAATTAGATTTTATAAATTCTAGACTTTCTATAAGATTTTTTATTTTGTTTTTATCGATATGCCAAAAATCTTTATAAATGTATGGAAAAATATTTTCATCATTTAATAAGCCTTGAATTTTGTCTATATATTCTTTGGAATAAGTAATTAATTGTGTAAAGTTTGAGGATGTTTTTGGGAGACCTCTTTTTTCAATAAATTCTTTTTTACCAAGCTTTTCTAATTCTCTGCTTGAGTCAATGAATATATCTAAATTTTCTGAAATTAATTTCAAGTCATTATCACTTATTTGATCTACATCTATTTGTAGTGCACTTTGATAAGTTTTTTTATCTTTAATATATTCTTTATTTAGAGAGTAGTTAATGTATTCCCCAATTAAATCAAAAACTTTATATGAGTTCTTGTTTAAATTTTTGTCTTCGCTTATATCTTTATAATGTTCATTTAAATATGATCTTAGTTTTTTTAGATTCCCAAGATCTTCTCTGTAAATTTGATTATTATATCTAATCACTTTTCTTTCTATTCTATTTTTAAGACTTTCTATAACCTTGTTCTTTGGAGTGGCAGTACTATGAACTTCAAGTAGAAAATCGCCTAAATTTCTTTCACTCAATCTATTTTTTACAACTTCTAATGCTGCTAATTTATCTGCTGCAAATAGTACCTTTTTACCATCTCCAATAAGACTTGAAATCATATTAGTAATTGTTTGACTTTTTCCAGTTCCAGGAGGACCTTCTACAACAAAACTCTTTCCCTCTATTGCTTTTTTTATAACTCTATATTGAGTACTATCTGCATCTGCAATTAATTTTGGAATTGAATCAAGACCTAAATTAATTTCTTCTTTGTCTTGATAAACTTCTTCACTTCCAAGAGGTTCTATTTTTTCTGAAACATTTCCTAATAAAAAACTTCTCATTAATTCTTTCTCATCACATGGATTTTTATCCCATGATTCGAAGTCAAGATCGTTATATATTGAGATGTTCATGAAAGGAAATAGACCTAAAGATGACCATTCCTTGAGGTTCCATTTTTCCCCAGTAATTGATTTATTTTTTTTATTTATGATTGTATTTACATCTTGGAATAATTTCTTTATATTTGCTTTTCCTTCCTCGTCAAATTCTAATTTTGGCATCTTAATGCCGTATTCTTTCTCAAGTTTTTGCCAAAGAGTAACGTTATAATTCATATCCTCTCCAGCAGTTTCTAAAAAGTATTTATAACCATCACTAGTTTTTCTTTTTTCTATTCCTACTGGATAAATAGCTAACGGGGATAATCTCTTCTCTTCTTTACCAGTTATTCCTTTTAACTCATACCATTCAAGGAAACCAATAACAATATTTAAAATATTAATTCCTTTTTCTTGATTATAAATTCTATTTTGATTCCTTAAATTATTACAACTCAGTTCAAATTTAGGATTCTCCTCAATAACTTGAATTTTGTCATCAAACAATTCATCTTTATCTTTATCAGCATTAGATTCAAGTATTACTTCTAATTCAAAATCAATTTCTTTTGGTTTTGCAATTAGTTCTAATTTTGAATAGGTATCAAGTTTTCTTATAATAAATTCTGGGATTTCATTTACTATTCTTAAAAAGTTTTGTCTAACACCTTTCGATGTGTGTTTATAATTTAGAAGCTTATTTCGGGCACTAAAATCTAAAATTTTTTTTCTTTCTTCAGCAAGTTTTTGTGAAAGGATTTTGTCCAAAAATTATATTTTGTTCAATTAATAAATTTTAACCCATGATTTAAAAAGCAAATATTTTATTTAAGGTTTGAAAACAAGTTAAGTTTTTCAGCAAAAATATCCCAAGGTGAAAGATATTTATGTAAAGCACAATTTTTTTAAAAAACCCTTAAATTTTTATATAAAAATCTTTTCTCGTTTCATACGTCTAATCACTTTAAATACCCCCAACGGGTGAAAGTTATTAATTTAAAAACTTAATTGATAGTGACTGTATCTCATCAACATTTTTATATCTCTGTGTCCGCTGCAAGCACTTATCTCCAGAGCATTCATTCCATAACTCTACATTCTGCTTATGGCTGCACAATTCTTTCTTCTTATATAAAGTAATTTTTTTTTAAGATCTATATTTCTCCAGGTCAGGCTCAATAGTTCGGAGCGGCGGAAGCCAGTAGTTAGGGCAAGCTTTGTAAGTCTCAGATGATTTTTATTGGACATCTGAGACAGTTCATATATAAGTCTTTTCTCGTCTTGATCAGTGAAAAATGGAGCCCTTGCATCTCCAGTCCCTCTTACTCTCAGATGTCTTGCGGGGTTATCTTTTATTTCCGCTCCTCTTTCATCCTTTGCCCAGTCGATCAGTACTCTTAGTACTCTCAGTTCCCGCATAACTGTATTCGGTTTCACCTTCAGTAATCGTTCATCTCTCCAGACCGCAAAGTGCTTTATCTGCAGGTCTTTAAGACAAATATCCCTAAGCCAGCTTTCCGCTGTCACTCTGAGGGGATATTTCTCATTCTCCGCACTACGGTGCAGCAGCAGCGGACCATTTATATAGTCATTGATTGCCTCTCCCAGGGTGATGGGGATGTCATTTATAACTTTTTTTGTTCTCTTTTCGACTGCATCTGCCCAGGATTCCGCCAGATCTCTGGAAAGAAAAGTTCTGGACCTCGGGCCTACATAATTCTTCCTTCTGATAAGGACCTGCCAGCCGTTTCCGCTTCTTCTGATTGTTGCCATTTGGGTGTCATCGTTTATGTGATGCACCTCCAGAAATCTGCCCTTAAAACAGAAAAGTGGACCCGTAATCGGACGTCCACTTCTGATGAATTCTTTTTAGCGATAGTGGTAATCTCTTTGATACCAAGCTATCCAACGAGTGCCCTCGTCGGGACTTGAACCCGAGACCTCTCCCTTACCAAGGGAGTGCTCTACCGCTGAGCTACAAGGGCAATATTAAAGTGGGCCGGGTTGGATTTGAACCAACGTAGGCAGAGCCAGCGGATTTACAGTCCGCCCCCTTTAACCACTCGGGCACCGACCCCCACTATTTGAACTTATCAGTTAATGGACACTTTGTGTGAAAATGTTTTGGTTTTTTTGTTTCTTTCTAGATAGCATTTGTAAAGAAAATACTTTATTGCTGATGAATATTTTATTGATAAATGGACCAAATCTTAATCTTTTGGGTACTAGAGAACCTGAAATATATGGGAATAAAACATTGAATGATATCGAACAAGACTTAACGAAGACTGCAGAGAGTAAAAGAACATCCCTTGAATGTTTTCAAAGTAATCATGAAGGTGAAATAGTCGATAAAATTCATGATTCTGTTAATAGTGTTCAAGGCATTCTTATAAATGCTGGCGCTTTTACTCATACTTCCATTTCCATTCGAGATGCTTTAATTGGATCAAAAATTCCATTTGTAGAATTACACATATCAAATATTTTTAATAGAGAAGACTTTCGTAAAGAATCTTTTCTCACAGATAAAGCCATAGGAATAATTAGTGGATTCGGTATATCTAGTTATTCCCTCGCTCTCGATGGAATAATTGGATATTTAAGGAGTAAAAAATTAAATGCTAGTTGATTTTAAAAGGCCGCTTTCTCATATTAAATATTTATCGTCATTTACCTCAGATGATTGGATCAAACTCGCATTATCTAATCCAATAGATATTCTTATTGATCATGCTCATTGTGAAAGAAAAGCAGCAGGAGTTGCTATACAATTAATGTTTAGATATCCATCAGAACCAAATCTAGCTGAAGTTTTAAGTCCAATTGCGAGAGAGGAATTAGAACATTTTGAAAAAATACTATATTTTTTAAAGGATCTTGGACATTCTCTTAAGGCTTTAAAACCGCCACCATATGGAGCTGAATTGGCTAAGGAAATTAGAAAGGATGAACCTAATAGGATGTTGGATAGTTTCTTAATCGCAGGACTTATTGAAGCAAGAAGTCATGAAAGATTAGGTTTACTTGCTCTTAATTCTGAAGAAGAATCTTTCAAAGTCCTTTATGATTCTTTGCTTGAGAGTGAGGCAAGACACTTTGGTATTTATTGGAAACTCGCGCAAACTAAATTCTCTAAAAATCAAACTTTCAAAAGGTTAGAGGAATTATCTAAAATTGAGTCAGAAATACTGGCTAAGACTTTTTTTATGCCAAGGGTCCATAGCTAAAAAAATTTAGTTAAATTAATAATGATTATAAAAAAAATTTTTAGAGCATTTAAAGGATATAAAAATGATTTGGGATCATTGTCTATCGTTGGTGTTGGCCCTGGAGATCCATCACTTTTAACAATTGCCGCTGTAAATGCAATTAAAAAAGCAAAAGTTATAGTTTTTCCAGTATCAGATGAAAATAAAAAGAGTTTTGCTGCAGAAATAGTCAAGAAATATACCAAATTAAAAAAAAATATACCTATCATTTTTCCAATGGCTAGGAAGGATTTTGATCCTGATGAAATATGGTCTATTGCAGTAGAAAAAA
>QCKZ01000007.1 GCA_003214975.1 Prochlorococcus sp. AG-412-C21
CTTAAAGAGGGTATAGATATCTATAAAGTGTTTAAAGAACAAAACTGGGAAAACAAAAAATTTGAAAGTAATTTTAAAAAATTACTTCAAGAATGGGACAGATTTCTTGAAAGTGGACTGTTAGAGAGAAAGGGGAATAGGTTCTTTTTAAGTGATCCAAAAGGTATGGAGCTAAGTAATCAAATTCTTATCTCCATGTTTAAATGGTGGGATGAGATTAATTAAGTCTTTCAGAGGCGACCCATTCTTTTAATTTATCCTTAAATAATTTCTTCCCTTGAATAATCGGTTGGCAAAATGGTGGTTGATCATCATTAAGGCCTAACAAATCTGCTGTAACTCTTACTTGTCCATCACAATAATTTCCTGCACCAATACCTATTGTAGGAATAGTTATATTATTTTGTATTTCTTTAGCAAGCAACTCAGGAATATGTTCAAGAACTATTGAAAAACATCCTAAATTTTCTAGTATAGAAGCCTCTTTCTTGATTTTTTCTTGGCTTTCTAAGCTCTCTCCTTGTTTTCTTAATCCAAGATTTAAATAACTTTGTGGTGTAAGCCCTAGATGACCCATAACAGGGATTCCCATTCTTATTAACCTTGAAATAACTTTTTGTATTTCCGGTTCAGCTCCTTCGACCTTTACAGCTTTTGCATAAGTGCTTTGAATAATCTTACCTGCATACTCAACAGCTTTATCCTCGCCACATTGATAAGTCAAAAAAGGCATATCTGAAACGACTAAAGGTTGTTCCTCAATTTTCTTTTTAAATCCTCTTGAAACAGCATTAGTATGATAAATTATGTTTTCTAAAGTTAATGGCAATGTCGATTTGTATCCTAAGCAGACCATTGCTAAGGAATCTCCTACTAGGACGACATCAACATTGGCTTGTTCTGCAATTGATCCTGATATGGAGTCCCATGCAGTTAATGCAATTATTTTTTGAGATTTTTCTTTATATTTAACGAGGTCTGAAGGTAACATAATTATTTTAGTATCTTTTTTAATCAAGAATTGCTAATATGTTTTTGACTCGGCCTTTCGCGGTTTTAACGCCTAAACCTGGTCAGGACCGGAAGGTAGCAGCCACAAGGGATGCTTGAGGCAGGCGAGATAACCGAGTCACTTTATTTTACCTTTTAATCTATATCTTTCTTATTTTGCCGTAATCTCAAAAATTCAGGGATACTAGCGCCTGATTCTTTGTTGTCGGAAAAATTATATGAGGATTGATTTGATAATCTGTTTTTAATTCTTTGTTGGTTTAAAGGTTGATTTGTTTCAAAACCGGTGGCAATGACAGTAACTTGTATCTCACCTTCCATTGATTGGTTAACCGCTTGACCAACGATTATATTTGCATCTTTATCTACGACATCACTAATAACATCACCAACTGCAGTCACATCATCAAGAGTCATATCTATTCCTCCAGTTATATTTACAAGACAACCTTTTGCTCCATCAATTCTTCCTGCTTCTAGTAAAGGACTATTAATCGCAGCTTGAGCAGCCTCCATAGCCCTAGATCGACCAGATCCAATCCCCATTCCAAGAAGTGCTGTTCCAGCTTCTGTCATTACTGATCTAACATCAGCAAAGTCAAGATTAACTTCGCCAGGGCGTGTAATTACTTCACTTATACCCTGAACTCCCATTCTTAAAACATCATCAGCATTCCTGAACGCTTCTTGAATAGAGGCACCTGCAGAAACTTCTTTTAAACGATCATTTGGTATGACAATAAGAGTATCAACATTTTCTGCTAATCTCGCAATTCCTTCTTCTGCTTGACGCATTCTCCTTTTGCCTTCGAAAGAAAAAGGTTTAGTTACTATGCCAATAGTTAATGCACCGCTTTGCTTTGCTATTTCAGCAACAACTGGAGCTGCTCCTGTGCCAGTACCTCCACCCATTCCTGCAGCTATAAATACCAAGTCAGATCCTTCTAGTGATTGTTGAAGCTCCTCTCTAGATTCTTCTGCGGCCTTTTGACCAATACTTGGATTTCCTCCCGCTCCAAGCCCTCTTGTTAAATTCTGACCTAATTGCACCCTTCGCTCTGCCGAAGATTGTAGTAGTGCTTGTGCATCAGTATTGAGAACTCGAAATGATACACCTTCTAGATCACTATCAATCATTCTGTTTATAGCATTACTTCCACCACCACCAACGCCAATAACTTCTATTTTGGCGTTTTGGCTTGGAAGGATTTCTCTCGATTGATCAAAGTTTGGATTGTTACCGAAGCTCATCTCTAAATAGGAATCTATTACTAGTATTGGGTGCATTATGAACTCACTGAGCTCATCTGTAGGAATTTGTTGAGGAAAGTCCTTAAAATATTTATTTACTAAATATTTTGTTTTACATGCGAAACCCTCATCAACACTACAATAATTAAAAAAAATTATTTTAAATCCATTCCCTAATATTAGGGTTTGAACACTTTTATTTTCGGTTTATTTGGATCAGTAAGATCAATATTATCAATTTTTTCAGAAAAGTTATTTTTCTTAAATTCATTTTTTAGGGTATTAATTATTTGTAATTGATAGTTGATTAAATTTGGATTAAATCCTAGGAATATTGTATTTAAATCTTTTTCTTCAACAGTTAGAAACCCATTTGGTGAAAAAATTATTCTATCTACCTCAATTTTATAGTTCTTGTGGGCAATTAAAATTTCCGATAATATTTTTTTGAATTTTTCTTTCCATCCAAAAACTTGTATAGTTAATTTGCTTAAATTTTTATAGTCTGCATTATGTTTATTGATAAAAATTCCATCTTCATCAATAAAGCCTAATATTTTTTTGTCATTTAATATTCTCTCACCGTAAGCTATTGGAGTTCTTGTATTAACAAGAATTTTTAAACCAAAGGGAAATATTTGTCTACTTACCGAAACATTTTTGAGCGATAAATTTTGTTTTAACTCTTTTTCTAAAAACTTAGTTTTAATAAAAATTAACCGGTTTGGAAGTTTTAAAGATGAATTATTTACCAAATCATTCTGCGAAAAAAATTCACTACCAGAAATTCTAATGTCCTGAATATTTACCTTCTTTAAGGTTTTTAGGCTTATTAAGCTTGTTGAAAATAAAAATATAATTAGAAATAAAAAGCTTCTATTGTTAAATTTTTTCTGGTTCTTCACAAATCACATCGAGCTTTTTCCATTAATTGGTTCATCCATTCTCTTGCCTGCTCTGCATCTGAAAATGGTACATCCATCTCTTTACCATCACCTACTAATCTCAACCTGCACTTTCCTTGAGATTCACTAGTTAGAGGAGCTTCTCCTGAAGTTAGTGCCATTAATTCAACTAATTCAAGTTTCTTGATTGTAAAACTATCTTTTTCTTCAAATTTACCAGCTTCAAATGCGCTCCATTTTAATTCCCCATCTTTTAAGGACGCTGCACCTGAACTATCTAACTTACAAAGTTCAGAACCATTTGCCCAGCTCCTAAAAAGATTTTGCCTTCTTCTTTCTAACCATCCTAGAGCAGTTAATAAAATGAAGATTAAAAGTAATGGTAACCAAAGAAGTCCATGCAACATTTGATTTGAATTATAAATCTAGAGATATATCTACCAGTTTAGCCACAAGTTGCTCAATATTTAAACCTGAAGCTTTCCAGAGCATTGGAAACATACTTTTTTTTGTAAAGCCAGGAATTGTATTTATTTCATTTAAAAAAATTTTATTTGAAGATTTTTCTAAAAAGAAATCTACCCTTGCAAAACCAAAAATATTTAGCGTTCTACAACTTTGAATAGCAATTTCTTTAATTTGTTTGGTGATTTTAGAATCTATTTCAGCTGGAATAGTTATCTTATTATTTAGGTTATATTTTGAATTATAATCATACCAGACACTTTCGTATTTTACTTCTCCAATCTCTGAGGTTAAGAGTTGTGAATTTCCAATTATTCCGCATTCAATCTCTCTTACCTCTAAACCTTCCTCTACTACAATTCTTGAATCTATTCCCCAAGCCTTTTCTAAGGCTTGTGATATTTCTGATTCATTTATAACTTTAGAAATGCCAAGAGATGAACCAGAGTTGGATGGTTTAACAAAAACAGGGAAATTTAATTTTTTTATAATCTCTCTAGTTAATTTCTTTTTTACTTCTTGATCATTGAGATCTTCATTTTGAAAAACTAGATAATTAACTTGTGGAAGTTTAAGATTTGAGAAAATTGTTTTCATTAATATTTTATCCATTCCAAGAGCAGAGCCTATAATTCCACATCCGACCAAAGGTTTTCTAGTAAATTTAAGTAATCCATGAATTGATCCGTCTTCACCATTGAATCCATGCAGAAGAGGAAACCAAATATCAACATTTTGAAATTCAATTCCGTCTAGGAAGTTAATTTTTTCTTGATTAAAAACCCCTTGTGTTTTTGTTGTATTGTTTTCAATTTCATTAATAAGGATCTGTTCTGAGATATCACTATCAAGCCAATCTCCATATTTGTTAATGTAAAAGGCCTTAACCTTAAAGCGCTGTTTATTTATTTTTGAATTAAAGGCTTGAAAAACTGTTTTTGCTGAGGATATTGATACATCATGTTCATTGGAACAACCACCAAATATTAGTCCAATACATTTTTTCTTTTTACCCATCATTTAGAAAAAATTATATGCAAAGTTCACCCGTTAAGGAAAAAGGTCTTGCTTCGTTGATTCTGACATCTATTTCATCTCCCAATGAAAAATTAAATTTAATGTTTTTGGGAATCTCTACGAAAGTTAATCTATTCGTTCTCGTTCTACCCATAATTTGTGAGGAATTTTTTGGATTTAAACCCTCGATTAAAACACTTTCAATATTTTTGATATATCTTTGATTTCTGCTCCTAGCAGTTGTCTCGACCAAAGCATTAATTTCCTGCAATCTAGCTTTTTTAACTTCTTCAGGAATTTGATTAGTCCAGACTGCCGCTGGCGTATTTGGTCTTGGAGAATATGCCGCTGTATTTACTTGATCAAATCCAATATCTGAGATAAGTTTCAATGTATCTTGATATTGTTGTTCGGTTTCTCCTGGGAAAGCAACTATAGCGTCTGCTGTAATTGATGCATCTGGCATTAATGATCTTATATTATCAATGATATTTTTATACTTTTTGATACTATATCCTCTGGACATTTGCTTTAAGATTTCATCATTTCCACTTTGGAAAGGGATATGGAAATGTTCACAAACCTTATCTAGTTCATAACAAGCTTGAATCAATCTTTTTGAAAAATATCTTGGATGACTGGTGGCAAATCTTATTCGACGAATCCCACTAACATCATGAATGAAATATAAAAGATCAGTTAGAGTATTTTCTTTTCTCCCTTCTTTTGTAGTTCCTGGAAGATCTCTCCCATAAGCATCAATATTCTGCCCCAAAAGAGTAATTTCTTTAAAATTATCATCAGCTAATTTTTGTATCTCACTTTTTATGGCATTTGGATACCTTGATTGTTCTTTTCCTCTGACAGAGGGAACTACACAATATGAACATCTTTCATTACATCCATAAATGATATTTACCCATCCACAAATAGAGCTTTCTCTTCTCGCACTTGTTATGTCTTCAGAAATAAAGGTTTCCTCAGTAGCAGCAACTTGATTACCTAAATCAACTTTCCACAATAGGTTCTCAAGGTTATTGACATGTTGAGGACCCATTACTAGATCAAGTTCTGGCACTCTTCTTAGTAAGGATTCTCCCTCTTGCTGAGCAAGGCAACCTGCAACAACAAGTTTTAAGCTGGGTGTTTTGTGCTTTCTTTTGGCCTGCCTTCCTAGAAAGCTGTACACTTTTTGTTCCGCATTATCTCTGATTGTGCATGTATTGTATAAGACCAAATCGGCATTTAATTCATCATCTGCTCTGGTGTATCCCATTTTTTCTAACGTTCCAGCCATTCTCTCAGAATCAGCTTTGTTCATTTGGCAACCAAATGTGGTTATCCAATAACTGCCAGTAGTTGAATTCTTTCGAATTTTTTTTTCGTCTTGTTTTGTTTTTGTTAGCACTTTGCTAGGAATTGTTTATGATTCTTTAATTCAAATTTACAAGTTAAAAAATTTTGCTGCAATTTTTTTGAGGGCGAGCGAGGGGATTCGAACCCCCGAATAGCGGCGCCACAAGCCGCTGCCTTAACCACTTGGCGACGCCCGCCTCACATTTATAAATTTACCAACTCAAGGGTAATTTTTCATAGTTATTTTGATCTTTTACGGAAATTTGAATTATTTTCTTATTAAGTAAAGTTTTCTTATGTTTTAAAATAAAAGAAAATTAAAAAATTTGAGTAACTCCGGAAAAGCTGAGGTTCTTATTCCCAGAAGCCTTTGTTTAATAGAAGATTTTGATAGCCTCAATATTGATTTAGAGGATTTATGTTCAGTTTCCATAAGTTGGGAGGATGGATTTGTTTCTGAGTTAAAGCCTTTAAAAAATAAAGTTACAAAACCAAAAAATATTTTATTCCCAAGATTTGTTGAAACGCATTCTCATTTTGATAAATCTTTTACATGGGCAGATTTTCCTAACCTGGAATCAAACTATGGAGGAGCATTATCAGTAAATCTTGAAGAACATAAAACTAGAACTACAGATAAGGTTCTTGAGAGAGTTGAGAAATCATTAAAACTTGCCATAAAAAATGGATACCGAGCTATTAGAAGTCATATTGATACATATAAAAGTCAATCAATTGATATTTGGATTGAACTTTTTAAATTACAAAAAAAATTTTCATATGAGTTGACTTTACAATTCGTTGCTCTAGCCCCATTGGAATTCTGGGATACTTCTAATGGAGAAGAGTTGGCAAAAATATTTTCCTCTCATGGAGGCATTTTAGGGGGTGTTATTGTTCCCCCTTTTAATAAAAAAAATATAAGCAAATTTCTCGCAAAGATGCTTCTTCTAGCGAGTAAATATAAATTAGAAATTGATTTACATATAGATGAATCAATTATTGAGCCTGGAGCAGGAATAAAAGTTTTATTAGAGACAATCGAAAATTTAAAAATTAATAGTATTCCGATTACTTGTAGTCATTTGAGTAGTCTTATTTCTCTAAGTCATAGTGAGATTTTAAATTTAGGAGAAAAAATGGCTGAGAAAAATATTAAGGTTATTGCTTTACCACTAACAAATTTTTGGCTGCTAAATCGAGACAATAAAACTACCTCATTAAAAAGACCAGTTGCTCCAATAAAGCAATTACAAAAATCACTCGTAGATGTATCTATAGGTAGTGATAACGTTCAAGATCCTTGGTACCCATTTGGTAATTTTGACCCTTTTTATGTGTTGTCTTGCTCGATACCTATGCTTCAACTAAATCCCTGGGAGAGAATGACTCTATCTTCTGTTTTTTTGGCTCCAAGCAGATTATTAAACTTAAAATGGGATGGTTTAATTAAAAAGGGTTGCCCTGCTGACTTTGTGATTTTAGATGCACAAAGATGGGCAGATGTTTTTTCGAGCAATATAAAGAGAAAAGTATTTATAAAAGGCGATTTATATTCCTAATCGACTAATTTATATACAAAACATAAAAAATTTTATTAATGACATCAATTAATCTTAAATTTATAGACAAATTTAGGGAAGTCAAAAACTTAGAGATTATTGAAAGCCAATCCGATGTAAAAAGACTTTCGAAAGATTTTTATAACTACTCTCCAATCCTTACTAAAAAATTAGACGGATGTATTGCTGATTTGGTTGTAAGACCTAGTGATCATAATGCGGTAGTGAAAGTAGCCGAAATTTGTTGGGAATTTTCTATCCCTCTTACTTTAAGGGGTTCAGGTACAGGTAATTATGGACAAGCTGTCCCATTGTTTAAAGGCGTTGTAATGCAGATGAGTGATTTAAATAAGTTAGAAGAATTTGATCCTGATACAGGTTTTGTAAAAGTACAGTCTGGCTGTGTCATGGGAGATTTGAATAAACAATTAGAGAAATATGGGAGGGAATTAAGGTTGCTTCCTAGTACATGGAAAACCGCCACAATTGGAGGCTTTATTGCAGGTGGATCGGGAGGTATTGGGTCGATCAGGTGGGGATTTTTAAGAGATCCTGGAAATCTTATAGGTTTAGAGGCAGTGACTATGAATGAAAAACCTGTATCATTAAAATTTGATACTGAAGAATCTGAGCCTCTAAATCATGCTTATGGTACTAATGGAATAATTACTTCTTTATTACTTGCTACTGATATCAAACGTAAGTGGTATTCAATAGTTATCGACTGTATTGAATTTGAAAAAGCAATAGAAATATTAAAAACTCTTACTAGCGCCGCTGTTGATTTGAAACTGGGCGCAATTCTTGAAGAAGAAATTGTAGATCAAATGCCAACATGGTTTAAAAGTAAATCTAGAAGTCATAAGATATTAATTCAATCTACTCTTGGAGGAATAAAAACGATAGAGCTGATTTGTAAAAAATTCAAAGTTGAATCTACCCTTCTTGGGGAAGAAGAAAAACTCGTTAATGGAATTTCTGAAGTCGTATGGAATCATACAACTCTTCATATGAGGTCTAGGGATAAAAATTGGACATATTTACAGATGCTTTTGCCACTGAATAATGAACTAGAATTAATTAATTTTTTGAGAAAAAAATGGGGTAAAAAAGTTCTTTGGCATTTAGAGGCAGTTTCTCAGCAAGGATCACCAAGATTAGCGGCTTTGCCAGTATTAAAGTGGAATGGAGTAGAAGAATTAAATGAAATAATGGAAGATTGTAAGAAACTCGGTGCGTTTATTTTTAATCCTCATGTTTTAACTGTGGAAGGAGGAGGTCTCGGAGTGGTTGACGCAGATCAAGTAAAAGCGAAATTAAAATTTGATCCTAAAGGGCTATTAAATCCAGGGAAATTAGAGGGTTGGGAAATAAAGGAACAATTTAATATTTAACATTGCTAATTATTTGCAAATTTAATAAATTCAGCAACTAAAAAAATAGAACCTGTTAACACAGGATGATTAGGTGGCCATTTTTCTAGGGAAAATAAATATTCAATGGCAAGTTCAAATGTTTTAAATTCAATTATTTTTTGAAAGTCAATTTCTTCAATCTGAGAGAGATCTCTTAATTGCCAACTAGGTTGGTTTGGAACTGGAACAAGTAATAAGTGATCATTTTTCTTTAGAAGTGTTTTTAATATTGCGTTTATATCTTTTTTTCTTTGGACACCTAAAATCCAATAAATTCCTTCTTCTTCATTCTCCCAATTGCTTCGCTCATTAGAGAGTGCTTTTGCCGCAGGATAATTATGGGCACAATCTACAAGAATCTTTTTGTTTAAATAATTTATTATTTCTAGCCTTCCGTTCCAAGTTGTCTTTTTAAGACCTTCAGATATATATTTTTCTTTAATATTAAATCCCAAATTATTAAGTGCTTCAATTGCTCCAATGGCGACTGAAGCATTTTGCTTTTGGAAAATTCCCTTTAATCCAAGCTCATAGCTGTTTGAAATTGAATCTTTCCAGATAATTTCTGCTCCAACCTCTTCAACTTTTTTATTTATTAAATTTTCAACTTGACTGTTTTGGTCGCATGAGATGACAATAGAATTTTTTTCAATAACTGCTAATTTTTCCTTGGCAATTTTTTCAATCGTATCTCCAAGAAATTCTTTATGGTCTAAGCCAATATTCCCAATAGCAATTATTGGTCTTAATTTATGGGCTGTTGTCGCGTCTAATCTTCCCCCTAAGCCAGCTTCAAGAATGAGTAATTCAACTTTTTCATTGTCAAAAAAATTTAGTGCGCAGCAAATTATTTTTTCAAAAGGAGTTAATTCATATGTTGAAAGATTTTTTTCTATAAAGCTATAGATTTTTTTAAATTCAGTTTTGTTAATATTTTTCTTGTTAACTCTAATCCTCTCACATACATCAAAAAGATGAGGAGATGTAGTTACGCCAAAATTTTTGTTAGCTTCAAAAAGTATACTTTCTAAATATGCCGCGATTGATCCTTTCCCATTGGTGCCAATAATTTGTATTGCAGGGATATTCTCGCAAGGATTATCAAGTTCTTGAAGTGCTTTTTTAATTCTTGATAAACCTAATTTGATATTATCCCTTTCATATTTGGGTGTTAATAATTCAAAAATTTTTAAATTTGCATTTTTCAAAATTTAAATTGCTATAACTCTTCAAAAATTGAATTTAGCTTATCCAAAAGAATATTAATTTCTCTTTGAGATATAACTAATGGTGGGACAATTCTTACAACATTTCCTCCTGCAGGAACTACAAGTAATCCTTTATCAAAAGCTTTTAATGTAATTTTTTTTGCATCAGCATAATCATCATTAATAACAAGACCTTGTATTAAACCTAAACCTCTTTTCCCACTAATAATATTTGGAAATTTTTTTGACAATTCTTCAAACCCAGCGCTTAATTGTTCCCCTCTTAGATAAACATTATTGATAAGATTTCTTCTAGTTATTTCTTCTAATACAGTTAAGGCAGCCTTACAGGCGAATGGGTTCCCTCCAAAAGTGCTTGCATGATCTCCTGGAGAAAAAATGTTAGCTTTTTCTTTTACCAATAATGCTCCAATTGCATGACCTCCTCCTAATCCTTTAGCAAGGGTGAATCCATCAGGTTCAATTCCTAAATTCTCATAACCCCACATTTTCCCAGTTCGACCTACTCCACTTTGAACCTCATCTAAAATGAGAAGAGAATTATATTTATTACATATATCTCTTAGGCTTTTAAAAAATATTTTACTTCCAGGAATTACGCCACCTTCTCCTTGTATTGGTTCAACTAATACACCAGAAATCTTTTGATCATTATTTTCACAATCTTCAAATAATTTTTTTACCGAATCAAAATTGTTAAATTCAAAAAACTTAAACCCTTTAATCATGGGCTCGAACCCTTTTTGATATTTGGGCTGACCAGTCGCACTCAAGGCTGCCAATGTTCTTCCATGAAAGCTGGATTCTGCTGCGAGGATAATTGATTCTTTCCCTTCATTTGTTGTGTTCCCAAATTTCTTAATTAATTTAATAGCTGATTCATTTGCTTCTGCGCCACTGTTGCAGAAAAAAACGCTTTCAGCACAACTCATATTAGTTAAAGTTCTACTTAATTGTTCTTGTTCTTCAATGTTGTAGAGATTTGAAATGTGTTGAATCTTTTTTAGTTGAGTTGATAGCCTTCTTCTTAAAACTCTATCGCTATGACCAAGACTACAAGTCGCTATGCCAGCAACTGCATCAAGATACTTTTTACCTGTTTTGTCCCATAGCCAACAACCTTTTCCTTTTCTGAAAGATATATCGAATCGACTATAAGTATTCATCAAAGTGGGAGCGGTCGGACTTGAACCGACATACCCGAAGGTGCCGCATTTTGAGTGCGGTGCGTCTACCAATTCCACCACGCTCCCAAGGCTTTTGAAAAATAATGAACTTTTTTATTATAACAAAAATCATCTTATTGACTATGCGCTTGGTGGTTAAGGGAGAGCGATCAAGACCATGTTTGCTATTAGTTAAAATCTTTTTATAAAAACTTAGAGTCATAATTTATTGGATTTGATGACAAGAAATAAGATAAAAAATGATTTTTTTAACAGTTATGATACAGTTTTGTATCTAGTACCTAATAAAAGCCTCTTCCTTTAGGAGATAGCTTCATGTTTAGTAATATTATGTTATATTTAAAAGAAAAACTAAATGTCTAAAACTAAAGCTAAAAAATTATCTTTAAAATTTGCCCCTTACCTTTTTGTTGCAGTAACCATTCTGACAGCATTTGGATCTAATGGTGGAACCTGGGTATGAATGATTTAAAACTTAGTGGTTTAAATAAAATTTGGTCTAATCGCTTTTTAGTGTTGTTTCTACTATTTTTAGGTTCTATTTCATTAATTAATATCGCTTACGTTTAAATTAATTTCCTAAGAATTGAAGAATTTCTAATATCATACTAAGCAACTCTTAAATCTGTAATATTTTTAGGTTTAGAATCAATTTTAAATTCACTCTTAGTTAAAGTTTTTTTATTAAACTCTCTCGTTATTTTAATACCTAACATTTTTAGTTTTAATTCAAAATTTTCATAACCTCTATCTAAATGCTCTAAACCATAGATCTTACTGATTCCTTTAGCGATAATACCAGCAATTATTAATGCAGCTGATGACCTTAAATCTGAGCCAACTAGATCCATCCCCTTAATTGTTTTAACACCTTTGATATAAGCTATATTTTTATTTAATTTTATATTTGCACCCATTTTCTTTAGTAAATGAATGTGATTCATTCTGTTTTCGAAAATTGTTTCAGTTATCCTGGATTCACCATTGGCGATCGTCATTAGAGCTGTAAATGGTGCCTGCAAATCAGTAGGAAATCCTGGGTAGGGGGCTGTATCAATTTCTACTCCTTTAATCTCTTTACCCTTGATTGTAATTGAATTACCTTTAATCGTAATTTTACTACCACTCTCTTGAAGCTTATTCGTAACAGCTTCAAGATGCATAGGAATAACAGGAGAAATTGTAATGGAGGAGTAAGTTGCAGCAGCAGCTATTAGAAAAGTTCCGGCTTCTATCCTGTCTGGAATTACTTTATGAGTACAACCACCAAGTTTATTAACACCATCAATAATTATTTTTTCTTTACCAGCGTCGTAAATTTTTGCTCCCATTTTATTAAGCATTTGACATAAATCCTGAATTTCAGGCTCTCTTGCAGCATTCTCAATAGTAGTTCGTCCATCTGCTAGAGATGCAGCCATTATTAAAGTTTCAGTTGCCCCTACGCTTGGACACTTTAATTTGATGTCAGTACCATAAAGTTTATTTTTCTTTCCTTTTATTTTTGCTTTAACAATTCCTTCTTCAATGAGAATTTCTGCACCTAATGCTTTCAGTCCATTAATGTGCTCATCTATTGGCCTTGAACCAATATTGCAACCTCCAGGTAAGGGGACTTTAGCCTCTCCAAATTTACCTAATAGTGCTCCAATACAAAAGAAACTAGCTCTTAGTCCATTAACAAGTTCATAAGGAAGTTCTTTAATGGAAATATTTTTTGAATCTATCTCTAGTTTATTGTGTTTATCTACCAAATTAACTCCTAAATTCTTAAGAATATTTCCCATTTTTTCAATATCAGTCAGACGAGGGACATTCTCAAGAATTATTCTTTCATTAGTTAGTAATGATGCCGCCAGCAAAACCAAGGCTGAATTTTTTGCACCACTTATTTCAACTATTCCATTTAATTTACCTTGGCCAAAAATCTTTAAATTTTGCGATTTAAGATATGACTTATTTTTGCTTCCGCAAATCATTAAGATTTAATTTGTTAGATTTATAATGACAAACTAATATTCTTAAGTCCACCCTATGTAACGTCATGAATATTAATTAAAAGTAAAAATGTATTATTCAATTTTTGCGAAATTAAAATTTAAAAATTATTGATCAATATTTTAATAGAATTAAAATGTAAATGATTACAAAATTTTCCAATTTCCTCATAGAAAATACTTTTTTAAAAATAACTAGTAAAAACAATAATCTAGTTAAAAGATTTAGAGCATTTAAAAGCGGATCTTCTCGCAAAGATAAAGACTTTTTTTGCATAGAGGGTACTCATCTCATAGAAGAATTGTTGAATTCTGGAAATGCTCCCTCCAAAATTTTAGTTACGGATAAATGGCTTAAAAAGAATCAAAGTCTTAGCAAAAAGTTTAATCAATCATTAATAACTATTGTCTCAGATAAGGTTTTGGCTTCTGCGATTTCAACAATTAATCCAGATGGCATTGCAGCATTAGTCGAAATCTCATCAATACCTAATTATCAATTTAATAGTAAAGATGATTTGGTTCTTGTTCTTGATAGGATTCAAGATCCTGGAAATATGGGTAATCTTTTTAGAACTGCTCTAGCTGCTGGGGTCGATTCAATATTTTTAGCTGGAGGGGCACATCCATTAAATCAAAAGGTATTAAGAGCATCATCTGGTGCCGTCTTTCACCTCCCATTTCTAAGATTTGAGGGAAATGAAGAAGAAATGATAAATTCTTTATTAAAGTCTTTATCTGAATTGTCAAATGTTGGGTTTAAGATATTTTCAACTAGTAGTCATAATAAAAGCTCTAAAAAATCTTCAAAGCCCTACTGGGAAATTGATTGGACTAAACCTACAGCATTAATTTTGGGTAATGAAGGTGAAGGTATTCATAAAAAAATTCAAGAAGCTTTTAATGAAACAATTTCAATTCCGCATAGTGAGCTTGTAGAATCATTGAATGTGGCTTGTGTTGCAGTTCCATTATTACTAGAACGAAAAAGAGTCGCATATACTTCTAATACATAGATAAAAAGTGACTGATTCAAGTTTTGATTTTGATTTAATCGTAATAGGAGCAGGGTATGGAGGTTTCGATGCCGCTAAACATGCTGCTGGTAAAGGACTGAAAGTCGCAATAGTAGAATCTTCTGATATGGGTGGTACTTGTGTTAACAAGGGTTGTGTTCCCTCTAAAGCTCTTTTGGCTGCAAGTGGAAAAGTTAGAGAAATTGCTGATCATGAACATTTAGCTAAGTTTGGTATTCATGCGTCCCCAGTAAGGTTTGAGAGATCAAAAATTGCTGATCATGCTAATAATTTAGTTTTAAATGTAAGAGAAAATTTAACAAAAACTCTCAAAAGGAGTGGAGTTGAAATTATTTTGGGCATTGGAAGACTTGAAGGAAATCAAAAAGTTGGTGTGAGAGATAAAAACGGAATTGATAAAATATTTACATCTAAAAATATTGTTATAGCAACGGGTTCTTCTCCTTTTGTGCCTCGCGGAATTACTTTGGATAATAGGACTGTATTTACTAGTGATAATGCGGTTAAACTTGAGTGGCTACCAAGGTGGATAGCTATTATTGGAAGCGGATATATAGGATTGGAATTTGCTGATGTTTATACCGCGCTAGGTTGTGAAGTTACAATGATCGAGGCTTTGGACAATATTATGCCAACATTTGATCCAGATATTACAAAAATTGCTAAGAAGAACCTTATTCAATCAAGAGATATAGATACAAAATCAAATGTATTTGCGACAAAAATAACACCTGGATGCCCTGTTAAAATAGAACTGACAGATGCAAAATCTAAAGAAGTTATAGAAACTTTAGAAGTTGACGCTGTACTAGTTGCAACTGGCAGAAGTCCAAATAGTAATAACTTAAATCTTGAGTCTGTTGGGATTGAAACAGTAAAAGGTTTCATTCCTATAGATGATCAAATGAGGGTTAAAAATGGTGAGGAAATAATACCTAACATTTGGGCTGTTGGAGATGTAACTGGTAAACTAATGCTTGCCCATACGGCCGCAGCGCAAGGTACTATTGCTGTTGATAATATTTGCGGTGGTAACTTCGAAATTAACTATAAGAGTATCCCTGCTGCAACATTTACTCACCCTGAGATAAGTTCAGTTGGCCTCTCTGAAGCCGAAGCCAAAGAAATATCGGTAAAAGAAAATTTTACTTTGGGAATTGTCAAAAGTTTCTTTAAAGCTAATTCAAAAGCATTGGCTGAATTGGAGAGTGATGGGATGCTCAAGTTGATTTTCAATAAAGATAATGGAAAAGTATTAGGTGCTCATATTTTTGGGTTACATGCAGCTGATTTGATTCAAGAAATTTCGAACGCTATTTCAAGGAATCAAGATGTAGTTGAATTATCTACAGAAGTCCATACTCATCCTACTCTTAGTGAAGTAGTTGAGGTCGCATATAAACAAGCGGCTTCTCAAGTAAAATAGAATTTATACTTAATGGAAATAAGACGCAGGCCACCAAATCCAACAGTTAGGGTAGAAAATTTAGAATATGCTGTACCTCACAGAGAGGCACAAGCAAAAAATATTCTCGAAGAAATTGTATGGCATAAGGACATTGAAATTAAAAATTTTAAAAAAATTGTTTCTTTGGAAGATCTAATAAAGAAGATTAGTAACTTACCTGCTCCCAAAGATTTTTATAAAAGTATCTTGGAGTCGAAAATAAAACCAGGATTGATTGCTGAAATAAAAAAAGCTAGTCCAAGTAAAGGTGTTATCAGAGAAGATTTTAATCCTGAAGAGATAGCTCCTTGTTATGAAGGATTAGGTGCATCATGTATCTCAGTATTAACCGATAAAAGGTTTTTTCAAGGTAGTTACGAAATACTTGAAACTGTAAGAAAATCAACTAATCTCCCTCTACTCTGCAAAGATTTTATTATTTCTGCTTATCAGATTTATAAAGCAAGGGTATCTGGTGCTGATGCAATATTATTAATCGCGGCGATTTTAAGCGATGACGATTTAATTTATCTAAAAAAAATTGCTGATAATTTAAGGATGAGCGTTCTTGTTGAAGTCCATAACGAGAATGAATTAGAAAGGATATTAAAGTTAAAATCTTTTAATTTGATTGGAATAAATAATAGGGACTTAAAAACTTTTAAAACAGATTTAAAAACATCAATAGAATTGATGAATACATATTCAGATATATTTTTAAAACAAAATATTCTTCCCATTAGTGAATCTGGAATTAATTGTGCCGAAGACTTAGAGTTGCTTATATCTATTGGAATTAAGGGAGTATTAATTGGTGAAACTTTTATGAGAGAAAGTGATATTGCAAAATCTTTCAAGAAATTATTTAACTCAAATTAATTTTGACTCCAAATCGTGCTATAAAATTGAATAAAAAGAGTTGTACTGAATATATATGCATGCTGTAATATTAACCGGTATCGTTGCAGGATTTGTGCATGTAGTTAGTGGTGCTGATCATCTAATAGCAATGGCGCCAGTAGTTATTAATAATCCCCAAAAAGCTCTTAAAAATAGTTTTTCATGGGGCTTAGGACACTCTTCTGGAGTTCTCTTATTAGCTTTTTTAGCTATTTTTATTAAGGACATTACGCCATTAAACAAATTTTCCAATATTGCTGAATTCCTAGTTGGAATTTCTCTTCTAATTGTTGGAGTATTTGCTATTAAGAATTCTTTTCAATTAAGTATGCATTCCCACTCTCACAAGCATGAGAATGGGATTGCTCATCGTCACTTTCATTTCCATGTTAAGGAACAAAAAAATAATAATAAGCACTCCCATGCTTTAACAGGTTTAGGCTTGCTCCATGGTATAGCAGGAGGTTCGCATTTTCTTGCAGTCCTACCTGCATTAGCTCTACCTTTAACAAGTGCTTGCTTTTATTTGATTTCATATTTAATTGGGTCATTAATAAGTATGAATCTTTTTACTTGTTTAATATCTTTTACGACCTTTAACGCAAGTCAAAAATTTATTAAAAGATTAATAGCTGGTGCAGGAGGGCTTTCCTTCTCCATGGGATTATTTTGGATTAAAAGAAGTGCTTCTATCTTTTTGAATTAAAAAAACTTTTTAATTTAGGACTGATTAGTTTAGAGGTGACAATTCCAATGATTTTTTCGTTATTTACTAATCCAAATTTATTACTATCTTCACTAAATTCAATATTGTCACCAAAAACTTCAATACTATTTTGATTCACTAAATTTATTCTTTTAATGAGGTTTTTGTTTTTAAGTGGATGATTAAAAATAACTATTTGACCTGGTTTAGGATCTAATTTGCCTTCCTTATAATTTTTAAAAAATACGATATCTCCTTCTTTGAGGGAAGGCAACATAGAATCACCGCTAATAATGGCGGTTTTTCTTAAGCCTAAGAAAAATAAAATTAACTCTAAAAAACTTCTGAAAATAATTCTGATTAACTAGCTTTAACAAAAGCGTCTGATCTTCCTTTTGAAGCCCAGAAAATATTATGTATCTTTTCTACATAACTCATGAGTTCTTCAGCTTGAGATAAATCAATATTAACTTTGCATGCACTGCATAATTTGGCCGCCTTCCAAATGGTTTCATGTAAGTCTGGATAAGTTTCTAAGTGAACTGGTTTAAAGTAATCTGTCCACAAAATTAGAATTTCTTTCTTTGTTTCTTTTGCTTGCTCTTCTTTAACTGCAACATATCTAGAAAATGTATTACTGTATGTAGCCCACTCTGCTGAATCAGTGCTAGAAGGAGGTTCTAGTGCAATAAGTTTTTTTGTCATTGATAAAACTGCTTCAGCAGCAACTCTAGTAGATGCTGGATCATAAACACCACAAGGACCATCACAGTGAGCATGTACTGTCATTGGGGATTTTTTATCTAGAAAAGAATTGATGAATTTACTTAACATTTCAAATATTTGATTTTGTATATATATTACTTGGAGATTAACTAAATTGAAAAGTCTTAGATATTTTTCTTACTTAATTTAATTGACTTTTAATAATTCAACTTCAAATATCAAAGTTGCATTGGCAGGTATAACACTTCCTGCTCCTCTTGAACCATATCCTAGTTCCGGAGGTATTGTTAATTTTCTTTTACCTCCAACTTTCATGCCTGCGACACCTTCGTCCCAACCTTTTATTACTCGTCCAGCACCTAAGGGAAAGCTGAATGGAGCTCTACCGATACTGGTATCAAATTGTGTGCCGTCTTCTAGAGTTCCTGTGTAATTTACAGTAACTGTCTGCCCAGAAGTAGCTTCATCTCCTTCCCCATTTACTATATCCGAAATAATTAGACCACTTTCTGTAGTCCTTGAATTGCTTTCTGATTGTGTTTCTTCTGCCATGGCGAAAAGTATAGGATTTGGATCTGATGGGTCTAGCTCAAATAAATTATTATTTGAAACATTTGATGATTTTGCAACAGGTGTTTTTTGAATTAACTGAGTTTCTGATTCGGTAGCATTAACAACTTTTGGTGAATTAAATTGACTGAAAAGAGTTAATGAAACACAAAAAACAAAAACGGCAAAACTAATAAAGACTTCTCTCACTATAAATTTTGAAAGTTACTAAAACTAAGTTTACAGAATAAAGGTACAATAAATGCGTGATTATAAATTTAATTTCGTAATTTTAGATTGTTAATCCCTACTCAAATTAAAATTTTAAGACAATATTTTTACCCTTGTTTAGGTGGGATTTTAGGAGGAATTTCAGTCTCAACTCACTTTTGGCTGATTTTTATGCCGATATCTTTATTTATTTTATGGGAGGGAAGTGAAAGAAAAATAGCAAATTTTTGGTGGGGCTTTTTCTTTGTTTTGATAAGTCATTCATGGTTATATGATCTTCATCCATTGACATGGATCGGTTTTTCATGGTTTGTAAGTTTAATAATTGCCATTTCAATATTATTATTTTGTGCTTTTTTGGGTGGGTTATTAGTTTATTTATGGGGGCTGTTAGTTGAAATAATTCTCTGGAAAGAGGATGTTTTTAAAATGAAAATTATGCCTTTAACCATAAAAGTATTTTTTTTATCTTTGACTTGGGGGATTGGTGAATTGATACTTTCTCAAACACCTTTTTTCTGGATAGGTTTAGGGGAAAGTCTAGTCCCAGGTGATATTTATCTTGCTGGTTTGGCAAGATGGATTGGTGCAAGTGGTTTATGCGTATTACAAATATTGATTGGATTTTGGATTTTTTTTAGTCACGGTAGATGGAGAAGAAAACTTCATTTTAAAAAAATATTTATTTTTGGACTTTTGATAATAGTTTTCTTACATTTATTTGGAGGTCTAACATATCCAATAAAAAGAAATTATGAATTTCCTGTGGCTATTTGGCAAACAAATATCCCAACAAGAGAAAAATTAAAAATAGATGATGAATTTATTAAGGAAAAACAATCTATCGCTCAAGAATATGCTTTAGCCAATCAAGCAAAACTTCTTGTTGCTCCTGAAGGAACTCTATCTAATAATTTTTATTTACCTAAAGGCATTAAGGTTAATACTTTGGCAGGAGGTTTCAGAAATTACGATAATGAGTTAAGAAGCGCTTTACTGGGATTTCAAATTGGAGATAAATCTTTTACCTCTTTCATAGATAAAAATAGACTTGTTCCATTAGGTGAAAAAATACCTAGATTTCTAAATAGTTTTTCAAGAGGATTATCTGCAGTAGGAGGAATTCAGCCTGGTTCTGATTCAAGATTTTTCGATCCTAAATTTACACCCCCATTAGCAGTAGCTATCTGTTACGAAATTAGTGATGGAGTAAAAATAAGAAAGGCTATTAATAGCGGTGCAAAACTAATAATAACTGCAGCAAATTTAGATCCCTATCCAATGAAGCTGTCTAATCAATTCCTATCTTTGGCTAGATTGAGAAGTATTGAAAATAAGAAAAATAATTTACTCGTATCAAACACAGGCCCTTCGGGTTTAGTTCAGGATGATGGAAAAATAATTCAAATGCTTGATTTAAATGTTGAGCAAAATAAAATAGTGTTCCCTAATTTTTCATCCGAAAAGACTTTCTATACAAAATTTGGAGATAAACCTATTTTGGTTTTGTTTATATTATTTATGGGATTAAATATTTTTTGGAAAATTAATTAATTAATCCACCACCTAATAAAATTTCTCCTTTATAAAAAACTGCAGCTTGTCCGGGCGTTACCGAACTTTGACTTTCTTCAAAAATTAATTTAAATGTTTTAGTTGGATTATCTGAATTTTTCAAAGGAATTAAAGTGCCTTTTACTGGATGACTTCTATATCTGATTTGTGCTTCTACTTCTATCTCTTGCTTAGGCTCCTCGATTGAAACCCAGTTAACCTTACTAATTATTGCTTCTCTATTAAAAAGATCACTTTTATCAGCTACGTAGACTACATTTTTTTTCCTGTCTAAACTTTTTACATATAATGGTTCAGGCCAAGCAATTCCCAAACCTTTTCTTTGACCTACCGTAAAGTGCTGAATACCATTGTGTGTCCCAAGTACTTTACCGTTTACATGCATAATTTCTCCTTCTTTGGGTTTAATGTGCTTGTCAATAAATCTCTGCATTGATCCATAATGCTCAACTAAACATAAATCTTGACTTTCTGGTTTTTGAGCAGTTCTAAGGCCTAATCTCAGGGCTTCCTTTCTTGTTTCTTCTTTTTTCATTTCACCAAGTGGAAATTCTAATCTGCTCAGTACTTCTTGCGAAAGAGAATAGAGAAAATAACTTTGGTCTTTGTTCTCGTCTGCACCTCTTAGAAGAAGAAATTCCTTAAATACAAAACTCTTGCAATCAAGTTTTTCAGCATAAGATGATTTTTTTATCCTTGCGTAATGTCCGGTCGCAATATGAGTAAAGTCTTTTTTGATTATTGCGTAATTAAGCATCTCTTCAAATTTCACATTTTTGTTGCACATCGAACATGGAAGTGGAGTGAAACCTTTCTCGTAGCTTTCAGTAGTTTTTTTTATCACCTCTCTTTCGAATATTTCTCTTGAATCTATTATTTTATGGTTAATTCCTAAATCTTCACAAAGGCCAGCAGCATCTACTAATCCTTCAGAGCAACAGGAGCCTTGTCCTTTCATTAGCCAAAGAGTTAGTCCCTCAACATTCCAGCCTCTTTCTACAAGAAGAGCAGCTGAAAGGGAACTATCTACGCCACCAGAAAGACCTACAATAATATTTTTCTCCTTTTTAGTTTTATTATTAGAAAAATAGTTCTCTAATTTTTTATCCTTTTGTGTCTTTAACATGGAAGTTTAATTTTTTGAACAGTACTTCAATTGCTTTGAACTAAATTATGAACGAAATTGTATGGCCAACAATTGACTCTAAACATTTAATTGTTGATTCAAAGCAAATGTTGATATTAGAGGAAGAAATGTTTTCTGATGGAATGCCACAAGAAGCATTGATGGAAAAAGCTGGTATCAAAATTAGTAGATGGCTCTTAAAAAGGAAACCTCTTCTAAATCATGGAATAACTGTTTTAATAGGTCCTGGGCATAATGGTGGGGACGGAGCCGTAATAGCTAGAGAGCTTTTTTTGAAAGGTTTTTTAGTGCAGGTATGGTGTCCATTCCCGATAAAAAAAACATTAACAAATAACCACCTTATTTATCTTACATCTATTGGTGTTACAAAATTAGTAGAGCCCCCTGATGCAAATGGGAAAGAACTATGGATTGATGCTGTTTTTGGTAATAATCAAACAAGAATAGTTGATAATAAATTAATCAAACTATTTAATCAAAAATTTCATAATAAATATGGCAAGGTAATAAGTATTGATATTCCAACAGGATTATGTCCTGATAAAGGAGAGCCGTTTTTAGATAATGCAGTAAAGGCAGACTATACTTTAGCTATAGGTCTTAATAAAATTGGGTTAATACAAGATTCTGCTTTGCCTTTTATTGGAGAATTGAACCACATAGATGTTGGGGTGCCTATTAGTAAACTGTCTAAAGTTGATAAAAAGATTTTTAAGGTTACTTACAAAGATTTAAAAAATCTTGATTTACCTTCCATACCAAAAAATTCTAATAAACATAAAAGAGGAAGAACATTATTAATTGCTGGAAGTGAAAAATATCCAGGGGCCGCATACTTAGCTTTAAAAGGGGCAATATCAAGTGGAGCAGGTTTTATTTCTGCGGTCCTTCCTGAATTAGTTGCTAAATCTGTTTGGCAATTTGCCCCAGAAATAGTTTTAAAAGGAACTATGAAATGTAATCATAATGGGAATGCATCATTATTCAGTGCATTAAATAAAATTGATCTCAGTTCATATGATTCATTAGCGGTAGGCCCAGGAATAGGAATTGATAATGATGATTGGCAAAAATCAAAAGACTTCCTTGCGGGTTTTGAAGGATTATTGATATTGGATGCAGATGCATTAAATAGAATTTCTGAATCTAAACTAGGATCAAAATTCTTTTTAGAGAGAAAATTTAAAACTTGGATTACACCTCATAGCAAAGAATTTTTAAGGTTATTCCCAAATATCAAGTCTGAGAATAATGTTGGACTGGCTCTTAATGCTGCAAAAGAATTTAATATTAGCGTTTTGTTAAAGGGAGCTAATAGTATAGTTGCTGACAGTGAAAAAGCATGGCAACTTTTTGGGACAGATTCTCAGACAGCTAGAGCAGGATTAGGTGACCTTTTATTGGGATTTGTAGCTGGCTCCTCTGCGATTGATTTAACCTTTTGTAGAAATATAAGAACTGATTTTTTTGCTAAATATGTACTTTTACATTCATTTGCTGCATCAAAATGTAAGAGTGGGTCAAATGCATCTGCTATAGGTGATGAATTATCAATATTAATGAGAAATAGTAAAACGAGACAAATATCTTGAAAGAAACAATTTAGGTGAGTTATTTCTAGTTTTGAACACATAAATAAACAAATATTACGTGAAATCTGAAGCGCGTATTAAATATTTCGCTATTTCCAAAAAAATATAGGAGAGTTTTAATACCTTATTTAGGTGTAGAAAAATGGTTTCATCATTACCAGCTCAAGCAGAACCGGCAAAAAGGAGAGGTAACGATCCAATTAGTTGGTATTTGCAGAATATAGGCAGAGTTCCTTTGTTAACTCCTGCTGAAGAGATTGAATTAGGTAATCAAGTACAGAAAATGATGCTTCTTACAGAAGATGGCAAATTAGATGAAAAAACTAAAGAATTTACACCGCAGCAAAAAAGAACAGTAAAAATTGGAAGAAGAGCTAAGGAGAGAATGATGAAAGCTAATTTAAGACTAGTTGTTAGTGTGGCAAAGAAATACCAAGGAAAAGGATTAGAACTTCTTGATTTAGTTCAAGAAGGTTCTCTTGGTTTGGAAAGGGCTGTTGAAAAATTCGATCCGACAAGAGGATATAAGTTCTCTACATATGCTTTTTGGTGGATTCGACAAAGCATGACAAGAGCAATTGCTTGTCAATCACGAACCATCCGTTTACCAGTTCATTTAAGCGAAAGACTAGCATCTATAAGAAAAGTTAGTAGGGATCTAGCACATAAACTTGGTGCTATGCCAAGCAGAATTGAAATTGCAGAAGCAATGGATATTGATGTGGAGGAATTAGATTCTGTTTTAAGACAAGCCTTATCAACAAGTAGTTTAGATGCTCCAGTTAATGGTGATGATGGCAGGAGCTTTTTAGGTGATTTAATTGCAGATAGCAACAATGAAGAGCCTTTAGATCAAGTTGAGCAGAAAATGCATCAAGAGCAACTTGGGAAGTGGTTAACGCATCTAAGCGAGCAAGAGCAACATGTTCTTAAATTACGATTTGGACTAGATGGGAATGAGAGACATACACTTGCTGAAATAGGAAGATTATTAGAAGTCTCTAGGGAGAGAGTAAGGCAAGTTGAACTGAAGGCACTACGAAAATTGCGAAATTTAACCAGAAAATTACCTAGTGGTATTTGAATTAATCCTCAGCCCAAATATATTTAGTTAATTCTTGTGAAGGTGGTTCAGGTGCTTCTAAAGCATTTTTAACAGACTCTGTTATCTCTGTATCTATTTTCTTTTCAATACTTCTTAATTCTTCTTCCGTTGCGAATTTACCATCAATAATTTCCTTGGCTAATTTCTTAATAGGATCTCTTTTCCCCCAGAACTCTTTTTCTTTCTCAGATCTTAATTCATCAGGATCAGCTAGAGAATGTCCTCTATATCTGTAAGTCAAGCACTCTAAAAGAGTGGGCCCTTCTCCTGCTCTAGCGCGTTCAATTGCTCTTTTTGCGGCTCCTCTTACTGCTAATACGTCCATTCCATCAACCTCCTCTCCATGCATCCCAAAAGCAGAGGCCTTCCTCCAGATTTCAGGATTGCTGGTTGCTCTATCGTGAGCCATACCAATAGCCCATTTATTATTCTCAACAACAAAAATTATGGGTAATTTCCATAATTGGGCCATATTTAAACATTCAAAAAACTGACCATTATTGCAAGTTCCATCTCCAAAGAATGCTGCAGTTACTGCATCACTACTATTATTACCCGCAACTTCCTTTTTATATTTACTTGAAAAGGCTGCTCCTAAAGCAACTGGAATTCCTTCCCCAATAAATGCATATCCTCCTAATAAGTGATGCTCTCTTGAAAACAGGTGCATGGACCCCCCTCGGCCTTTACTGCAACCTGTAGCTTTACCAAAAAGCTCACTCATAACTTCAAAGGAGGGGACGCCTGCACTAAGTGCATGGACATGATCGCGGTAGGTACTACAAAACCAATCATGTTTCTTTCTCATGGCGCCAATTACTCCAGTGCTAATAGCTTCCTGACCGTTATATAGATGAACGAAACCAAACATTTTTCCCCTGTAATACATTTCTGCACACTTATCTTCGAATCTTCGACCAAGAGTCATATCTTCATATAGAAATAATCCTGTTTCTCTATCTAATTCGGCTTTTTTAATGTCTTGAAGATTTGAGATTCTCTCTAAGTGTGTTTCCAAGAAAAATACCTTAATGAAGTTTTGATTTGTTAACATTCTAAGACGTGAAGGTCGATTTTCATGATTTTTTTTAATAACTCTGTAAGACCCAATGAAAAATATTTTTAACTTGATAAAATTTGTCTAAGAATTTTCAATAGGATATTTGTTTGGAACTTCCTTTAGACCATTTTCGTTTAATTGGCGTAAGCCCCTCTGCAACATCTGAGGAAATATTAAGAGCGTTTCAATTGCGGTTAGATAAAACCCCTGATGAAGGTTTTACTTATGAAGTTCTAACCCAAAGGTCAGAGTTACTTCGTTTGACTGCTGATTTGCTTACAGATCCAGAAAGCAGGCGAGAATACGAAAATTTGTTACTAAATGGCGTATCTGGATTGGAGTTTTCGTCAAATAGAGAAGTTGCAGGGTTAATCCTCCTTTGGGAGTCAGGGTCCCCTAAAGAAGCTTTTAAGATCACAAGAAAGGCTTTGCAGCCCCCACAAACTCCAGCTCTAGGAAGTAGTAGAGAAGCCGATCTAACTTTATTGGCAGCCTTAACAGCTAGGGATTCTGCTATTCAAGAACAACAGATTAGATCCTATTCAAACGCTTCAGATTTTTTACATGAGGGTATACAACTTCTTCAAAGAATGGGAAAGCTTGGAGAAATAAGAAAAGATCTTGAGGAAGACTTGGCTTCTTTGCTTCCTTATAGAATACTAGATTTACTTAGTAGGGATTTAAATGATCAGGAGTCTCATAAAAAAGGTTTAAATATGTTGGAAAATTTAATTGTTAAAAGAGGTGGTTTGGAAGGTAATAATAAATCTGAATATGGGAATTATCTAAATCAGAAAGAATTTGAAGCTTTTTTTCAACAAATAAAGCCATACTTGACAGTTCAAGAACAGATAGATTTGTTTCTTGAATTACAAAAAAGAGGATCATTAGAAGCAGGATTTTTAGCTTTTCTATCCTTGACAGCAATTGGTTTCTCAAGAAGAAAGCCAGAAAAATTATTTGAAGCTAGGAGAATTTTAAAGAAACTAAATTTATCAGGTCTTGATTCAATGCCTCTTATTGGTTGTCTAGACTTGCTTTTAGCAGATATTGATCAGGCCTCTGCAAGGTTCTCTAGCAGTTCTGATGAGAAGTTACGAGATTGGCTTCATAATTATCCAGGAAATAAGTTAGAAGCTATATGTATTTTCTGTAAAAATTGGTTAGAGAATGATGTTTTAGTTGGTTTTAGAGATATTGAATCAAAAGAGGTGGATTTAGATTCATGGTTTGAAGATAGGGAGATTCAAGAATTTATTGAAACATTAGAAAAGAAATCAAATAAAATTACAATTAAATCAAATATTCAGAACCAACAGATCAAAAAAGAATTTTCGACAAAAATTACAGATGATGTTGATAGTAGATTAGATAATATTGATGAAAGGAGATTACCTTGGCCAGGTGGCATAAAACAGGAATATGAGAAGCTTGATATTCAAGAAAACAAGTTCAATGAGGAAATCTTAAAGAATAAACCAATAGAGTTTTATAAGTACTTAATCGAAAAAATTGCTGAATTAAAGTTTGGTTTTGGAGAATTTCTTGATGATAAAGAGATTACCAGTCGTTCACCTTATTTAATTTATTTATATGCGTTTTTGATCTTATTTATATTTGGTTTTGGGATTGGATTTTTAAGAAATAATTTTAAAAAATCAATTCAGGATGCAACTCTTGAGGATAAAATCTTCATAGCAGTGGATAAAAATCAAAAGGTCAGTGAAAAAGATATTGTTCAAGAAATTAAAAAAAAACCTACAAATGAATTGAATTCTATTAATGAGAAACCTATTTCGATTAACTCTTTTGAAGTCAAAAAACTTACTAGCCCTTCGCCTTCTCTAAAAGAGATTAGAAATCTAATTAATTTATGGCTTTTAAGTAAAAGTAAGTACTTGGCAGGAAAGAGTGAAATTAATCTTTCCAAGATTGTTACGAGTGGTTTGATTGATAGAACAATTGAAGAAAGACAAAATGATATCAAAAAAGGAATTTATAAAGAAATTAATTCCCAAATAAGTAGGATAGATTTGGAATCACAAACTTCATCTAGGATAGCTGTGTTAGTTGAATTAGATTATTTAGAGAGAATAATGAAGAATTCTGGAGAATTTGTTAATGAAACATCATTGACTCCGCTGAAAGTTAAATATATTTTGGGTTTTTCTAATAAATCATGGAAATTAGTTGATTTTGTAAGTGGCTTGTAATTATAAACTTAGAGATCATCTATAATAATTAAAAATACTTTTTGATAATGTTTGATGAACTCTCGTCACGCTTTGAAGACGCAGTAAAGGGTTTAAGAGGCGAAGCAAAAATTAGTGAAAATAATATCAACGATGCCTTGAAAGAGGTTAAAAGAGCACTACTGGATGCCGATGTTAGTTTGTCTGTAGTAAAAGAGTTTATTGCAGATGTTAAAGATAAAGCTATTGGAGAAGAAGTAGTTAGGGGTGTAAATCCAGGTCAAAAATTTATAGAAGTTGTAAATAAAGAATTGATAAATATTATGGGTAATGAAAATTCTCCATTAAATGATAATGAGAATAGTCCTACCGTTATTTTAATGGCTGGACTTCAGGGTGCCGGCAAAACAACCGCAACAGGAAAATTGGGCCTTTATCTGAAGGAAAAAGATAAGAAAGTTCTTTTAGTGGCTGCAGATATTTATCGACCAGCAGCTGTAGAACAACTTAAAACATTAGGAAGTCAATATGATTTGGAAGTGTTTTCGGCGAAAGGAAAAAATAGTAAACCAGAAGAGATAGCAAAAGATGCATTAAATTATGCTAGTGAAAATAATTTTAACTCGATCATTATTGACACTGCAGGAAGATTGCAAATAGATGATTCTATGATGAGTGAAATGGTTCGGATAAAAGAAGTTTCTAATCCTGATGAAGTCTTGCTTGTTGTAGATTCTATGATTGGTCAAGAAGCTGCTGATTTGACAAAATCATTTCATGAAAAAGTAGGAATTTCTGGTGCGATACTTACTAAGTTAGATGGAGACTCAAGAGGAGGCGCTGCTTTATCAATAAGAAAAATAAGTGGTAAACCAATCAAATTTATTGGTGTAGGCGAAAAAATAGAGGCACTGCAACCATTCCATCCAGAGAGAATGGCAAGCAGAATATTAGGCATGGGTGATGTATTAACACTTGTTGAAAAAGCCCAAAAAGAAGTTGAGCTTGCTGATGCAGAAGGGATGCAAAAGAAACTTCAAGAAGCAACTTTTGATTTTAATGATTTTGTTAAGCAAATGAGATTAATTAAAAGGATGGGCTCACTTGGAGGATTGATTAAGTTAATACCAGGAATGAATAAGATAGATGATGGGATGATAAAAGATGGTGAAGATCAACTTAAGAAAATAGAATCTATGATCTCTTCAATGACTCTTGAGGAGAAACAAAAACCTGAGGTTCTTGCTGCTCAACCTTCAAGAAGACAAAGGATCGCTCAGGGTAGTGGATATGAAGCAAAAGACGTAGATAAAGTATTGGCTGATTTTCAAAGAATGAGAGGTTTTATGAAACAAATGTCCAATGGAGGAATGCCAGGAATGGGAGGAATGCCAGGAATGGGAGGAATGCCAGGAATGGGAGGAATGAGTAGTAATAAACCAATGAAAAAACAAAAAAACAATAAAAAGAAAAAAGGGTTTGCTGATTTATAATTTCTAAAATTTTACCTTTGAATGATATTATTATTAAAAACGTATTAATTAAAGATGATTAAATTGCGCCTTAAGCGCTTTGGAAAGAAAAAAGAGGCAAGTTTCAGGATTGTTGCATGCAATAGTACTTCCAGAAGAGATGGTAGACCCCTACAAGAACTAGGTTTTTATAACCCAAGAACTAAAGAAACTAGGCTTGACACAGAAGCTTTAAGAACAAGACTTACGCAGGGTGCTCAGCCAACTGATGTAGTTAGAACATTATTAGAAAAAGGAGGTTTGTTAGAAAAAATAGAGAGGCCCTCTATCACTATTGGTAAGGCGAAGTTAGAGAAGGAAAAATTAGCTAAAGCTAAAGCTAAAGGCGAAGAGAGTGATAGAAGTAAAGCTGAAAACGTTAGTGATGAAACTGAAAGTTAGTAGTTTGACTAATTTTTATTCTTATACAATAACTAAATGAAAGAAGTTTCCAAAACTGGTCACTTCACAATCGATTTGCCAAGCTCTGATGCTGCTACAGCATTATCTGGACCTGGTAATTCTTTCTTAAAAAAATTTGAGTCTTTAACGGGAGTTTCTTTAACTATAAGAGGCTTACAACTTGAAATGAACGGTGTCATATCTAAAATTGAGAGAGCATCAGCATTAGTAGAGCTTACAAGACCAATTTGGGAGCAAGGCTTAGAAGTCCCAGAGGTGGATCTTAAAGCAGCTCTTAGTTCTTTAAATATGGGAGAGTCATCTTCACATGCTGAACTTGGGAAAAAGGTTCTTGCACGTTCCAAAGAAGGGAGATATTTAAGACCAAGAACTATTAGGCAAAAAGAATATGTTGAATCAATTGAAAACTTTGATCTTACATTCGCAATTGGTCCAGCTGGAACAGGTAAGACATTTCTGGCAACTGTTTGCGCCGCAAGACTATTGAACGAAAAAAAAATAGAGAGAATTGTTTTAACCAGACCAGCAGTAGAAGCTGGCGAAAGTTTGGGATTCCTTCCTGGAGATTTGCAACAAAAAGTAGATCCATATTTAAGACCCCTATTTGATTCTTTACATAGTATTTTCGGATTTGATAGAACAAATTCGTTAATCGATAAAGGAATTATTGAAGTTGCACCATTAGCATTTATGAGAGGCAGAACCTTGGATAACTCTTTGGTTATTTTAGATGAAGCTCAAAACACAACTTGCTCTCAAATGAGGATGTTTTTAACAAGATTAGGTGAAAGATCAAAGATGGTTGTAAATGGAGATATTACTCAAATTGATTTAAGAAAAGATCAGGAAAGCGGCCTTATCGAAGCATCAAGAATATTCTCTGAAAGTGAAGGTATGAAATTTTGTTATCTAACTGTTGAAGATGTGGTTCGTCATCCTTTAGTTCAGAAAATTATTGAGGCTTATAAATAACTTTATAACTCTGGAGATCCGTACCCTGAAATTTTAAAAATCAAGTAGAATAAAAAATATCTAATAAAAAAAAATGCCAGCAAGTAGTAATTTCAATCAAGCTATTCGTGAAGCACAAACTAGTGCAATTGTTGGACCTAATGTTGTTCAAAAAGCTCTACCCTACGTTGGTGGAGGTATGGTGCTAACTTCTTTGGGCGTTTTAGCAGGTGTATCACTAATAGCAACAAATCCTGGGCTTTTCCAGCCTCTCTCAATAGTTGCTTTAATTGCAGAATTGATTTTGTTTTTTATAGCTACAAGCGCTGCAAATAATGCAAATAATGCTAAGGCCTTGCCTTTACTAACAGGATTTAGCTTGTTAACTGGATTCACCTTAAGTGGAATAGTTGCTTTAGCAATAGGAACAATTGGTATTGGTTCGGTCGGAACAGCTGCTTTAGCAACAGGTATAACATTCGTTATTGCCTCTTACACTGGCCAAAGAATGAGTGATAGCGTTGGTCAAGCCCTAAGTGGGGTAGTTGGTCTTGGTTTAATAGGACTGCTTATAGCAATGTTTGTCCAATTAATTGGAGGATTCTTTGCTCCAGGAGTTTTTGGCGGTTCAGGACTTGAATTGATAATTGCAGGATTTGGAACTGTCTTGTTTGTTGCGATGTCTTTTGTAGATTTCTATACAATGCCAAGAAGATATAATGATGATCAATACCTAGCAGGAGCTTTAGGAATGTATCTAACTTATATAAATCTTTTTGTTTTTATATTGAGATTAATGCTTGCTCTTCAAGGTGGTGGAAGAAGAGACTAAACAAATTATTTCAATTTCCAATTCAAAGCGTAGAAATTTTTCTACGCTTTTTTATTGGGCGATTTCAAGAAATTGTTTTTTTATAAATTCCTTTTGCTCTGAATCATATTTTATTGAATTATCAAAACTATTTCCCATATTATTTAGGTCTTTAAGGACTTGATTAATAGTCTTTGTAACTAACTTTGTTTCTAGCAGTCTTAAAATAGCTTTACATCTATCTGAAATGTTTTCAGATGTCATCTCATATTCATGATTATTATCTCTTTGATGAATAATAATTTGAGCAGTACTCATTATTAAATTTTTGACTACTATTTCTACTACAGCATCCCCACCTTCGTTAAGTTTGAAAATTATTGAAAAAGGAAGTTTATCTAACAATAAACAATCTTTATCTGATAAGGCGTACGCAAAAAATCCTCTTAGTCCATTTTTTGTCTTAATTAGTTCTGCAATTCTATCTGCTAAAACCTCTTCGCTAAGTAAATCTTCTCCCCACTCTTTACACCATTTTGCGGATATGTTTATTGCTTGCGTAAACGAAGCTTCTTTTAAATTTATGGTTTTTTTTTTCATTTTTGATCAGAATTTTATTATTGATGTATTAAAAGTCTTTGACCAATTATAGATCTGGGTTTGTAACTTTACTAGGAAGGCCAAATGTGGGTAAATCTACTTTAATAAATAAATTGATTGGAGAAAAAATAACAATTACTTCTCCAATAGCGCAAACTACTAGAAATAAATTAAAAGGAATACTTACAACAAACAATGGGCAAATAATTTTTGTCGATACACCAGGTGTTCATAAACCTCATCATCGCCTTGGAGAGATATTAGTAAAAAACGCAAAATCTGCAATTAATGGAGTTGATATGGTAATTTTTGTAATTGATTCAAGTGAAGAACCTGGTAGAGGTGATGAATATATATTGAACTTTTTAATCGCAAATAAAACTGAGTTTATTGTTGCCTTAAATAAGTGGGATTTGGTTAATAAAGAATTTAGGAATTTACGATTAGATCAATATAGAAGATTTTTTGGAATTAATAGAAATTTTCAAATTGTAAGTGCTTCTCAAGGAGAAGGATGTTCTGAACTAGTCGATATGGCACTTAATTTTCTTCCAGAGGGACCAAAACTTTATGGCGACGAGACGATATGCGACCAACCATTAGATAATTTATTATCTGATTTAGTAAGAGAGCAGGTATTAATAAATACAAGAGAAGAAGTACCTCATAGTGTTGCAGTAAAGATAGAAAAGATAGAGGAAATGAAAAGAAAAAATGGCAAAAGTCTTACAGCTATTTTAGCTACAATTATTGTTGAAAGATCAACTCAAAAAGGCATTCTTATTGGAAAGAAAGGTTCAATGTTAAAAATTATTGGTCAGTCAGCAAGATCAAATATGTCAAAATTGATTGATGGTCCAGTTCATCTGGAGTTGTTTGTGAAAGTTGTTCCAAATTGGAGAAAAAAAGAATCAAGGTTAATTGAGTTTGGTTATGAGGAAGATTTCTAGATGAGTAGTTTTAATTTTGATGTAATTACATTGTTCCCTAAAGCTTTTGAATTAATAAATAATTTAGGGGTTATAACAAGAGCTCTAGATAAGAATTTGATCGATGTAAATTTACATGATTTAAGAGGATATGGAGAAGGCTCTTACAGACAAGTAGACGATAAGCCTTATGGAGGAGGAGCAGGTATGGTATTAAAACCTGAACCTATTTATAAGGCATATGAATCAATTAGAAAATCAGCTAAAAGTAAAACTTTGTTGATGACCCCACAGGGTAAAGTCCTAAAACAAAAGGATCTTGCGAGATGGTCCACTTTGGATCAAATAATAATAATTTGTGGTCAATATGAAGGTTTTGATGAAAGGATTAGATGTTTAGCTGATGAAGAGATATCGATAGGAGATTATATACTTTCTGGAGGTGAAATACCGGCTATATCAATAATTAACGGTTTGACTAGATTATTACCAGGAACTCTTGGTGATCCAGACTCCTTAGTGGATGAAAGTCATAATTCTTCTTTATTAGAATATCCTCAATACACGAGGCCGTTAACTTTTAAAGATATGAAAGTACCAGATATTTTAGTGAGCGGTAATCATGAAGAGATTAAATCATGGAGAAGACAAAAAAGTATTGAAAGAACAATGGAGAGAAGAAGTGACTTGATTTCAAATGAAAACTACAAAAAATCTCCACAAAGTAAGAGAATAATAAAAGAATATAATCAATGCATGAAACTTAGAATAGGCAATGGGTACGATATTCACAGACTAGTAGAGGATAGAGATTTAATTATTGGAGGTGTAAAATTGCATCATCCTGAAAATTTAGGATTGGATGGTCATAGTGATGCTGATGTTTTAATTCACTCAATAATGGATGCATTATTGGGAGCGCTTTCGCTGGGTGACATAGGAAAGTATTTCCCCCCATCTGATGAAAAATGGAAAAATGCTGATAGCTTGTTTTTGTTATCAAAAGTAATTGACTTGATAAGACAAGATGGTTGGGAAATAAATAATATTGATAGTGTTCTTGTCGCTGAAAGGCCAAAAATCATGTCACATATAAAACTAATGAAAAAAAACATTTCTGAAATCTTAAATATTGATGAAAATTTAATTGGGATTAAAGCAACTACGAATGAAAAACTGGGTCCTGAAGGAAGAGAAGAAGGTATAAGTTGCCATTCAGTAGTGCTACTTGAGAAAAAATGAAATTAAATTTAAATTTGAAAAAAAGATTTCAAAGATTTTGTTTAGTATTAATTTGCTTAGTAGCTTTAATTTCTCAATCTGATATACCCAATTTAAAAGCTCTTACTATGGATAATTATCAAGGTGAAATGGTCATAGAGGAATTAAGACTTAAAGTCCCTGCCGAAGCAAAAGGAGCATGGTTGAATGCTGAAAAAATAATTTGGGAGCCATGGTTATCTTCTCAAGAAGGTTTTTTGGGGAGACAATTATTTTGGGATAAAGAAAAAGAAGAGGCTTTAATATTAGTAAATTGGAAAAGTAAAAAATTATGGAAAAGTATACCATTGTCAGAAGTAAATATAGTCCAACAAAAGTTTGAAGATAATGTTAAAGCCGCTTTAAATGTTAGGAAAAATCCTTTTGAATTAATTTATGAGGGAGAGTTAGATAAGCAAAGATGAATTTTGATATCAGGTTTGATTTTCAAAGAAGAGAGAGGCTTGGACTCATTGAAGCAATTTGGGGACAAGACAAGAGTATCGATCAATTAAAGAGATTATCTGAAAATGTATTAGGTAAAAATGAGGTTGTTTTCATTACTAGAATTAATAGTGAAAAAGCTAATTATCTTTTAGATTTGTATGATTATGGACGATTCTATGAAGAAGCAAAATGCCTAATAATTGGGGATAATGTGAATAAACTAAATACAAATAAAAAAGTTGCCATAATTTCAGGAGGGTCAAGTGATTTGGCCGTAACACTTGAAGCTCAATTAGCACTTGAAATTTATGGAGTGCATTGTCAATCTTTTATAGATGTTGGAGTAGCAGGACTGCATCGATTAATGAGTCAGTTAGAAGAAATTAATAAATATGATGTATTAATAGTTTGTGCTGGAATGGAAGGGGCTTTGGCAACTGTTGTGGGAGGATTGTTGGCTCAACCGATAATCGCTGTACCTGTCTCAGTAGGCTACGGAGTTAGCAAGAATGGTGAAACTGCTTTAAATAGTATGTTGTCAAGTTGTTCTCCAGGTATTGCAGTTATGAATATAGATAATGGATATGGAGCAGCAATGGCAGCTCTAAGAATTATTAAAAGTATTTCTTAAATACTTATTTTTTTTCAATTTCTAATAGGTTTTCTATCCATAAATTGAGTTGTTTTGAAAGCATTCCTTCTTCTCGCATTTTGATTGCCTTTATCACGACACCTGTATTTACCCATTCTGGAAATCTTTTCGGCATTTATTTTTTTATTCAGTAACTATAATTTGGTACAAATTTTTATAAAAACAAGATCTAATTAACAAATTTAATCTTTTATGTTTGATTTTGTACCTAATCTAGACAACTCAGAAGAGGTATGTTCACTTTCTACATTCTTTAATCTTTCAATTAGCTCATATAAATCCTTATGGGCTAGCTCCCCATTCTGTTCCCATTTTAGGGACATTGAATTGTTATCAGCTTTTTCTTTCATCAATTTATTTAAGTATTAAGAATATAAAACGAAAAAAGAAAAAAATGGGTTATTGTTTCAAGCCTAAACTTAAAAAAATATGAAGATTTTTTATATTTAAAGAATTTATCTTTTAACCACCCCCAACTATTGAAACGATTTCTAAATTATCTCCTTCTTTAAGTTTCACTTTTTCCCATTTTATTGAATTAATAATTAAACTATTTAGTTCGACAACAATTGTGTTTGGTTTATATCCCATGGAATGTAGCGCTATAGATAGTAGAGCATTTTCTTGATCAAGTTCTATTATTTTTTCCTCTCCATTTACTTTAATTTTCATGAGACAATTCTTTCAAGATCATAATAGCGTCTTCTTTAGGATCTTCAGAATTCATTAATTGTGAAACCAAGGCAACTTTTTTAAAACCATTGCTTTTTAAATATGAAATATTATTTGACTTGATTCCACCAATAGCAAACCAAGGAATATTTAAATCTTTTGTTAACGTTTTGATATTTTCAATACCTAAAGGTTTTTTCTCCTTTTTTGTTGCAGTTTCAAATACTGGTCCTATTCCTATGTAATCACAACCCTTCTTAAGAGCATTTGAAATATCAATTGCATTATTTGCACTTATACCAATAATTTTCGAATATCCTAATAGTTTTCTTGCGGTTTTTAAGTCTAAATCGTCTTGCCCGAGATGAATTCCATCCGCGTTAGATGCTAGAGCTATATCAATTCTATCGTTAACGATAAACAAAGAATTATATCTTTTACATAGATTTTTAATCTGAATTGCTTCTTGAAGATGATCTTGATCAGTTCCCGTTTTAAATCTATGTTGAATAATTCTTACTCCCGCAATTAAAATCTCTTCTATTATTTCTAATAAATTGTCTTTTTGATCTGTGATTACATATAAGTCATTTTCTTTTAATATTTCCTCCGACTTCTTACACTTGCTATAACTTAATAAGTCAATTTCAATAGTATAAATTTCATATCTAATTTCCGAAGCGATTTTTGACAGCTCAAAATTCTGTAGTCTTGAGAATTCTTCTATTACTCTTAATGCTTCTTGAACTCGGGCTGAATTAGAACTTATAATTTGCTCAGAAGTTTTTCTGTTAATTTGCTCTTGATGTGTCAATCCTTTACATTTGTCCTCAATGTGATTTCTAGATTGTTTATAAACTTCTAAATGATTTTTTCCTAAAATTTGTCTAAAATTTTTAATCTTTTCAACATATTTTTCTTTGCCTAGACCGAATCTAGCCCAATCCTCTAGTACTCTTAGTCCTTCTCTAGCTCTATCTAGATTAGCGTCAATAATTTGATAAATTCTTAAATCTTCGGTGTTTTTAGTATTGGAATTCAGCATTGGTAATTTATTTTTTGTAGTTTTTAAAAATTCTTAGGGCATTCTCTCTATCATTTTTAATTTGACTAGAAAGTTGCTTGATATTATTGAACTTGATTTGAGATCTAAGCTTTTCAACTGGTTCTACAGATAGATTTAAACCATATAGATCTATATCTTTATTTATTAAATGAACTTCAACTGCAGATGGCAATAAAGGATTTATTGTTGGTTGAGAGCCAAGATTCATGATAGATTCAATTTTTTGATAGGAATTTTCTATGGTCGTCCATGCTGCGTAAACTCCCTCCCCAGGTAAAAATTTTCTACCATCTATTTCAAGATTTGCGGTGGGCCACCCTATACTTTTTCCAATACCTTTACCTTTGACAACCTTTCCATTAAAACTATAAGGCCTATTAAGAATTTTGAAAGCATTTTTCAGATCACTTTTCTCTAATAAATCTCTTATTCTGCTGCTGCTTATTCTACCTTCTTTGTCTTCTAAAATTGGACTAATTTTTAGTTTTATATCCGTATCTTTAATCATATTTTTTATAGTATTTATGTCTCCACTTCTTTTGAAACCAAATTTAAAATTAGCACCTACAGAAATGTTTTTCGCTTGTAATTGATTTATCAAAATATCTCTTACAAATCTTTCTGCACTTAATTTAGATAATTCCTTATTAAAAGGAATAAGAACTAGTTGTTCAATCCCGAGATCTTCAAGAATAGGTAGTTTTTCTTCAGGTAAATCAAGTCTAAGGCGCGTCTCTTTGTATAGAACTTCTCTTGGATGAGGCCAGAAGCTTGCAATTGTTGGGGTATATAGATTGTCTTCAACAACACTTTTTATTAATTTTCTGTGGCCGGCATGAAGCCCATCGAAACTCCCAATAGCTATTGAAGTGGGATTCTTAACTTCAGATGGCGATATTAAAGAGATCAACAGATTTCGTGCAATTTTATGATTTTGATGGCAAATTTGAATAGATTATAGTTTATTCAATCAAATGAATGTCTGACAAAATTGATTTTCAGTCCCTTTCATTTGGAATGCGGCGTGTTGGATGGATACGCTTTTGGGTTCAATCCATTTTAGGTGTTGTTGTTGCGTCTGTTTTGCTTTTTTCTAATGTTGTTAATAATAGCGAAGGGCAGCTTGGCTTAGCGCCTGGCTTATCACTTACAACGATATCTTTGATTTTACTACTTTTTAGTCTTTGGCAAGGTTGGTTAATAGTTAGAACGGGTAGGGCAATCGCAAGTAACGCAAGACCTTCAAGAGGACAAACTAGTAAATTAATAAAAAGAGGTCTCATAGTCGATTTATTAGGAATTTTGTTTGGATTAATTGGATATCAAGCTCTTATGGGTGCCCTATTTATACAAGCATCCTCTCAAACAACTGGACAATTGATAACAACGACATCTGATATTCCAATTACTGGACTTGAAATATTATCAGTTCTCAGTAATACACAGGTTATTGCTGCTCACTTCTTTGGACTTTGCTTTTCTTTATGGCTTTTAAGAAGGATTTACAAATGAATTATTAATTTTTGGTAAGTCGTCTAAATTACCCCTCCAAAATAAATCTGGTTCTACAGGCGTAAGTGATATTTTATTATCTTGTATTTGAGATACGTCACTGGGCCAGTTTTTAGGACCATAACCTTTTGATTTAAGATCTAAAACTACCTCACCTGCTAACCAATAATAATCGTCACCCCTTGGGTCTTCCCTTTTGGAAAATTGATTTTTATATTTTCTTACTGATAATCTTGTCCATAATAATTCTTTTATTTTGCTTTTCTCGCAAGGGGGTATATTCAAATTTAATAAAAGTGAAGATGGCCAACTATCGTTAATTGCTTGTTCGGCAATATTCATTGCAATTTCTCCAGCATATTCAAAATTCTTCCATTTAAAACTAGCAACACTTATTGCCATGGAAGGAACATTTTCTAAAGTGCCTTCCATGGCTGCTGCAACAGTGCCTGAACAAAATATATCTGTCCCTAGATTTGGCCCATGATTTATTCCAGATAGAACTAGATCAGGTTTATTATCCAAGAGTTCAGATAGTGCTAATTTGACGCAATCAGCAGGCGTGCCCGAACATCCCCAAGCTTTTATACCTTCCCCAAATAATTCATCCGCTCTTTCCACTCTTATTGGAGATTGCAAGGTAAGACCATGACCAGTAGCCGATCTCTCTTGATCAGGACATACTACTGTTACATTATGTCCTCTTTTTTGTGCTGATTTTGCTAAAGCTCTTATCCCCTCTGCAAAAACACCATCATCATTACTAATTAATATATTTAACGGTTCCATTAATTAATACATTTTATTTATGGACAATATTTAAGTAAGATAAAGCAATACTTATTTTTACTATATCAGTGAGTCAAATTGAATCATTAAGTCAAATTGAGGAAAAACTAAATAACCTTTCTCTAATAGCAAGAAATAATATAGATAATGCTAATACTCATGAAGAACTGGACCAATTGAGAGTGTCCCTGCTAGGAAAAAAAGGTGATTTGTCAATTATTTTGAAAACAATGGGTCAATTATCTGCTCTTGACAGACCAATTGTTGGCCAAAAGGCAAATTTAATAAAGATAAATTTGCAGGATTTAATAACTAAAAGAAAAAATCAATTAAACAATGAAGCCTTAGATCAGCAGATTAAAAACGAAAAAATTGATGTAACAATTCCTTCAATTGGAACCCCTCCTGGAAGTAAACACCCTTTAATCTCAACTCAAGATGAGATCATAGATATTTTTTGTGGCTTAGGATATTCAGTTGAGAGTGGCCCTGAAATAGAAACTGATTTTTATAATTTTGAGTCTCTTAATATACCCAAAAATCATCCCGCAAGAGATATGCAGGATACTTTCTACTTAGATGAAAATCGACTTTTAAGGACCCATACTTCTCCTGTTCAGATAAGGTACTTGGAGAAAACTCCTCCTCCAGTAAGAATAATTGCCCCTGGGAGAGTTTATAGGAGAGATGCTGTAGATGCTACTCATTCCCCTGTATTTAATCAGGTTGAGGTTTTATGTATCGATCAAGATATTGATTTTAGTCATTTAAGAGGAACAGTTCTTACATTTTTGAAGACCTTTTTTGGGGATATTCCTGTGAGATTTAGAGCTAGTTATTTCCCATTTACTGAACCTTCGGCAGAAGTAGATGTTCAATGGAAAGGTAAATGGTTAGAAGTAATGGGATGCGGAATGGTAGATCCGAAGGTCTTAGAAAAATTAGGAATAGATTCTGAGAAATGGACTGGATTCGCAGCTGGATTAGGAGTTGAAAGATTTTGTATGGTTAGACATCAGATTGACGACATCAGAAAATTTTATACAAATGATCTTAGATTCTTAGAACAGTTCTAATAAAATTGAAATTTTAAATTATGATTGTCCAGCAAATTAGTTTAAGATAGATATAGTTTTAGTTTTTTGATTGGTACGTAAAGCAGGGCTAATCGTTAATGATGGGAAAGAACTTGCTGTTCAAACTGCAAGTTCTGTTGAGAAAAAATTGGAAAAATTCAATTATGAAGTTGTAAGGGTTAGTAGCTCTGGTGGAATGGTTGGATTTGCTAATCCTGATCAACATGTTCGTCCTTTGGGATATACGAACTGTGTTCCCGAGGGATTTGACTCGTCAATGGAATTTGCAATTGTTCTTGGCGGAGATGGAACCGTTCTTTCTGCCGCAAGGCAAACAGCACCTGCTAAAATACCAATCCTTACAATAAATACTGGTCATTTAGGTTTTCTTGCGGAAGCTTATTTGTCAAATCTTGATCAAGCAATAGATAAAATCATTGCGGGAAACTGGGATATTGAAGAAAGAACTTGCTTTATTATTAGTGTAATGAGGAATGATCAGAGGAGATGGGAGTCTCTCTGTCTTAATGAGATGGCTCTTCATAGAGAACCTCTGACAAGTATGTGTCATTTTGAGATTTCTATAGGGCGACATGCTCCTGTAGATATCTCAGCTGATGGAGTAATTTTATCTACTCCAACTGGTTCTACTGCATATTCGTTGAGTGCTGGAGGGCCAGTTATTACCCCCGATTGCCCAGTGGTGCAATTAACTCCAATTGCTCCACATTCATTGGCATCTAGGGCATTGGTTTTTAATGATTCTGAGCCAGTAACTGTTTTCCCCGCAACTCCTGAAAGGTTGGTAATGGTTGTTGACGGAAATGCTGGTTGTTATGTTTGGCCTGAAGATAGAGTTTTAATAAGAAAAAGTAAACACTCAGTAAAGTTTATTAGACTGGAAGATCATGAATTTTTCCAAGTTTTAAGAAATAAACTAGGTTGGGGTTTGCCCCATGTTGCTAAACCTAACAAATAACAATTATTTGAATTTATTTTTTTCCTTTTAAAATAAAAACAGGATTATTTGGTTCTAATCTCATTCCCTCAGCAATACTTAAGCTTTTGTAGGTCTGAATTGAAATTAAATTTGTTTTGAAATTTTTATCTTCTAATTCCTCTTTCAATTCTTTAATAGTTTGAATGTCAATTATTGGGATAACGATAATATCTCCAATTCTCATACCCTGAGCCAGTTTATTAATGATTTGAAGTTTAGTCTTTTTATCACATCCTCCAATTACTAATCTATTAGGTTTTTCAAAAGAACTTAAATTTCTCGTATTCAAGCTATTATTTATGTCTTCCTCAAAAATAAATTTTGGTTTAACGCCAAGCCTTTTTGAGTTTTCTAGTATTAATGCTTTTGAACCAATCCTTTTATCGATACAAAACAAATCTAAATTAGGCCTTAATTTTAATGCCTCTAAACCAATTGACCCGCAACCTGCTCCTATATCCCAGATGACACCATTCTTAGGGAGCTCTAGATCAGCTAAGATTTGAACGCGAACCTCCCTTTTAGTGAATAAATTTGGTCTATCATCAAAAGTTTTAAAAATATTGTCACTGATTCCGAAAAGAGGGAGATTATTATTTTTCGAATAATTTTTCTTTACTTTTGTTAAAACAGCAATGTTCAAACTCGATATATCACAGGGCAATGACTCTTTAAGATTTAATTTTCTTATATTCTGATTGTCGAAGCCTATCTCTTCACAGAGCCAAAAATCATAGAAGTCAATCAGATTTAATTCTGATAAGTTTTTTTTGATTATTTCTAAACTTTTGTTATTTGAATCTGTAATAATTGCCAAACTTGAAGGCCTTGATTTAAGAGCCTCAATTAACTTAGTCGAATCTCTGCCGTGAATACTTACATTAACAGTATCCTGCCATGGGATCTTTAACTTACTAAATGCTAATTGGATGCAAGTATTTGAAGGGTAGAAACTTAATTCATCTTTTGAAAAATTTTCTAGTAGTATTCTTCCAATTCCAAACCAAAGTGGATCTCCTCTCGAAATTAAAATAACATCGGTTTTTTGAGATCTAAGCCAGTTAACAAGTTCGTTATTACTATTGCTCGAAAAAAATGATTTCTTTTTTTCTAAATCATTTTCGCCCCATGATTTAATTTCTTTAAAATATGAATTGGGAACTGCAATATTCCCTGTCCTTAAAAATAGATCTTTTAATTTGGAAGGTAAATCTTCAAATAAATATGAATTAATACCCACTACATGAATTTTTCTATTAACTTCGGTCATCAATATTTAATGAAAAGGAACTATACTGTTTGAATATTTTATTAAATTATCTTATTATTGTTGGAGTTACCATAGTAAATTAATTGTCTGAAAGGAGAAAGAGATTACATGATTTATTGTTAACTCTAATTAATAAAGATAGTGAATTTGAGTTTATTGAAGAAGATTCTAGCGATTTATCATCTAGCTATTCTGAAAAAGACACTTTGAATTTATCTCGAGTTATAGAAAAAAATCGTAAAATTATCAAAAGGTACCAAGCTATTGTAAGAACAGCTGTAACTCTAGATGCCCTTATGGATCCTGAAAATGAAGAAAATTACAAAATCAAATAAAAATATTTTCTTAAAAGGAATATTACCTTTACTTTTACTAATATCCTTTATTTTTAACCCATTAAAAGTATCTGCAGAAGTTACAGAAACAGAAATAAATGGGGAATTAATTAATGCTAGTAGTGAGTTTTTAAGGGACTTGGACTTTGAAACCTGGCAGTTAGTAGCTTATAAATCACCTCTTTTTGCAGATAAATTGATCTTGAGAGTCATTGGATATCCAGGAAATCTAAGGATTGATCATCCCACTGACTTGAGGGTAGAATCAGGTAGAAAACAGTGGCTTCTAGATGATAAAACATTACTTAATGTGGAATTAGCAAATGATGGAAGACAAGCTGCTGCAGAATTTGATCTTGATAAATTAATTAAGAATTTAGAAAAAAATAGACCTTTAAGATTATCTTTAATAGGGGTTTTTTCTGAGTTACCTGTTCCTCCATTTGTTGTTAAAGAATGGAGATCAATAAACTGAATTTGATTTTTGGAGATGACTGAAAAAAATGTAAGCCATACAAAATGGATGAAAAGAGCAATTTTTTTGGCTTGTTTAGGCAAAAATACAACAAGTCCTAACCCCAGTGTAGGGGCTGTAATTCTAGATAAAACTGGGAAACTTATTTCAGAGGGATTTCATTACAAGGCTGGAATGCCTCATGCTGAGGCAATGGCTTTTAATAATTTAGAAAAAGATGCTAAAGGTGGGTCAATGTATGTAAATCTTGAACCTTGCTGTCACCAAGGTAAAACTCCTCCTTGTGTAGATAAGGTAATCTCCTCTGGGATAAGAAAGGTATATATATCTATCCAAGATCCTGATAAAAGAGTATCTGGTAAAGGTATTAAGCTGCTAAAAGAAGCCGGAATTCAAGTTCACTTAGGATTATGTAGAAAAGAATCCTTAGATTTAAATAAGGCTTTCATTCATAGGAATATTTCTAAAAAGGCATTTGGTGTTCTTAAATGGGCTATGAGCATTGATGGCAGAATTGGTCTAAAAAATGGTAAAAGTAAATGGATTACTAACGAAGAATCAAGGTCATTAGTTCACTCTTTTAGAGCAGAATTTGATGCAATAATCATTGGTGGAAATACATTAAGGAAAGATAATCCAATTTTGACTACTAGAGGTTTAAAAACTCCTGAACCTTTGCGTGTTGTTTTTACAAAAAGTTTAGATCTTCCTTCAAAATCTAATCTTTGGGATTGTAATAATGCAAAAACTATAGTTATTTATGATTCTTCTACAGCAAATGAAAGCTACCTTACAAGGATTCCGAAATGTGTGGAAGTAGAAAAGGTATCATCAGATAATCCAGAGTTAATTTCAAAAATACTTGCTAGAAGAGGGTGTAATAAAGTTCTGTGGGAATGTGGCCCCAGATTGGCTACCGCGGCTATCCAATCTAATTGTATTCAGGAAATTATTACTTTTATTGCTCCAAAAATTTTAGGAGGAGAAAATAGTATGAACCCCTTAGGTGATTTTGAATTTGAAGAAATGCATGAAATTATTAAATTAAGTGATTCTCAGGTTAATTTGATTGGTAATGATATATGCGTTAAGAGTTCATTTAAAAATTAATTTTATAGAAATTATATATGGGTCAAAGTACCGTACGGTTCTTACCCAAAAAAAGAATACAGGTACGGAAACTAATCGTTTAGTTTATAATAAGTTTAAAATTGATAACAACTATGCCAATAAGACAAGACGATAATCAGCCTAATAGACGTTTTGGAATTGTAAATATCATTTTGATAGGAGTTGGAGCATTACTTTTATTTAGTAGCCTTTTCCCTAATCAAAATATGCAAATCCCTAGGGTTCCTTACTCTCTATTTATAGACCAGGTTAATGACGGAGAAGTTAAGCGTGCATATATCACTCAAGAACAAATTAGATATGAGTTAAATGGAGCTGAAGAAGGCGCCCCTTCTGTTTTAGCAACGACACCAATTTTTGATATGGATCTTCCACAAAGGCTAGAAAGTAAAGGAGTGGAATTCGCTGCTGCGCCTCCAAAGAAACCTAATTTCTTCACAACCATCTTGAGCTGGGTTGTTCCTCCTTTAATTTTTATACTTGTTTTACAATTTTTTGCTAGAAGAAGTATGGGAGGAGGAGGTGCTCAAGGAGCTCTTAGTTTTACTAAAAGTAAAGCTAAAGTTTATGTGCCCGATGATGAATCAAAAGTAACATTTGCTGATGTGGCTGGAGTTGACGAAGCTAAGGATGAATTAACAGAAATAGTTGACTTT
>QCKZ01000008.1 GCA_003214975.1 Prochlorococcus sp. AG-412-C21
TTTCTTTATATTGTCCAAAATATAAAAGTTGATAAGCATTTTTGCCAATAGATAAACTTTCCTTTTGTAAATTTTTAATTGTTGGGAAATAATAATAAGGCACCAATGATTTAACTTGATCTACTTTAAAAAAGTAGAAACTTATTAAAGAGACGCATATTATCTTTTTTAAAAACTTTTTCATATATTGATTGATTGATTGCTTAGATTTGCTTTTATGTTTCTTCTCCACATCCATGGTTTAATTCTTTTTAATGTAGTTCCTTTAAGATTTTCTTTCCAAGTTTTATCGTCCCAACTTAATGAATCAATATTAAGATTTTTAATCCATTCTTTTGGAGTAGTTTCAAAATTATTGTTGAACGGCACTGATTTGTTCCAAGGACATACATCTTGACAAATATCACACCCTGCAACCCATCCATTTAAATTTTCTTTTATCTTTTTTGGAATAGTTTTTTTCCTACTTTCTATAGTGTGATAAGCAATACATAGATCAGATTGTATTACAAAGGGTTCTACTATTGCCTCTGTGGGACAATGTTCAATACACTTATCACATTTCCCGCAAAGTGATTGATGAGGTTTATCTGGTACTAGATCCTTTGTAAGGATCATAAAACCCAAAGTGAACCAAGAACCATTGTTTTTACTTATTAAATTGCTATTTTTACCTATCCAACCAATACCTGATTCTTCAGCCCATGCTTTTTCAAGTAGTGGCGAGGTGTCAACACATATTTTCCATTTGCAATCAGGAATTTCTAGGTTAATCCATCTACCAATATTTTTTAATTTTTTGTAAATTACTTTATGATAATCTTCCCCTTGACTAAATTTCCCAACCTTAAAGGTTTTATCTTTGTTGTTGTTTTGTGAACTAATGTAAGTAAATCCAACGCTTAAAACACTTTTTGCTCCTTCAAGAAGTGATTCTATGTTTTTCCTTCTTTCTGCTTCCATCCATTTCATTTCATCATGGTGATTGTTTGATAACCATCTCTCTAATGAATTGGTTCTTAATTTTAAGCGCGAACTGCCTGGTATTAAAGCAATTCCAGATATTGAAAAACCTTCATTAATTGCTCTTTCTTTTAATTTTTTACTTATTTCTTTTATGTCTTGATGGTTATGGATCATTTCTTTATTATGTATAGTATTTCTTTTAAAAGTTATTTTTTGTGGAAGAAACTAATAAATAATTTAAATTTATTAAAAAAAAATATATCCTAACTAACTAAAAGTAGTTAAATTATTAGTAAAGTTAGTTTAGTTAGAAAGATTATTTTGGTTGAATCTAATCAAAATCAAGATTTAAACCTAGGTAATAGGCTCCAACAGGATCTAAAAAATGATCTTATAGCTGGGTTATTGGTTGTAATACCTTTAGCAACAACTATTTGGTTGTCATCATTAGTTAGTAAATTTGTTTTAACATTAGTTACTTCTGTTCCTAAGCAATTAAATCCTTTTATTAATTTAAATCCTTTATTGCAAGATTTAATTAATCTTACTTTAGGTTTAACTGTTCCTTTATTAGCTATTTTACTTATTGGTTTAATGGCGAGAAATTTCGTCGGAAGATGGTTATTAGAATTTGGAGAAGGTACTTTATCAAAAATTCCTGTAGCTGGTGCAGTATATAAAACACTTAAACAATTGCTCGAAACTTTTTTAAGTAATAAATCTAATAGATTTAGAAGAGTTGTTTTAGTTGAATATCCACGAGAGGGACTTTACAGCGTAGGCTTTGTAACTGGTGATGTTGGTCCCTCTCTACAGCCAGAATTAGATGAAAAGTTGCTAAGTGTTTTTATTCCTACAGCACCAAACCCAACTACTGGTTGGTATACCTTGGTTCCTGAGTCTTCTGTTAAGGATTTAAATATTTCTGTTGAAGATGCCTTTAGAACAATAATTTCAGCAGGGATAGTTAATCCAGATGAGAAAAATAATACTTCAAATCCAACTTTTTCAAAATTATTTTCTCAACTACGTGCTTCTACTAATACATCTTCTTAATTGATGAATAACAATAGATCCCTCTCGAGAGAATTATCTTTGATTTCTCTAGGTTTGATAAAAGATAAAGGTGATTTCAAATTAAATCAATTTCAGGTAGAAGAGATTTTTGAATCTGCCTTGGATTCTCTAGTAAATCATTGCAGAGATGAATTAGATAATTGTGAATCAGAGTTAGAAAATGCATCACAAAAAATATTAGATAGTGAATTGCAAGAAGGAGTTGATTCCTCTTTTGCAAATGTTAGAGATCAGTTAAAAAAATCTTTAAAAAACATTGAAACTGTAATGAATACACTCTCAGTAACTTTAGACTTTCCTAAATTAATCGTTTCTAGTGGACAAATTGATATTAGAGAGGATGTGAATCAGAGGATTAGTAATATCATAAATAACCTTACAATTATTGATTCTGATATTGACCAAGTAATGGATGGCTGGAGATTAAAAAGATTACCAAGAATTGACCGAGATATTTTGCGTTTAGCGTATGTTGATATTAATTTTCTGAACACACCTTTTGCAGTTGCTTGTGATGAGGCAGTAAATCTAGCTAATAAATATAGTGATATTCAAGGAAGAAAATTTATTAATGGAGTTTTAAGGAGATTACAAACAATAAAATCGCAATGATTATTTGATATAAATAAATAGTATTTTAAAATTAATTAAATACGAATTATAAATATCAATGACAAATACTGACTCCAATAATTCTCGAGAGTGGGCTGCAGAAGCTTATGCACTTTTAAAAAAACGACAGGAAGAGCAAAAACAAGAATTACAAAAGCAGGAAGAGCAAAAACAAGAATTACAAAAGCAGGAAGAGCAAAAACAATTTTTGATTGATAGTGCTAGTAAAGAAAATATTCCGGGATTGTCTAAAACTATAGATGAACCAGAATTGGGAGAATTTGATGATAATTTTACTTGGTCTGCAATGGTACTAGCTGCTCAAGGAAAAAAAATAAATCAAATATCCATAGATGAAATTGATTGGCTAACTAAATTAAGAAGAGGATTAGAAGATACAAGAAAAGGTTTTGTAACTGAATTATTGGATAAATTGGGAGATGATCCTCTTACTCCTGAATCTCTTGATGATTTAGAGACTCTATTAATAAGAGCTGATGTAGGTATTGATTCAACTGATAAAGTTATAAGTTCTTTAAGAACAAAATTAAACGAAGAAGTCGTTGGCGGAGAAGCAGGAATAAAATTTTTAAAGAAAGAATTAAAATTAATTATTGATAAACCAATAAAAAATTCAGGTCTTGATCTTTTAGTGCCTCAAAAGGGTAAGTTAAATGTTTGGTTATTAGTAGGAGTTAATGGCGTTGGTAAAACTACTACATTAGGAAAATTAGCATATTTATCATCAAGGAGTAATTATAAAACCTTGATAGCTGCTGCTGATACTTTTAGAGCTGCGGCAGTAGAACAACTTAAAGTATGGGGTGAAAGGAGTAATGTTGATGTAATATCTAATCAATCTAAAAATGCTGATCCAGCTGCTGTAGTTTTTGATGCAATCAATTCTGCAAAAAAAAGAAATGTTGACTTATTATTAGTTGATACAGCAGGTAGATTGCAAACAAAAAATAATTTGATGGATGAATTAGCAAAAATAAAAAAAATTATTGATAAAAAGGTACCAGATGCAATCGTTGAATCATTATTAGTGTTAGATGCAAGTCAGGGTCAAAATGGCTTAAAGCAAGCAAAAAGTTTTGCCAAATCAGCAAATTTAAGTGGAGCAATTATTACTAAATTGGATGGTACTTCAAGAGGAGGTGTCTCTTTAGCTGTTTCTGAAGAAGTTAACTTGCCTATAAGATTTATTGGGGCTGGAGAAGGTATAAAAGATTTGAGACCTTTTAATAGTTATGAATTTGTGGAGGCTATGCTTGCTGATAAATAAATATTTGATTAAAATTTTAAATTTAATGTTAAAACATATTTATCTATTAGATTTGTTGTGAAAAATAATCAAAAAGAAAATTTATTTTCAAACAAATTTATTCAAAAGTTTTTAGATAATGAATCTAAAGTATCTTTCAAAAATAAATACAAATTTGCTGAAATTGCATCTTCTTTAGCATATTACTTAAAATCTTTTTCCAACATAAATAAATTACTAGATTATGTATGTTTAATTTTTAAACATATTTTTAAAGAAAAAATAGTATTAATTATTCCTTTAAATTATGAGGGAGAAATATGGCATGAAAACATAAAAATTTCATCAAATAATGAATTTTTAAAAATTCAAGAAGAAATAAATAGTTTTTTGACTCAATTTAATTTTTCTAAAAATTTTAAAATAAAACATATTCTAACTTTTGAGAATGCTTTAAAAAATAATTTCAAAGAATATAAAATAGAAACAGATAAAATATTATCTAGAAGTAAATGCAGAGGATTTATTTATATTTTTAGCAAGGATTTATCTGGCGATTCCATCATCGATGATTCTAATTTTAATTTTATTCAAAGTTGTCTTGCTGTTGGATTAGAAAATTACTGCTTAATAAAAACAAAGAAAAAGCATGAGAATGTAGATAGAGAAATTTCTACTGGTGCTGAAATACAATCTCAATTACTTCCAGATTATTGTCCAATTATTTATGGTGTAGACCTTGCCGCACATTGTAGACCTGCCCTCCAATTAGGCGGAGATTATTATGATTTTATGTGTTTAAAAACGAATATCTCAGAAAAAAGCAAAGAAAAAGCTAGATGGGCGTTAGTAATTGGTGATGTTATGGGCAAAGGAATTCCAGCTGGTCTTCTAATGACTATGCTCAGAGGAATGTTACGCGCAGAAGTTCTTACAGGTTTACCTCCAGATAGGATTTTGCATGATTTAAATCAATTAGCAATAAATGATTTAGATCAATCACATAGATTTGTGACATTATTCTATTCAGATTATGACCCTAGAACTAGAAAATTGAGATTTGCTAATGCAGCTCATAATCCCCCTTTGCTTTGGAAAAGCTCAGATCAGAAAATTATAAAATTAGATGCAGAAGGATTTGTACTTGGACTACAAAAAGACGCTGAGTATAATCGTGGTGAAATCAAGCTTAATGAAAATGATTTAGTGCTTTATTACACTGATGGAGTAATTGATACTTCTAATTCTTTAGGAGAAAGATTTGATGAGGAGAGGTTAATTAAAACCCTTACAAAATTATGTAAGCAATCCTATACATCCCAGGAAATCTTAAATAAAATATTTAAAAAATTAGATGATTTTACAGGACAAAATAGACATCTGGAAGATGATGCATCTATGGTTGTTTTTCAACTGAAATAGCTATTTTTTGTCACCTATATAAAAAAAATGCTTTATTAGAGATATCTCAAGTTACTAATTGATATGGCAAAAGTTTGGAGTAAAAGATTCGATAATACACTTGACCCTTTCATTGAAAAGTTTAATGCTTCTATTGGTTTTGATAGAAAGCTTATTTTAGAAGATTTAGATTGCTCGATTGCCCATGCAAAAATGCTTGGTAAAACAAAAGTTTTATCCCCTTCTGAAACTTTGCAGATTATTAATGGTTTAGAGAAAATAAAAGTTGAGTATTTGGAGGGTAAATTTTCCCCTAGTCCCCCTTCTGAAGATATTCACTATTGTATTGAAGAAAAATTAATTAGTTTAATTGGTGATACTGGAAAAAAATTACATACAGGTAGAAGCAGAAATGATCAAGTTGGTACAGATATAAGATTGTGGCTTAGAAAAGAGATTGATAATCTTGAAATTTTAATAATTGATTTGCAAAAATCCTTCTTAAATCTTGCGGAATCTAATATTTATACACTAATTCCTGGATATACTCACATGCAAAGAGCGCAACCATTATCTTTGGCTCATCATTTATTGGCTTATTTAGAAATGTTCCAAAGAGACCGCGAAAGGTTTAAAGAAGTAAGATCAAGAGTCAATACTTCCCCATTAGGAGCTGCAGCATTAGCTGGTACAAAAATAAAAATAGATAGGAACTTTACAGCAGCAGAATTGGGTTTTGAAAATATTTATAAAAATAGTGTTGATGCAGTGAGTGACAGAGATTTTTGTATAGAGTTTGTTTCTGCATCTGCTTTGACAATGTCTCATTTGAGTAAAATTTCGGAGGAAATAATTTTATGGGTAACTGATGAATTTTCTTTTGCAAAATTAACAGACAAATGTGCTACTGGTAGTAGCTTAATGCCTCAGAAAAAAAATCCAGATGTTCCAGAATTGATAAGAGGTAAAACGGGAAGAGTTTATGGACATCTTCAAGCTTTGTTAACCATGGTTAAAGGGGTACCACTTGCATATAATAAGGATTTTCAAGAGGATAAAGAGCCAATCTTTGATACTACAGAGACTATATCTTCTTGCATTAAAGCAATGACTATTTTAATTAATGAGGGCTTACAATTTAATATTGAAAATTTATCTGATTCAGTAGAAAATGACTTTTCTAATGCTACTGATTTGGCAGATTACTTAGTTGGTAAACAAGTTCCTTTTAGAACCGCATATCAAGTTGTGGGTGAAATTGTTAAGTATTGCTTAGAGAGAAAAATATTGTTTAAAAATCTTAAAATTGATGAATTTAAAAAATTTCATCCCAAATTTGATAAGGATGTTTTTGTGGATCTTAAACCTATGAATGTTGTTAATTCAAGAACTAGTGAAGGTGGCACAGGTTTTATCCAAGTAAAAAAGGAGATAAATAATTGGCAGAAAAAATTGTTATTCTAAATCTGAATTATTTTTCTACAACAAGGGTATACTTTGGAGTAGAATAATAAGGTAATGTTATTAAACTGCTTATAGTAGTTTTTTTAATTAGGTTTTCTTTGTTGATTTTAAAGTGAGTATTTTTGTTGGCAATTTGCCTTTCCGCGCAGAGCGTGAAGATGTTTTACAATTGTTTACCCCTTTTGGTGAAGTTTTAAATTGTTCTCTTCCCCTTGAAAGAGATACTGGAAGAAAAAGAGGCTTTGCATTCGTTGAGATGGCAGATGAAGCTATTGAGTCAACAGCTATTGATGGTTTGCAAGGCACAGAGCTTATGGGAAGACCATTAAGAATTAATAAGGCAGAGCCAAGAGGATCTGGAGGATCTCGTAGAGGAGGAAGAGGTGGCTATGGCGGCGGTAATAACGGCGGTGGTTATGGTGGTGGTAATTCTGAACCTAATACTTCTTATACAAATCAATCCTCCGGATCAGAAGGTTGGGAAGATAGAAGTTATGGGAACTCTTCTGAAAACTCTGAATATGAAAGTGGCAGAAGCAGGAGAAAAAGAGGTGTTTCAAGTGAAGGTAATGTTTCAAACGAGGAGAATTAATAACCCATTTCTTCAAGTCTAGAAGTTAATTTAAGAAGATACTTAATATCTAATTCCTTTTTGATAGATTTAGTTGAAATTTGATTTCTCCAAACTTTTGCTTTTGGAATGCTTTCGACTAAATTTATAAGATGTTTACAAATATCCCAGGATTTTCCTCCATTAGTTAAATGTTTGTCTATGTATGGAATTAAGGAGAAGATGATATCTGATGCAGATTTAGGTTTTGTATTGATTCCATACACTTTTTCGTCAATTTCAGACCATCTTAAGGGATATTTATAAGCTGATCTTCCAATCATTACACCATCAAAATCACTTAGAGCTTTTAAAGATTCATCGATACTATTGAAACCTCCATTGATTTCAATTAATAACTTTGGATTTAATTTTTTTAATTTTTTGACTACATCGTACCTTAGTGGAGGTATAGTTCTGTTTTGTTTTGGATTTAGACCTTTTAATATGGCTTTCCTTGCATGAACTGTAAATCTGTCTGCACCGGCATTTGCTATATCCCTTACGAAATTATTTAAGTTTCTGAAACTATCATCGTCGTCTACACCGATTCTGTGTTTAATCGTTACCGGTAAGCTGCAGCTATTTTTTAGGGATTCTATGCATTTTGCTACTTTTTTAGGATCTCTCATTAGTGAAGCGCCAAAATTTCCAGAACAAACTCTTGGACTTGGACAACCAACATTAAAGTTTATTTCGTCATAACCCCAATCCTGAGCCATTCGGGCAGCCTCTTTAAGGATTTGAGGATTGTCCCCACCAAATTGAATCGATATCGGGTGTTCTTCATTATTAAAATCTAAAAGTTTTTCTTTTTTATTGGTATAAACTAAACTCTGAGCCACAATCATTTCCGTATATAAGAGAGCTTCAGAACTTATTTTTCTCATAATCATTCTGAAATGTGTATCAGTACAATCCATCATTGGAGCAATACTTAATTTATGAATATTTTTAATAGAATTAGTATGTATAGAATTCATTACTTTTTATGTGATTTAAATATATGAATCAATTTTTTTCAAGAAGAATTTTTATTCTAATTCCTACTATGTCAATCTTAAAAATAATCTTTAAGCCTATGCAAGTATTAGCTTCTTCACTTCCTTCTAAAGAAGAGTGGAATTTATCAAAAGATGAATGGAAATCTAGGCTAAGTCCAGAAACTTATTATATATTGAGGGAGGAAGGAACTGAAAGAGCTTTCAGTAGCGAATTGAACAATGAGAAAAGAAAAGGGGTTTTTCACTGTGCAGGATGTGATTTACCCCTTTTTCTCTCTGATAAAAAGTATGATAGTGGTACAGGATGGCCAAGCTTTTCGGATTCAATTCAAGGATCAGTTGAAACAAAGGTTGATTTCAAGTTAATTGTCCCAAGAACCGAATATCATTGTTCTAGATGCGGAGGTCATCAAGGACATGTCTTTAATGATGGGCCACTTCCAACAGGCAAAAGATACTGTAATAATGGCCTAGCATTAAGGTTTGTTCCTGACTAAAAATTTGTGCGGCCTTCCGCAACTTGTTTTGTGCATCACTTTAATGGAAAATAGTTCTAAGAAATATTTAGGAAAATGATTGAAAATCAATCAGACAATATTGATAATAAAGAAGATGAGGTGTCTAATCAGGATAATGCTCCTGAGGATGCTTCACCTCCAGAAGATCAAATAGTTGAAAATGATGAAACATCTTCTCAAAAACCAGAAGTCATAAATGCTGAAGAATTAAAAAATACTATTTCAAATAATGATGCAAGGTTAGAACAGTTAGAAAAAGAACATGAAACATTAAAAAATCAATATGTGAGAATCTCAGCAGATTTTGAGAATTTTAGAAAAAGACAGTCTAGAGATCAGGATGATTTAAAAATTCAACTTGTTTCTAATTCTTTAACTGCAATACTCCCAATTGTTGATAATTTTGAGAGAGCAAGACAACAACTTAAACCTGAAAGTGAAGAAGCTCAAACTCTTCATAGAAGTTATCAAGGTTTGTATAAACAATTAGTAGAAGTTTTAAAACAACAAGGAGTCGCGCCTATGAGAGTTGTTGGTCAGCAATTTGATCCAAATTTACATGAAGCTGTATTAAGAGAGCCTAGTGAAGAGTTTAAAGAAGATTTTATTTTAGAAGAATTGCAGCGAGGATATCATTTAGAAGGTAAGGTATTGAGACATGCTTTGGTTAAAGTTTCTATGGGACCTGGTAAACAAGATTCACAAGAGGAAGTAGAAAAGGATAGAGTTGAAGGGGATATTGATTCAGAGGAATCTACTTCTGAAGATGTATAGATTCCAAAGTTTTTATTTGAGCATTATCTAATGGCTGATTTTTACCAAATACTTGGAGTTTCCAGAGATGCTGATGCTGATACCTTAAAAAGGGCTTATAGAAAGTTAGCAAGACAATATCATCCTGATGTTAATAAAGAACCCGGCGCTGAAGATAAATTTAAAGAAATTGGCAAGGCTTATGAAGCATTAGCCGATCCTGAAACTAGAGCTAGATATGATCAGTTTGGAGAGGCTGGTCTTGGAGGTGCTGCTGGAATGCCTGATATGGGTGATATGGGCGGCTTTGCAGATTTATTTGAAACTTTCTTTAATGGCGGCTTTGGCGGACAAAATGCACAGGGAGGGAGAACTCAAAGACGAGGTCCTCAACAAGGAGATGATTTAAGATATGATCTTAATGTAGATTTTAAAGATGCTATATTTGGTCAACAACGAGAAATTAAAATTCCTCATCTAGAGACATGTGAAGTCTGTAGAGGAACAGGTGCCAAGCCAGGAACTGGACCAAAAACTTGTACAACATGTGGAGGAAGTGGACAAGTAAGAAGAGCCACTAGAACTCCATTCGGTAATTTCACACAAGTAGCTGAATGTCCTACATGTAATGGATCTGGTCAAATAATTTCAGATCCATGTACAAGTTGCGGCGGTAATGGAGTAAAACAAGTCAGAAAAAAATTAAGAATTAATATTCCTGCAGGAGTCGATACTGGTACTAAGTTAAGAGTTTCTGGAGAGGGTAATGTTGGTTTAAGAGGTGCCCCACCTGGAGACCTTTATGTTTTTATCAAGGTGAAGAATGATTCACAATTAAAAAGAGATGGAGTGACTATTTACTCAGAAATAGCTGTAAGTTATTTACAGGCTATTTTAGGAGATACTATTGAAGTTATTACAGTTGATGGCAATGTTAATTTAAAAATCCCTAGTGGTACACAACCAAATACAACCCTTTCACTGGAGAATAAAGGAGTGCCCAGACTTGGTAATCCAGTTGCTCGAGGAAATCATGAAGTTTTAGTAAAAGTAAAATTGCCAACTCGTGTAACAGAGGAAGAAAGAAAGCTTTTAGAGAGCTTAGCTTCTCAATATTCAGATAAAAATATCAATTCAAGCAGTGGTCTCTTTAGTAAATTATTTGGTAAAGAATCCTAATGACTGCTTTAAAGTTTTTGGATCTTAAATCAGTTCCATGCCCTTTAAATATTGTCAAAATTAAATTGGCTTTAGAGAAGTTATCCAACAATGAACAACTCATAGTCGAACTAGATAAAGGAGAGCCAGAAGAAATGGTATTAAATAATTTAAAAGATTTGGGATGTTTTTTTGAACAAATTAATGAACATGAAAAATTTTTAAAAATAAAAATTTTGAATGAAAACTGATATTAAATATTTAGGTTTAGTTACTAAAAAATTTAATGAATATTTTTTAGTTGACCAAAAAAATGAAGAAAATTTTGGAAATAGTAAGAGATTTTTATGTAAGGTTAAGAAGTCTATAAATTTCAAAGATCAATTAATTTATGTTGGAGACGAAGTAGTAATTGATCATATTGATTTAAGAAGCAAACGCGCAGTCATAACAAGTCTAAAAAAAAGAAAAAATTTATTAATCAGACCATCAGTTTCCAATATCTCCAACATATACATTATTTGTTCTGTTGAAGAGCCAAAGTTAAATTTATCCCAAGTTAATAGGTTTTTGATATTAGCAGAATCGATGGGTGTGGAAGTTTCATTAGTTTTAACAAAGTGTGATTTAATTACAGAGACAAGAAGATCTTTTTTACTGGATAAATTCAGTAAATGGGGTTACAAAGCAATTACATTAAATTTACAGAAACCTGATTACTTTCAGAATTTATTGGCCGAGTTAAAGCAAAAAAAGTGTTCGATATTTATGGGCCCATCCGGTGTTGGTAAAACTACCTTGCTTAATATGATAATTCCAGGTCTCAAAAATAATACTGCTCCAGTTTCTAATAAAATTAAAAGAGGGAAAAATACTACTCGGAATGTTGAGTTATTTTCTCTATCAAATAAAAGTTATATTGTTGATACCCCTGGGTTTAATATGCAAACTCTAGAAGTTGACATTAAATCCTTACCAAATCTTTATTTGGAAATATACAAACAAGTAATCGATGAAGGAATTCGTTGTAAATTTCGTAATTGCTTACATTTGAATGATGAAGGCTGTAATTTAAATAAATCTTTTGAAAGATATTCTTTTTATAAAAAAATGATCGAGTCTTCTAAGAATCAGTATTATCAAAACCAGGAAGATTAAGATTTAATCCGCCTGTCAAATCATTCATTCTTTCTTTCATAGTTGTAGTAGACAATTCATGAGCTTTTTGAATAGCTTGCAAAATGTTTTGCTCAACTTTTTCTTTATCTGAATTTAAAATATTTTCTTGCACTTCAACCCTTAAAGGAAGTTGGTTGCCACTTATCCAGACTTTTACCATTTCATCATCACTTTTCCCTTCAATCTCCATCTTTTCAAGTTCATCCTGTAATTTTTGAGCATCTTGTTGAATTTGTTTAGCTTTTTTAAAAGCTTCTGTAAGTTGTCCAAAGTTAGGAAGTCCAAAACCCGCCATTTTGTAAAAAAGTTTCTTTAATTAGGATACTCAAAACCAATCATTCTTACTTCCGCTTGCAGATAAATTCCTTTTTTTTGTAGTACTTTTTGTTGAATTAAAGTTATTAATTCAAAAATATCTTTTGAACTTGCTGAAGAATTATTAATTATGAAATTTGCATGCATTGTAGAGATTTCTGCTCCGCCAATTTTAAATCCCTTTAAACCTATATCTTCAATTAGTTTTGCTGCATAATGATTTTTAGGATTTTTAAAAACACTACCAAAAGTTGGCAGATGATATGGCTGTGTTTCTGTTTTTAACTTAAGGTTATTTTTAGTTGTATTAATTAATTTTTCGATATTTCTATTGGGTTCAAAATTTAGTTTTGCACTGATAATTGCTAAATCATTACTTTGAAAAGAACTAAATCTATAGTCAAAATTGATATCTTTTTTTTCAATTTCAAGTGTTTCAAGAGTTTTATTATTAATAACTTTCACAGAAATAAGATTTTTTGCTATTGATATATCTCTTGTACCAGCATTCATATAAATTGCTCCTCCTAAAGTTCCTGGAATTCCGATAGCCCATTCTCCCCCTTGTAATCCTTTTTTTGCGAGAGAATTAGATAATGTTGGGAGCATTACACCCGCTTCTGCTTCAACTAATCCCGAATATGGTTCTATTGTGAATGACTTCATTTTTTTTGTACAAATAACTAAACCTTTTATGAAAATATTATTTATTAAAAGATTTGAACCAGCTCCAATTATTTGGCATCTTTGATTTTTTAATTTTGACCACTTTATTAAATTGAAAAACTCGTAAATACTTCTTGGCTCCGCAAAATATTCAGCAATTCCACCAACTTTTATAGTTGTATAGCTGCTTAGATTGAAGTTCTCAGAAAAAATTTTTTTATTCATAAAATCAATTTTAATATCCTAATTTGTTTGCTTATTTAAAATTGACCAGAAGTTATGACAATCACCAGCTCCCATATTTAAAATGAAATCTCCTTTTTGAGTTAATTCGTAAAAGTTCTTTGCAATTTCATGATAATTATTTATGTAAATAACATTTTTGTTCTGTTTATAAATAAGATTAGTAATAATTTCTGAATTAATTTTATCTTTGTTTTCTTCTCCTGCTCCAAAAATGCGTGTGACGTAAACAACATCTGCTTTTGATAATTCATCAGCAAATTCTTTCGCAAATTGTTTTACTCTGGAATATCTGTGTGGTTGAAATATGGCTATTAATCTACTTTTTTGTAAGTCATTATTAAGATTTTGCTTTATAAACAATCTTCCTAATTTAATCGTTGCTTTTATTTCGTTTGGATGATGAGCATAATCATCATATAAATTTCTTTCATCTATTTGGCCTCTGAATTCAAATCTTTTTTTTGGCAGTTTTAGGTATTTAATATTTTTTGTAATGTCTATAAAATCTACACCTATCATTCTTGCAGCTGCTATTGAAGCAGTTATGTTAGATAAATTGTGTAATCCTGGAATAGGAATATTTATATTGCTAATGAAATTTCCATTTTCATAATATTTCCCAATTGTATGCGTTTTATTGATTTCAGTGGGAATTATCGCATAAGCTACTTTGCTTGCTGTAGTGTTTGACCATTTATTATCTGAATAAAAATTATTTCTTGTCACTTCACAATCATAATTAAGTAATAATTTTCGTGATTTTGAAGCGAAATCTTTAAAAGAAGATAAAACTTCACCTAAATTAGCAAAATGATCGCAATGATCAAAATCAATATTATTTATTATTCCAATATCAGATTTATATTTACTTATTGTTCCATCAGATTCATCAACTTCAGCTACTAAAAATTTTGTATTTTCTAAATGACAATTAGAGTTGTAGATAGGAATTATCCCGCCAATAATTGAAGAAGAATTCTGCGTGCATAATTCAAGAAGTGTAGAGAGAAATGTACTAGTTGATGTCTTTCCATGGCTTCCTGCTATGGCTAATGAGGTGTAAGACTTCATTAACATTGCGAGGATATCTGAACGATGTTTTATGGCTAAATTTTTTTTCCTACAATAGGATAATTCTTCATTTTCTCTTTTGATGGCTGAGCTTACAACAAAATTAATCAATTTGTTGTTATGTTTTGAAATTATAAATTCAATATTTTGTTGAATTTGAGAAGTAAAAATAAGCGCGCCTAAATTTTCTAATTTATTAGTCTCATGGTTTTTGATTAAATCAGATCCTGAAACTGAATAACCTTTCTTCAGTAAACCCATTGCTAATGCTGACATTCCAATACCTCCAACTCCAATAAAATGAAAATGATGTTTCAGCATTAGTTCTTGATCTAAAGTTTATCTTTATACTTAAATCAAGATAACTTCTAAGCAGAATTTTGGTATTTTTTCTTAAAAAATATGTTTTCTCTACCTTGAATTAATACAAAACTAGACTTATTTGCTTAATAAATCAAAAAAACCTTACGTTATTGCACAAAATTCAGTATGATCAGCAACTTAGGTTAATCATTTAGAAATTTTTAGTTATGACTTTGCGTGTTGCAATTAACGGCTTTGGCAGAATTGGGCGAAACTTTATGCGCTGTTGGCTTAGTAGAGGTGCTTATACCAATATTGAAGTAGTTGGTATTAACGTTACTTCAGACCCTAAGACAAATGCTCATCTTTTAAAATATGATTCAGTACTTGGCAAGCTTGATGGTGTTGATATTCAATATACTGATGACACTTTTGTAATTAATAACAAGACAATTAAGTGTTTTTCGGATAGAAACCCAATGAATCTCCCATGGAAAGATTGGGGTGTAGACTTGGTTATTGAATCAACTGGAGTTTTCAATACAGATGTAGGTGCAAGTAAGCACCTAGAGGTAGGAGCAAAAAAAGTTATTTTAACTGCTCCTGGTAAAGGTGCTGGAGTTGGTACATATGTAGTTGGAGTTAATGCCGATACATACAATCATAAAGATTATGATATTTTGAGTAATGCTAGTTGTACTACAAACTGCTTAGCTCCAGTTGTTAAAGTTTTAGATCAATCTTTTGGGATTAATAAAGGTTTGATGACTACAATTCATAGTTATACAGGTGATCAAAGAATTTTAGATAATAGTCATAGAGATTTAAGAAGGGCTAGAGCTGCCGCTACCAATATCGTTCCTACTTCTACAGGTGCTGCTAAAGCAGTAGCATTAGTGTATCCAGAAATGAAAGGAAAATTGACAGGAATAGCAATGAGAGTTCCTACACCGAACGTTTCAGCGGTGGACTTCGTTTTCGAATCTTCTAAATCTGTCACAAGCCAGGATGTTAATAATGCTCTTAAAGAAGCTTCTCTAGGTTCAATGAAGGGAATTATTAAATATGGAGATGAACCATTAGTGTCAAGCGATTATGCAGGGACTAATGAATCATCCATTGTAGACGCTGATCTTACTATGTGTATCGGAGATAACCTTGTTAAGGTTCTTGCATGGTATGACAATGAGTGGGGTTATAGCCAGAGGGTTGTAGATTTAGCGGAGATCGTTGCTAAAAAATGGGAATAATTAAAAGTGTTTGAAAGGTTTATTTGTCAATAATTTATTTTTTTTATAATCTTTAAATTCTATTGATGGTTTTCCATTGGTAAAAAACCCAATCTCGTTAATATTCTTATCTAGTTTAGATAAATTTTTTGCCCATTTCTTGGGTAATGAAAAAACCAATTCGTAATCTTCACCTCCAAAAAAATAATATTCATCCCATTTGTCTCCTTTTGGCCAATCTTTATCTCTTGGTATTTTCTCATAATTAATAATTGCTTTACAATTGCTAGTGATTGCTAAATCTTGAACGGCTTGAAATAGACCATCGCTACTATCAGTGCATCCTATTTTTGTTATTTTTTTATTAGAACGAGTTTTAAGGAGATTTTCTAGAAAATTTTGGTTAACTTGAGGTCGACAAAAATGTTCAATCGATTTACTTATTAATTTTTCATTTAGAGAAACATTATTATCAAAATTAATATTACTTTTTATCATAAATCCAAGTTTGCTGAGACCATGAATTCCTGTAGTTAAGATAATCTCACCTGGTTTACATGCATTTCTTCGTAGTTTAAGCTCCCCTTGAATACCGAGGGCTGTTATTGAGATAATTTTTTCATTCCCTATTGAGCAATCTCCCCCAAGAATTACCCCACCATATTGCTTTAAAGCCTTATTTATTCCTTTATATAAGTCTTCAACCCAAACCCACTCAGTTTTTGCAGGGAGAATTAGACTTATCGTAATTCCTACAGTTTTCTTGCTGCCACTGGATAATAAGTCAGAGATGTTGCTGACAACTGCTTTCCACCCAAGGTCTTGAGGGGAAATACTAATTTCATTAAAATGAACATTTTCTACTAATGAATCATTGTTAACAAGTAAATTATCATTTTTAGTTTTGATTAAAGCGCAATCATCTAAAACTTGATTTTTAGGCATAAAATTTCCAAGCCTATTTATTAATTCTTTTTCCCCTATATCTTTTAATAATTCCTTATGCATTTAATTTGAGGTTTTCAATTCCTTCTAAAACATCAATTGAGACAATTGTGTCATCTTTGGTTAGCTCTTCTAATACATCAAATCCATCAACAACATAGCCAAATGCAGCATTCCTTCCATCAATTAAATTGCGACCTGCTGGATTTAATTCTGCTTCATATAAAAAGAAGAAGAATTGAGATGATCCATCATCAACTGCTGTATTTGAGTGAGACCAACCTAGAGTTCCTAGTGTTGCGAAAGGTAATGTTGGTGTCTCTGTGTAAAGGCCTAAATCTTCAAAGGTTTGATTATAAAAAGTATCTTTTTCACCAGGAATTCTTATTTCCAGAGGAACGTGACGTTCTTCATTTGTTTCAGGATCTAAATACCCAATTGCTTCGCCAATTGGATCACCTGTTTGTAGAACAAAAAATTCTTCAGCTCTGTTAATTGGTAAATCTTTATAGAAGTTTTTTGAAGATAAATCTATAAATGCTCCTGCTGTAAGCGGGGCATTAAATCCATCTATAATGGCTATCATTTCTCCTTTGGAGGTTTTTATATTTACTCTTGCTCTGCCTAGTAATCTTGGTAGATTATCAAATTCGTCTGGAATAGAGTATGGAAATTGATTTGGTAGAAAATATTCTTCTAATCCACCTATTTTATCTAAAGCCTCTTTGCGGGTCGCTACAAACGAGTACTTATCCTTTGATTTGGCATGATCTTGAAGGCTATTAAAATTTTCTTTAAGCTCGAAAAATGTTTTTTCAGCAGTTTTCTGTTGATCTTTTGTTAATTCTTGAAAAATTCGACTTTGGTATTTTTTTAGTAAAGATTGACATTTTGTAACAGTTTTTGTAAGAGCGGGCCATCTTCCTCCCCTTACAAGGTCACTAGTTTCTTCCAATTTGTGTTGAATTTCTTGCAACTCAACTTGCTTGATAGGGAGTGCGTTTCTGAGGATTGCGTTAGGGTCTTTTACAGCATTTCCAGTAGGTAAATCAGCTAATACTTGAATCGGTTTAACGAAAAAAACCTGTAAAATTATGAGTAATAAACTTAAGAAAAGTTTGTTCCGATTTGATAAGAATTTTTGCATAGCACTCTTGCAGGTTTATGATCCTTGGGGATGTAATACAGGAATGATTTCCAGTAACGATTTTCGCACAGGTACTACCATCGAATTAGATGGACAGGTTTGGCGTGTTGTAGAATTTCTACATGTCAAGCCTGGTAAGGGTTCTGCTTTCGTGCGAACAAAATTAAAATCAGTTCAAAGCGGCAACGTGGTTGACAAAACTTTCCGAGCCGGAGAATCAGTACAGCAGGCTATCCTTGAGAAGTCTAACCTGCAACACACTTATGTGGAGTCTGGAGATTATGTTTTTATGGATATGACAAGTTTTGAAGAGACCAGACTTTCTGTTGAACAAATTGGTAAAGGAGCAAAGTATTTGAAAGAAGGAATGGAAGTTAATGTTATTTTCCATAATGGTAAGGTTTTAGAAGTAGAACTTCCAATATCTATAACTTTAGAAGTTACAGAAACTGATCCTGGAGTTAAAGGTGATACTGCTAGTGGGGGCACAAAACCAGCTATTCTAGAAACAGGTGCTCAAGTTATGGTTCCTTTATTTATTTCTGTGGGAGAAATGATTAAAGTTGATACTCGTAACGATAGTTATCTTGGACGTGAAAATTAATGGCTATGAAATTAGATCATGAAGACTTAAATCGCTTAATAGAAAAAATCTCAACAAGCGATATTCAAGAGTTCTCTCTAGAAGGAGAAGACTTTAAACTTGAAATAAAACGAAATTTATTCGATCAGAATCAATTAACTAATAATTTAGTTACTAATAATTCATTTGATAGGCAAACAAATGCTAATCAAAAACCCATAAACGATAATCTCTCGATAGCTAATGAGCCTGAGATGCCTCAAGTAGCTCCTCCTGGGCGTTCAGATCTTACAGAAATTACATCTCCTATGGTTGGTACATTTTATAGGGCTGCAGCACCTGGAGAGGAGCCATTCGTTGAAGTAGGCAATAATGTTAAGGTTGGCCAAACTATTTGTATTTTGGAAGCCATGAAATTAATGAATGAAATTGAATCTGAATTTAATGCTGAAATTGTAGAGATTCTCGTAGAAAATGGAACGCCAGTTGAATTTGGTCAAGTTCTAATGCGTGTTAAGCAGTCTTGAATTTTTAGTCATTTCGATTGCAGTCTTTATAGCCTCAATCATGCTTTGAGATTGCGCTATTCCTTTGCCAGCAATATCAAATCCTGTTCCATGATCTGGAGATGTTCTTATAAAAGGTAAACCTATTGTAGTGTTTACTGAGTAATTAAGAGCTATAACCTTCATTGGTATTAAACCTTGATCATGATACATAGCAAGAATGCCATCATGCTTTTCAGCATCTTTGTGTCTCCAAGCTTTTGCGGAAGAATTCCAACAACTATCTGGCGATAAAGGGCCTAATAATCTAATATCTTTATTTTTTTCATTCCAAGAAATCAATGCATCATTAAGCCAATCTCTTTCTTCATTACCCAAAATACCTTCTTCGCCAGCATGAGGGTTTAAGCCGGCAACTTTTAAAGTATGTTTTTCATTATATTTATCACAAAACTCTTTGAAAAGATCCAATTTAGAGTGAATTAATTTTGTATTTAGCCTCTTTGGCACCTCACAAAGTGCTATGTGGGTTGTAGCAAGCAAGGTATTGAATCTCCAACCAGTAATTGGTGATTTAGCTGTGAATAGCATTCCAACATTTTTTGCTGAACACAATTTTGCTAATACTTCAGTCTGGCCTTCGAAGTAATGACCTGCTAGTGACCATGATTTCTTACAAATTGGGCCAGTTACAAGTGCTGAATTAGGATATTTTTTTACAATTTCAATTGCTTTTGTTAAGTAATAGAAACTTGAATTGCCATAACTTAATTTAGATTCATTATCAGATGAAGAAATTTTGAGATCATGAATTTCTAAATTATTAGGATTTGCTAGATTTTTCAATCCTAAAGATTTGAGATGATTATATGTATTTTGTAGATTCCTTTTTGAGCCCACTAATATATAGTCAATATTTTCTGGTATCTCATGAGAACCAAGAGCTTTTAAAATTATTTCAGGTCCTACACCAGACTCATCTCCGACGCTTAATACTATTTTAAATGTATTATTTGTATTTTTAAAATTCATAAAAAGTTTTTAAATCTATTTATTTTTTAACTATTTAAAAAGCAATTTTTTAAGCCTATTTTATAGTTTTTATAAATTAGTTTATATCCAAGTGTTTCACACAAAAGTTTATTAGAAACTCTTCTATTTTCCATCCAAAAAGATTGAGCGATAGGTGATAAGTCCTTTTTTGCATCCTCAAATAATATTGGTTTTGGCATTTTTAATCCAAGTAGATCGTAACAATATTGAATAACGTCTATTTGAGCACAGGGTTCGTCATCTGCAATATTAATAATTTGATGAAATTTTAAAGAATCTTTATTTTGTAATAGATAGATAATTGCATTTGTAATATCAGCAACATGAATCCTTGAAAATACTTGATCTTTTTTTGAGATAACACGAATCTTTTGATTTTTTATTGCTTCAAAAGTGGATCTACCAGGTCCATAAATACCTGGTAACCGAAAAATTTGTACCGGTAAACCTGATTTCATCCATTCTTTTTCGCAATGTAATCTTTTATGACTTCTTTTTTGAAAAGGGTTAGGTTTGTCAATCTCAGATACCCAATCGCCTTTGGTGTTCCCATATACTCCTGTGGTAGATAAATATCCAACCCATTCAAGGGATAAACTTTTTAGCTTATTTTTCAGACTTTCTAATACTGGATCATTACCATTCTTGTCGGGAGGTATGCAACTAAGAATATGCGTTACACCATCAAAAATTTTTTCATTAGGAACTATTCCCTTTTCACTGTTAAAAACAAAACTATTTGGATCTTTATTTTCAGATCTCGAACTTGTTAAAGCTGTATAACCAAATTTTTTTATGGTTTTTGCAAAGAAACTACCGGTAAAACCACATCCTAAGATTAAAAATTTATTTTTATTTCTTAGAGAACTTGCGAAATTATTCATAGGTAGTATAGTAGTACATATGTATTATTTAACAATGAAGTCAGCTTTTAAGCCTAAATTAAAAACTTTCTGCATTAGCAAAAGTAGTTATACTCATCTGAAAGAAAAAGAAATCAGTTTAGTTGATTATAAATTCTACCAAAAATTATTTATTGTTCTCATTTCATTGTCTACATTTTTAATATTCCCAGAATCGCCAAGAGATTTGGAAAATATATGTGAGAATTACAATTCTAGAAAATTATGTAATGTTTGGTAGTCAAGCTGCTTTATATTTTGAGTCGCCTTGTTCATAATTTTTATTCACCTTGAAATTAGGATTAGCCCATTGTAATAATCTTATAGCTAATCTTAAATCTCCTTCTAACCAAGCTCTTATAGCCATTGCTCTTCTAGGATCATAAAATTTTTGTCTTCTATACCAATACAAAGCATTTTCATCTGATTTATCCCCATTACAAGAAAGACATGCAGGTACACAGTTTTCTGTGGTATTTAATCCTCCTTGGCTACGTGGTAATACATGGTCAATGGATTCAGATGGTTTTCCGCAATATATGCAGCTTTTTCCTGTAAATCTATGAATTGACTTTCGCCATTGTCTAAATCTGAACTTAGGACATAAATCCTCTAAAAATACAGCATCATTGATATGCATTCAGACTATTTAGTTAAATAAATAATGGCTTGCATATATTAAAAGTCAATATTTATTTATCATTTTTTAGACAAAATTGGTGCGTAAAAATATAATTTAGTGTTGATAGATACACAAATACAATTTACTAAATTTACTAATTAAAAAATGAAAAAATTTAAAGCTTTAAATTAATATCCATATCTTTCAATTGTCTCTTCTGAATATTTTTCATTAGCTTCTTCTAATTCTTTTTCTAACTTTTCTTTTCTTTTTGCTTCTTTTTGTAGTTCTCTTTGTAACTTTCTATCTGGATGAAGATTATCTAGATATTCAACACAATAGCCGTATTTTTCTCTCTCTCTTATAACTGATTCAGTAATTTGTGATGCTGCTTGTTTAGGAGAGACTTTGAATAATCCTCCCTTTTGTTTTTTTATATACGTATATGCTGCATCCCAACTACTTTGATGATCATTGCCTCCATCTCTCATAGTACAGAAAATCTCTGCTCCAAATGATCCTGCATTAACTTTAGATATTTGAAAATACAGTGGAGAAATTATTCCTAGAGTTAATAGTATTAATTTTTTCTGCGTAGATCTTTGCATTAAAATTTTATTCTTCTATTTAAAAATATCTTTTATTGAGAATATGTCTATAGAAATTTAAGATTTAATTAGTCCGAATATGTTCAAACATTTTACAACTAAAGGAAGAATTAAAAGCACAGTAATTAGCCTTACTGCGTGTAGTGTTGCAACTGCTGCCCCTACTCCATATTCTGAACCTACCAAACTCATACCGCTAATACCTCCTGGTGCAGCCCCTAGAATTGTTGTAATGATATCTATATTAAGTAATCTGCTTGTCCATAAACCAATTGCTAATCCTGTAATAACTAAAGTAAAAGTTATTAGGATAGCAGGTCTCCATAAGCTTTGAAGGTCAACTAAGGAGTCTTTAGTTAATGATGTGCCAATAACTGTTCCAATGCAAATTTCTAATATCGTTCTTGAACCAATTGGCCACTCTGCTATCTCTACTTTGCCACTAATACTTAATATGCTTGCGCCAATTAAAGCCCCAGCAAGAGGAGCTGCAGGTATACCAGTTTTTAAAGCTAATGCTCCAAAAATACTTCCAGCAAGTATGTAGTATATGAGATTTATGTTTGGCATGAATTTTATTGATGTTTGGACATAATATAAGAAAAATTTTTTTTGGCTTGAGTTTATGGTCAAATTATATTTTTGTTTTTCTCTCGTAATGTCCCCTTTTATTGGCATAATATTATTTAAAGCATAGTTTTTTATGTCTTCACAAATTTCATACAAATTTCAGAAAAGCCCAATTAAGAAAAAATTATCTTTTTTCGAGGGTGGCCACTACCTTGAAAAATTAGAGTTTGCTCTTGCAATAGCTCAAACTAAGGGAGATGAAAAAAAATCAATTTCTCTTAGGAAAAAGATTGTTGAATTGGGTGGAAATGTTGAAGAGCCCGGAACTTAACTCAATTTGCTTCAAGATACATAGATGCCACCTCTAAAGCTTTACCAGCTTGCTGAGCTGTTATTTTGCTTTGATCAAGAAGTATTTTACTAATAGCAGAAATCACTGTAATTATATCTCTATCATTCACATAGCCTAAATGACCTACTCTGAATATTTTCCCTTTTAAGTGATCTTGACCGCCAGCAAGCAGGATATCAAACTTATTTTTAATTGTTTTTCTAAATTCTTCAGCATCGATTTCTCCAGTTTTTATTGCAGTAATTGAAGGACTTAAATATTTTTCATCAGCAAATAATTCTAGATTTAAAGCTTTTACAGCATTGCTCATTGCTAATTTATGTTTATTATGCCTGAGGAAAATATTTTGTAATCCTTCTTCTCGCATCATTTTTAAAGCTTCATCTAAAGCAAAAACCAAATTAACTGCAGGAGTATATGGATTACTGTTACTTAAAAGACTCTTTCTGTAGGATTTCAAATTTAAATAAAATTTTGGTAAATTAGATTTTTCTGTAGCTTCCCATGCCTTTTGGCTCATTGCTATAAAACTAAGACCTGGCGGTATCATGTATCCCTTTTGTGATCCTGAAGCGACGACATCTAATTGCCATTCATCTACTGGCACATTGCAAGCTCCAAGACTTGTCACGCAGTCAACAATTGATAAAGCTGTATTGTGTTCGCGAATATATGAACTTATAGTTTCTAGATCATTAATTACACCTGTTGAGGTTTCAGAATGAGTCAAAATAACTGCCTTTATTTCTTTTTGTTTATCTTCTTCTAATACCTTTTTGAATTCTGCTGGATTAAGAGGGTTCCCCCATTCGGAATCAATTTTTATTACTTCTAAACCAAATTCTTTAGCAACTTTCACCCATCTTTCGCCAAATTTTCCATTTTCTCCACAAATTACTTTATCTCCTTTACTTAAAGTATTTATTATTCCAGCTTCCATTGCGGCAGTTCCACTACCAGTAATTGTTAGAACATCATTTGCAGTTTGATGAAGCCACTTTAAATTGTTAGTGGTACTCTCTACGAGATCTTGGAATTCTTTACTGCGATGGCCTATTGGATGCTTGCTTAGTGCTTGTAAAACTTTTTCTGGAACTGGTGTGGGTCCAGGAATCATCAATGATAATTTTTGTTGTATGGCCACTTTTTGTTAAATAGGTCATTCTTAGAGTAGTTCTCATTATATATTTTTCAATTACTTGATTTGAAAAAAGGATTTTCTTTACCTTTGTGGGTTGCTGGAGCTGCTAGGTCAGCATTAAAAAAATTAGTAGGTTTGCCATTTGATAATTATGAACTAATAAAGATTTCTAATGAAAATAAAGAAATAAAAATTGAGATTAATTCTGTTGGTTTACTTCAAGATGACTCGCATGCATTAGGAATTACCTTCGCTAAGTCTGGATTAGATCTTGACATTACGCAAAACTTAGAAATATGGACAATAGCCTCTTTAGAAAAAATTTCTTTTAATAATCCTAGTCAAACAAATCTAATTAATATTATTGCAGGATCTGGTGTAGGTATAAAAGAGGACACATTAGAGATATGTATTTCTGATTTTGCCAAAAAAGTTTTATATGAAAATTTATTAGATATTATTCCTGAGGGCTTTAATTTGAAATTAGAAATAATTTTCCCAAATGGGGTTTTTTTAGCTGAAAGAACTAGTAATAAGTCATTTGGTATCGTTGATGGATTATCTATTATTGGAACTTCTGCTGAGACTTATTCGAGTGCTTCACCTGATCAATTAGAAGATGCTAAAACTAATCTAAGAAAGTTAATTAAAAATGATTTTAAAGGGAAAGTTGTTTTTGTTATTGGTGAAAATGGTTTAAATTTGGCAAAAACTTGCAATGTTAAGTTGCCAATTATAAAAGTTGGAAACTGGATAGGACCATTAATAGTTGATGCTGCAATAAAAAATGTTGAAACTGTAATTCTTTTTGGTTATCACGGAAAATTAATTAAATTAGCAGGTGGTATTTTTCATACACATAATCATTTAGCTGATGGACGAATTGAGATTCTTGTTTATTTAGCTGTTAAAGAAAAGGTACCAGCTGAAATAATAGTTGAATTATCTCAGTTAGATAATCTTGAGAATGCATTATTACTTCTTGAAGGATTTGATCAATCTATAGCTGATAAATTATTCAAGAATTTATCAAATACCATCGAAAAACGTTCTTTTGCATATGTTAATAGGTATGTAAAAACAGATATGGAAATCGCATCAATCATTTTTGATAGAAAAAGGAAAATTAGGTGGGCTGGAATTAACGGCAATAATTATATTTCTTATTTTCAATGAGATTAATTTGTGATTCATTATGCTTTTGTAAATAAATTGAGTTAACTTTTATACATGAGTCAAATAATTTTAAAAAAAGAACGAGATCCTTCAATATTAATTTTGGATTTTGGATCTCAATATTCTGAATTGATTGCAAGAAGAATTAGAGAAACTAATGTTTTTTCTCTTGTAGTAAGTAATTACATTTCAATTGAGGAAATTAAAAATATTAACCCTAAAGGGATTATTTTGAGTGGAGGCCCAAATTCTGTATATGAACAAAATGCGCCTAAGTGTGATGAAAAAATTTTTAATTTAGGAATTCCTATTCTTGGAATATGCTATGGAATGCAATTAATGGTCAAAGAACTTGGAGGGTCTGTTATTTCAGCTACCAAAAGAGCTGAATATGGTAGAGCACCAATAAATATAGACCAAGAATCTGACCTCCTTTTTGAGGTAGAAGATAAATCTATTATGTGGATGAGTCATGGCGATTCTATTAATTGTTTGCCTTATGGATTTAATAAAATTGCTCATACCGAGAACACACTACATGCAGCAATTGCAAATGATAGTAAGAAATTATTTGGTGTACAATTTCATCCTGAAGTTATTCATTCAGAGTTTGGGATGACGGTAATTAAAAACTTTGTTTATAAAATTTCTTGTTGTGCGGCTGATTGGACAACCGAAACCTATATAGAGGAAACTATTCCCAGGATAAGAGAGCAAGTTGGCAATAAAAAAGTTTTGCTTGCCTTATCTGGAGGAGTTGATTCCTCAACTCTTGCTTTTCTTCTCAATAAAGCTATTGGAAATCAGCTTACATGCATGTTTATAGACCAAGGTTTCATGAGAAAAGGTGAACCAGAATTTTTAATGAATTTTTTTGATAAGAAATTTCATATAAAAGTTGAATATATTAATGCAAGGGAAAGGTTTATTGCAAAATTAAAAGGTATTACTGATCCAGAACAAAAAAGAAAAATTATAGGTGAAGAATTTATTAGAGTATTTGAGGAAGAAAGCAATAGATTGGGACCTTTTCAGTATTTAGCCCAAGGTACTCTTTATCCTGATGTTATTGAAAGTGCTGGGACTAATATTGATCCTAAAACAGGAGAAAGAATAGCTGTAAAAATAAAGAGTCATCATAATGTGGGTGGATTGCCAAAAGATTTACAATTTAAATTAGTTGAGCCATTAAGAAAACTGTTTAAGGATGAAGTCCGAAAAGTGGGAGCTGCTTTAGGTTTGCCGGATGAAATCATAAAAAGGCATCCATTTCCAGGACCAGGATTAGCTATAAGAATTTTGGGAGAGGTGAATAATGAAAAACTTGATTGTTTAAGAGATGCAGACTGGATAGTAAGAGATGAAATTAAAAAAGCAGGTCTTTACAATGATATTTGGCAAGCTTTTGCAGTATTGCTACCTGTAAAAACAGTAGGAGTTATGGGCGATAAAAGGACTTATGCATGGCCAATAGTTTTACGTTGTGTATCTAGTGAAGATGGTATGACAGCCGACTGGTCAAAGATTCCTTTTCAAATTTTGGAGAGGATTGCAAATAGAATCGTAAACGAAGTAAGTTTAGTGAATAGAGTTGTTTATGATATTACAAGCAAACCTCCTGGAACTATTGAGTGGGAATAAACGGATTTTAAGAACCCAGTAATAACTTCAATTAATCGGTTTTACGTGAGATATATGCAAAATAATGGTTAAGTCATAGCAGTGCTTTTGAGCGATAAAATCTAGTGCGGTTTTAAGTGGGTTTTACGCAGCACCTTTTCTCCGTCTCTTAAGAGAAATCGTATAAAGTCTATTTTCTCTACAGTTGATATATTAATTAAAAGTGAATTTTGATATGAAAAAAAGTAACTGCTTTTGTCTGTTTTTTTAATAGGATTTCTTTCTCTAATTTCTTTGGGAGTGGTTAAATCTGAAACTTGGATTTGTAGATATGAACATCAAGGTAAGAAAAAATCTTTTGTTAGATATAGAAAAGGTTTTGAATTCGTCAGTGATTATGGTGCAACTTCGGAAATACTAAATGAGAATGCAGATAATATTCACCTTTATAGTTTTTATACTGGTTTAGATAATTATTATGCTGCATTTCTTGATAAGAAAAATAGTATGTTTTCGATGATTGCATTAAACCCTGGAAAAGATAGTGCTTTAATTTCAGGTAGTTGTATTATAAATGATTGATTTGTCTTCTCTACAAATAGTTCCCATATTTACGAAAAAAATATCTAGAAATTGACTATTTTGGTTTTACGTAGGTTTTACGTAGAAAAACTTTCACCCAAATCGTATTTATAGATTCAATTATTTATCAAGGTCTTATAGAGTGGGAATAAACGGATTTTAAGAACCCAGTTATAACTTGAATTAATCGGTTTTACGTTAGATATAGTCAAAATGATGGTTATGTCATAGCAATTGATTTGAGCGATAAAATCTAGTGCGGTTTTACGTGGGTTTTACGTTGAACCTTTTCTCCGTCTCTTAAGAGAAATCGTAGAAAGTCTGTTTTCTCTACAATTGGTATATTGATTAAAAGTAAATTTGATATGAAAAAACAAACTGCTTTTATTGGATTTTTATTGTTCAATGTTTTTTCGATTTCGTTTATAAAAAGTGCAATTGCTGAAAGATATATTTGTTCTGCTGAACTTTCGAGTCATGGGAGACCTGGTGAAGTCGAGACAAAAACTTACAAAAGAGAAGGAAAATTTTTTGTAAAGACTTATGAAAATGGTGAAGATGACCATTCAATCCTTAAGGAGACAAATAGTTTTATTATTTTAACTAAAACATATAATTATCCAGATTTATTTATAACGATCATTGATAAGAAAAAGTTAAATTTCATAGAGTCTTATGCATCAATCGAACTTGAATACAATACAGAAATTCCTACCGCTGGAAAATGCTTTATTTCTCGATAAATATAAATGGAAATATTCCTACAAACAAAATCAATAAATAAAGATATTCATATTTTTTGAAACATTATCGTTTTGTTGAATTTTAAATTTGATTTCGTTCAGAAAAAGCAATGAAAAAAATGAATTCTCTACAATTAGTTCATCTAATTACAGGGAAAAGTATAAAGAATGGAAGTAATCGGTTTTACGTGGGTTTTACGTGGAAAATTAACTCCTTAAATCCTAGTCATAGATTGAAAAAATTGTTAAAGTTCTTATAGAGTGGGAGTAAGTCTTCAAATGTTAAAAAAATTTAAAGTTTTTTATATAAGCAAGAAATTTTTAAATGAGATTTAAAACGTAATGCCCGATATTATTAAATTAAGTCGATCTACAGTTGAGAAATATCTTAGTTGTCCAAGATGTTGTGTACTGGACAAAAAATATCAAATCAAACCGCCATCATTACCATTTACCTTAAATATAGCTGTAGATAATTTATGTAAAAATGAATTTGATTATTATAGAAAAATTAAGGAGCCACATCCTTTATTTATTGAATATGGAATTGATGCTGTGCCTTTCAAACACAAAGATTTAGAACGTTGGAGAAGTAATTTTCAAGGGATAAGATATAAGTCAATTGAACATAACTATGATTTTGGTGGAGCTGTGGATGATATTTGGCAGAAAAAAAATGGTGACCTTATTATCGTTGATGTCAAAGCAACATCTAGAAATAATTTTGATTGGTCTGAGACTTTTAATAAATATGAATATGCAAAAGCTTATAAAAGACAATTAGAAATGTATCAGTGGTTGTTTAAAAAAAACGGTTTTCAAGTAGCTAAAGAAGCTTATCTTTTATATTTCAATGGCAAGAAAAATGAAGAGTTATTTAATAACCAATTAAATTTTGACGTACATCTAATTAAATTAGATTGTTCTACTTCATGGGTAGAAAATAAGATAATTGATACGGTCAATTTATTACGTTCGGATAATTTCCCTAAACCTTCCTTAAATTGTGAATACTGTAATTATTTAAAGAAGCGTTGGCACTTGTCGAAAACTTAATACTAATAGGATAATTTTTTATATTTCTGGAAAAATAGTGAATAAAAGATAATCTTTAATTAGATTATTAATTTAGACTTTTGATAAAATCAAAAAATTCTGAAAGAAAGATAACTAATCATCTGCAACAAGATGTAGTCAAGGTATCTGGTAAAACAATTTTTATTAATCCTTTTTTATATTGGCGGAGATTTGACGAAAATACTAATAGATGGCTCAGAGAACCTGGTCAAATGTCAGAGGATCAAATCTCACCAAATAGGAACCGTTTTTATCCAGAAATAGAGTGGGCTGATTTAAGTCATGAGCAAAAGCTCATAAAAGATGCAACTGTTGAGATGTTTTTAAAAACTCTTGAATTGATAAGTACATTTCATCCTTATCTGAGTTCCGGACAATTATTAGAAGTGGAGAGAAAAATGGCGATTGTAAAAAAGATTCCTTTCGAAAAGTGGGTAACAAAATCTTTCGAGAAAAAAGCGAGATTGCTAGAAAATGAAAAGAGAAAATTTCAAAGAGAAAGATTTTATAGTAGCTGGAGGGAATGGTTCAGTCTAGTAAATACTCAACAAGCCATTTTGCCGTTAATCGTCACGCTATTTATTTCTTCATTTATTGGATGGTCATTAGGGATATCAAAGAATAGTTGTAATCCTTATTTTGAACAAAATATAGAACAATTAAATTAATTTCTTTTTGATCTTTTTTAAGTATCTAAGTTAATAAAATTTTGAAAAAATAAATTTATTATTTAGAATTCTATTAATTGAAATAATTGCCTAAAAAGTATAAGTTTTATGAGTGAAAATTTAAATTCCAATAATATTCAAAATGATGAGTTTAATCTCATCAATGAAGACAGTGATTATAAAGATTTAATCACTAGACTTAATGAAATAAAATCAACCATTGCTTTATTAGAAAAAACAATATTTAAATAAATTTTATATTTTTGATAAAAACAAGTCCTAATAAAAAACTTATTTCATTAAAGAGACAACCTTTAGTCTTACTTATTTTTTCTTCTATATCATTTTTATTGATTCTATGTAGGTTAATTTTTTTACAACTTTTAAATTATGAATCTTTTAAGAAGATGTCAGATGAGAATAGGATCAGACTTATTGCTTCACAGCCAATACGCGGAAGAATACTAGATAAAAATGGTTATGTTTTAGCAGATAGTAGAGTTAAATATTCTTTAATAATAAAGCCTCAATCTGTCAATAAAAGCAATTGGGAAAAACATAAATCAATTATTTCTAACTTGTTAAATATTGATAGTAATGTAATTCAAAAAAAATACTCTGATGGTCTAAAAAATCAGAAACTTTCAGTAATTATTCTTGATGATTTAAATGTAGATCAATTAATAAAATTTAAGGAGAATGAAGGTAATTTAATTAGTTTTGAAATAGCTACCAAATTAATTAGAAATTATCCTTATAAATCCCTTGCTGCCCATGTAATTGGTTATACTCAGCCAATTACTGAATTAGAATATAAATTCTTATCTAAGAATGGTTATAAATTAAATGACTTAATCGGTAGAACTGGAATTGAATATGTTTACGAAGATTTTATAAGAGGTGAATGGGGTGGAGAAATGGTTGAAGTAAATTCATTAGGAAAATTTCAAAGATCATTGGGTCTAAGGCCTCCAGTACAAGGTAATGATATTGAACTAACAATTGACCTTAATCTGCAATTAGTTGCTGAGGAAGTTCTTAAAGATAAAAAAGCTGGAGCCATAATAGTAATGGATCCAAGAGATGGTGCAATAAGAGCAATGTCAAGTAAACCTACATTTGATTTAAATTTTTTCTCAAAGGATTTTAAACCTGAGAAAGAATATAATAACCTTTTTAATTCTACTGAAAAAACCTTTATTTAATAGAGCATTAAATGCCTACGATCCAGGAAGCGTTTGGAAAATTGTAACGGCTTTAGCTGGCTTGGAAAGTGGAAAATTCCCTAGAGAAACAATGTTAGATACGAAACCATGTATAACTTATGGGAGCCAATGTTTTAGAGAGCATAATGATTTAGGCTTTGGGTTAATAGGTTATGAAGATGCTTTAAGAGTTTCTAGTAATACATTTTTTTATCAAGTAGGTCATGGAGTAGGAGTTGATGAAATTTATAAGGTCTCACGAAAGCTTGGTTTTAATTCTTTATCTGGAATTGAAATTTCTGAACAAGAAAATATAGGATTAGTAGCTAGTAGTGAATGGGCTAAAGCAGGCAGAGGATGGGGGCAACCAGGAAGAACCCCTTGGGTTCCAGAAGATATCGCGAGTATGTCTATTGGACAATTTGTTGTACAAGTTACTCCTATACAAATAGCTAGAGCATATGCTGCAATTGCAAATGGAGGTTATCTAGTTACTCCCTATTTAGTTAAAAAAGATGAAGAAAATCTTTCAGATAAAAAACTTATTAAAATTGATATTGATTCAAATAATATTCAGTTGATAAAAAGTGGTCTCAGGAAAGTAGTAGAATCTGGCACAGGAGTATCAATTAATTATGGAGTTTCAAATTTACCTCCAGTTTCAGGCAAAACTGGAACTGCTGAAGATGGTGAAGGTGGATTAGATCACGCTTGGTTCGTTTGCTTTACTCCCTCTGACAAAAGCGAATTACTTGTAGTTGCTTTTGCACAAAATACTCCTGGTGGGGGATCTGTTCATGCACTGCCTATGGCTAGAGAAATTTTGAAAGTTTGGAATGAAAAAGAATGAGATTTTATTAGGTTTTAAATGTTTATGTTTTTAATTTTTTCATTTGTAAAAGTCTTTGAATAATATCTTCAATAGTTTTTGTATCTATAGGTTTACTATATGAGGACAAAAGTTGTCTCCCTAATACTTGACTGCCTAAATGTACTAATTGAATGCGTAATGAGGTCAGTAGTTCTAACCCTATGCCACCAGAAAATGTAGCAATTGCAATTGGTTGACCATTAAATAAATTCCTAAAGTCATCTCCCGAAATAGAAAGCCATGCTATGAAGTTGGAGAGAATGGGAGGTATAGATCCATTATATTCAGGCGCACAAATCACCCACCTTTCAATCTTGAAAAGCTTTTTTTTTAATTCTTTTATTTCATTTGGAATATTTTCTTTGCTGTGAATTCTTGGATTAAATAATGGAATATCAAGAGTGGTAAGATCTAAAATTTCAGAACTTATTTTAAGTTCATTACTTTTTTCAAGAAATTTTTTAGAAAGTTCTAGATTTTTACCACAACTAGCTGTAATGATTATTAGATCTTTTGTTTCAGTCATAAATTAGATAAATAAATTTAATAGTTAGCACCTGTTTTGCGGTGATGAACTGCCGTTAGACTATCGGATTTTAGTATATTACCGTGTAGTACTTCGGCGTAAATTACCCAATGATCTCCACATTCCATTCTCTCTTTGACAGAAGCATCTAACCATGCGAGCGATTCTGGAATGATTATCTGTTCATTAGGAGTTAATTCAATATTTATGCCTTCAAATCTATCTTCTCCAGGTGCAAAGGGCTTTGTGAATCTTTTCAAAGGTTCTTTAAAATATTTTTCACTAAGAATATTTAATGCGAATGAATCTCCTATTTGCAGAAGAGACTCTACCGATCTATCTTTTGCTACTGCAATACTTAACCCGGGCGGAGAAAAAACTTGCTTGACTCACCCAAGATGCAAGCATAGCTCCTTTAATATTATTCTCATCTTTGCCTTTAGAGGCTGTCAGGACACAAAGTGAACCAATTACTCTTCCAAGAGCTTGTAGCTTTGGATCCGTTTTGCTTGTAATCATTCCAGTATCTGATTTTCTGGGTTTTTTCTTTGCTTTTTTTATAATTTTTCTTCCAAAGTGAGTTCCTATTTCTTCTAACTCTTTAATCTTTGGTTTATTTGGACTGAATTTAATCCTTATAGGGTCAAAACTAAACTTAAAACCACCGTCTTTTAATTTTGTTTCAAGTAAATCTATAGCTTCGCCGCTCCAGCCAAAACTGCCAAAAATTCCCACTGGCTTATCTCTATTACCCTCTGCTAATAATGTTCCTAGTGCACTAACTATTGGAGTTGGGGCGTGACCACCCAATGTGGGTGAGCCTATTAAATATCCATCAGCATTTTGAATAGATTTTACAAGTACATCATTAGGTGTAAATTCACAATTAATACTTTCAACTTCTATAGAGGTTCTATTTATCCCTTTAGCCAATGCATCACCTATTGAGGCTGTATTTCCATAAGCACTTGCATATATCAGAGCGATCTTAAGATTATTTGTTGAGAGGTTCTCTCCCCATCTAATATAGTCATTTAAAAAGCCTTTTAAGCTATATTCGATCGCGGGACCATGTAATGGTGCAATAGTTTTAATGTCATAATCTGCAATTTTTTCAGTTATTGATACTACTTGATTAGACATTGGTGCCATCAAGCAATCATAAAAATGTTTCCTATCAATTTCTGTACTAACTCGATTTGTTTCAGACCAATATTCAGACGCAATGTGTGCAGAGAAAATTTTCTCACTAAGAAGTATTTCTTGATTACGTTCATAAATTATCAGGCCACCAGGCCAACGTGCTGTTGGAATAGGAATTAACTCTAGTGAAATGTTATCTAATTCTAAATTAAGTTCTTTTTTGATTATGTTTATTTCAGGTAATTGAATTTCAATAAAGTTTTCTACGGTAGGATTTCTTTGATTCCAAAGTTCGCTAATAAGTTTATAACCTGGATTAGAGCAAGTAATAGTTGTGTTTTGAAATTGGGTACTTATATTTTTTATAGTTTCAATAATTTGGGGATTAATATGACCAGAAATGAAGTTGATTTTATCTAATGTAAATTGATCGCAAAACCTAGAAATTACTTTATTAAATGAATTTAAATATTGTTTCTCAGGTGGATGAATAATAAAAAGTTCCTCATGACTTCTAATGAAAAAAGTATTAAAAGAGGTTCCTTTTTCAAGGTTAAATTCAAGTTCAAATCTTTCTTTATTTTGGTCTAAGAATCTTACACAAGAAAAATTTTCGGTAATTTCAAATTCTGATAAGTTTTGATTTTCTGCAAGTAGGCCTATATTAATATCTGACATTTTAAAGACTTATTTTCTAATAGTGATTAGCAACTTTTCTGTGATGAACTGCTGTCTTGCATGATAAGTCAGAAACATTACCGTTTTCAACAATTCCGTAAATTATCCAATGGTCTGGAGTCTCCATTCTGGAACTAACTTTACAATCTAAAAAGGCGAGTGAATCTGAGAGAACTGCTCCCCCTTCAGCGATGTTGCTAATTACATCTACATCTGCAAATCTATCAGCTCCAGGGGCAAATCTTTTTAAAAAATGTCTGAACATTTTTTGATAGTTATCTTCTCTCAAGATATTCACAACAAAACCATTACCAACTTGCATATATGATTCAATAGCTCTATCTTTTGCTACTGCAACTGTAATACCTGGTGGAGAAAAGCTTGCTTGACTAACCCAACTTGCGACCATTGCACTTTGTCTAAATGTCGAACCTTCCCCTTGGCTCGCTGTAACTACATATAATCCTCCACTTAATCTACCTAACGCTTTATCTAAATTTGAATCAAGGCTCTTCATAGATGCAATATTCTTCTTTTTATTGATTAATTGACCCAAGTCAGTTCCAGCTTCTTCGAATTGTTGATAAACAATGGGATCTGGAATATTTTTAACTCTTAAAGGGGAGAAAGCTTCTTTTTGACCAAGTTCTCTTAATTTATTTGCTAAGGAATCTATAGGTTCATCATTTCCACCAAATGCATCATAGACAGCAGTAAATTGTTTCGGTTTTAGTGCTGCAAATAAAGTACCGAGAGATTCTTTTAATTCATTATCTGAGTCTACTGGCCATGTGGGAATGACTACTGCTTTTGATTCGGAAATTAAACTTGTCAATTCTTGCGGGTCAGAAGATCTTAAATCAATTAATTGAACCTGTGCATCTGCTTTACTTATTCCACGAGATATCGCTTGACTTAGTCGATCACAATAACCATAGTCGCTTATGTAGCAGACTGAGACAAAATCATTACCTTTGCTTTTATTGCTACTCCATTCTAGATATTTTCCTTTCCAAAAATTCACCTGATTATGGAGCAAAGGCCCATGACCAACAGCTATTGTTTTTAATTCAGGTAGCTTATCTATTCTTTTAATTGCCTGCAGAACACTTCTAGCGTTTGGACCCATAAGGCAATCGTAATAAAAACGGAAATCATCGTATATTTCTTTTTGATCATTGTCAAAAAATTCGTCAGAACAATAATGGAGTCCAAATGCATCGCATGTATAGAGAACATGTGTGCTGTGATCATATGAAAATATGGTATCTGGCCAATGTAAATTTGGTGCACTTATAAATTCAATATTATGTTCTAAACCACTATTAGGATTAGTTCCTAGATTTAAAAACTCTCCACTCTTAACCTCTATACGCTTAAAGGGGATATGTATTTGGTCTTCAATGAATTTAAGGGCTAATTTTGATCCAACTACTGTGATGTTTTGGTTTAAATCTAAAAGATTACCTATTAAACCAGAATGATCAGGTTCTGTATGGCTTGTAATTAGATAATCAACTTCTTGCGGATTTACCTTTTTCAGTAATTCTTCAAACCATAATTCTTCGAACTTTGCATGACTAGTATCAATAATTGCTATTTTTTCGCCTCTAATAATAAAACTATTGTAAGTAGTTCCATTTCTTAAACCAAATTCAATATCAAATCTACTGCGATCCCAATCCAAAGATCTTATGGCACAGGAATCATCAGTGAAGTTTTTAGATTGAACTGTCAACTTGTTATTTATTTGTGCCAATTTAGAATTACTTGTATGGGCAGAGGCTATCATAGAATGATTCGCTTTATAAAATAACTTTAGTTATATAGAATATAGATCCGCGTGATCATTTTTGCGAAATAACCGAAATTACGCTTTTCTTTAATTTTTATTCTTATTATTCTGGATAAATGAAATCTCAACTAATTAAAAAAATAGTTACTGGAGATGAGATAAGAAATGCTTTTTTAAAATTTTACAGTGAAAAATTACATAAAATCATTCCAAGTGCATCTTTGATTCCAGATGATCCTACGGTTATGCTCACAATTGCTGGAATGCTACCTTTTAAACCAGTTTTTTTAGGTTTAAAAGAAAGACCATCAAAAAGGGCTACATCTAGCCAAAAGTGCATCAGAACAAACGATATAGAAAACGTTGGAGTTACAGCTAGGCACCACACTTTTTTTGAAATGCTTGGTAATTTCTCTTTTGGAGATTATTTTAAACGAGAGGCTATTCAGTGGGCTTGGGAATTAGTTACTAATATTTATCAACTTTCTGTTGAAAATATAATTGTGAGTGTTTTTCACGAAGACGTAGAGTCTGCAAAAATTTGGAAAGATCAAATTGGTATTCATCCAGATAGGATAGTGAAACTAGGCGAGAAAGATAATTTTTGGTCATCTGGTAAAACAGGTCCATGTGGACCTTGTTCAGAACTTTATTATGATTTTCATCCTGAAAAAGGTCTGCAGAATATTGATTTAGAAGATGGAAATCGTTTTATTGAATTTTATAATCTTGTTTTTATGCAATATAATCGTGATTCTAATGGAAAATTGACAGATTTAAAATTTAAAAATATTGATACAGGAATGGGCCTTGAAAGGATGGCTCAAATATTGCAAAAAAAGCAAAATAATTATGAGACAGATTTAATTTTTCCTATCATTCAAAAAATTTGTGAAATTGCAAATATTGATTATTTTTCTTCAGATGATAAAAACAAAATTTCTTTAAAAATTATTGGAGATCATACAAGAGCTGTTATTCATTTAATTTCTGATGGAGTAGCAGCAAGTAATCTCGGCAGGGGATATATACTAAGACGGCTTATTAGAAGAATGGTCAGACATGGGAGATTATTAGGCATAACAAATCAATTTTTACCTCATATTGCTACTGTCGGGATCAATCTAATGCAAAATAATTATCCTGATTTAAAAAATAATAGTGATTTAATTTTGAATGAGATAAAAATTGAAGAAGTAAGGTTTAGGGAAACTCTTGAAAGAGGAGAGAAATTGCTAGATGAGTTAATTTCTTCAGGGCAGAATTTAATTTCTGGTTTTAAAGCTTTTGAACTTTATGATACTTACGGATTTCCTCTAGAACTTACTGTAGAAATTGCTGAAGAAAATAGTATCAGTGTAGATGTAAAGGGTTTTGAAGAAGAAATGAATGCACAAAAAGAGAGAGCTAAAGCTGCTTCAAGTAATATTGATTTGACATTAGAGGGATCATTAGAGCGAGAAATAGATCTTTTTAACAAAACTGTTTTTAATGGTTATGATTCACTTCTTTCGGAAGCTGAGATAAAGGGTATATTTATTGATTCAACATTAGTTAAACAAGCAAGCGAAGGTCAGAAAGTTTTAATTGTTCTTGATCAGACAACTTTTTATGGAGAATCTGGCGGTCAAGTTGGTGATATTGGAACGATATTTTCAAAAGATGTAGAGGTCTTGGTTGATAATGTTATTCGAAAGAAAAATGTTTTTTTACATTATGGAACGATCAAAAAAGGAATATTAACTATTGGACAAAAAGTTAAGACTAATGTTAAATCCTCTAATAGAGCTAAGGCTGCTGCAAATCATACAGCTACCCATTTATTACAATCTGCTCTCAAATCAATCGTTAATGAAAGTGTTGGACAAAAAGGTTCATTAGTAGCCTTTAATAAATTAAGGTTTGACTTTAATTCTTCAAATCCTATTTCTAAAGATCAAATTTCTAAGATAGAGACTTTAGTTAACTCTTGGATTATGGAAAATCATATCCTAGAAATAAAAAATATGTCTAAGGGTGAGGCTCTTGAAAAGGGTGCAGTGGCCATGTTTGGAGAAAAATATGATGATGAAGTGCGCGTTGTTAATGTGCCAGGAGTTTCAATGGAACTTTGTGGTGGCACACATGTTAAAACTACATCTGAATTAGGTTCTTTCAAAATAATTAGTGAGGAAGGAATCTCAGCCGGAGTAAGAAGAATCGAAGCATTATCAGGCCAATCAGCATTAGACTATTTTAGCGATAGAAATGCTTTAGTAAATCAACTAAGTGATTTGTTAAAAGCAAATCCTAATCAACTTTTTGAAAGGGTTAATAATTTGCAAGCAGAGCTTATTAATAAGAATAAAGAGATACAAAAAATGAAAGATGAAATTGCATATTTTAAATACTCTTCTATGCAATCATCCGCAGAAATAGTAAATTCTTTTTCTATTTTAGTAAATCAGATTGATGGCTTAGATGGGAATTCTTTGCAATCTGCAGCACTTAATTTAACATCTCATTTGGGAAATAAAGCAATAGTGATTCTTGGGGGAATTCCAAATCCAGAAAATAGAAAGTTGTTATTTGTAGTTTCTTTAGGTGATGATGCAGTAAAAATAGGATTGCATGCAGGTACATTAATTAATGAGATTGCAAGAATTTGTTCGGGAGGTGGTGGAGGAAAGCCTAACTTTGCTCAAGCAGGTGCTAAAGATATTTATAAGTTAAGTGATGCTTTAGATTATGCTAAAAATCATTTGCAAAAAACATTAGATAGTCATTCTGATAAATAACTACTTTTTCTGAGACTAATTTCGATTTGATCCATTAATTTCCTTGCTTCTTCAATAGTTAATTTTTGTTGATCAATTGCTGATTCAGTATTAATTCTTATAGATTCAACCAAAGAAGCTGAACTGTAATCTAATAATTGTAAAATTTCAGATTTACTGTCCTCTTTAATAATATTTTTGACCTTATATGAATTATCTTGATTTATATCTATATGAACAACGTTTGTACTGCCAAATAAATTGTGCAAGTTTCCTAATGCTTCTTGATAGGCTCCAGTCATAAAAATTCCAATTAGATAATCTTTATCTTTCTCTGGTTTGTGTAAATTTAGTAATGATTTAATTTTTCCATCATCAATAAAATTATTTAGTTTCCCATCTGAATCACAAGTTAAATCTGCAAAGTTGCCTTTGCAGAAAGGCTCTTCTAAGTGCCTATGTATTGGTAATATTGGAAAAATCTGATTGATTGCCCAGCTATCGGGAATAGATTTAAAGATTGATATATTTGCATAATAAGTTGACGCAAGAGTTTCTGTAATTTCAGATAAATCAGGGTGATTGATTTCATCAGTATTCAGGTTATTAGAAATTTCTTTTGCGCAAGCCCAGGTAAGTTCTTCGGCATAAGCTCGTTCTGCTAAACTTAAAAATCCTAATCTAAAGGCAACTAAGCAATCTTTTTTAAACTTTTTTGCATCATTCCATAGTTCAATTATTTGAGATAAATTTATTTTTTTATTTTTAAGTTTTTTTAATTCATAGAAAGTTTCAAGTAAATTTGAAATGATTAATTGTTGATCTTTTTTATCAATAATTTGTAGTTTAGAACTGTCATGGCTTGTTCCTAAGACATTAAAAATTAAAACTGAACAATGACTAATTATTGCTCTTCCACTTTCTGAGATTATTGTTGGATGCTTGACATTATTTAATTCACATGAATCTTTAATGGTTGCAATTACATCGTTAGCATAATTTTGAAGAGAATAATTAGTAGAGGTGTTGGAGGAGGTTTTAGTTCCATCAAAATCTATCCCTAATCCTCCCCCTACGTCGATATATTTCATTGGGGCGCCCAGTTTACATAGTTCAATATATATTTGACTCGCTTCTTGTAATGCGTCTTTGATCACAGCAATATCACTTATTTGACTTCCTATATGAAAATGGAGCAATTTCATTTCGTTTATAAGATTTGCTTCTTTAAGTTCTTTTATTGTCAACATAATTTCTGGGATTGATAATCCAAATTTGGAATTATCTCCAATAGAATTTCCCCACCTACCACTACTTTTACTTGATAACTTTGCTCTAATTCCTATCAATGGAGTCGCGTTAAGTTCTTGAACTGCTTGAATAATTCTTTTTACCTCATCTCGTTGTTCAATAACTATTATTGGATTTTTGCCAAGTTTTCTGGCCAAAGTAGCAATCTCAATATATTTTTTATCTTTATATCCGTTGCATATCAATAATGAATTTTGGTTTTCAAGAAGTGCAAGGCCAATTAATAGTTCTGATTTACTTCCTACTTCTAAACCAAAATTCCATTGACTACCAAACTCTATTATCTTTTCCAATACATTTTTTTGTTGATTACATTTGACAGGAAAAACGCCTTGATAGATATTCTTATATTTGTAGGTTTTTATTGCTTTTGAAAAAGCATCATGTAGTGCATTTATTCGATCTTTTAAGATATCGTTAAATCTTATGATTAATGGAGGATTGATTTCTCTACTTTTAAGTTCTTTTACAAGCTTGAAAAGATCAATCTTATTTTCAGATTTTATATTTTTAGTTACTGATATATTTCCTTTGGAATTTATAGAAAAATATTTATCCCCCCATTTGTCTATGTTGTAAGTCGAAATACTATCTTCAATAGTCCAAATATTTTTTAATTTTTTTGGCTCAGAATTGGTCAATTTATTTCTTAATAATTAAAATGTTTTTGAAAATAACTCTAAACAATATCTTTTATTTTAATGATTACTTGCCAAGTTACCACCCAAAAGTTGAATATACATAGAGTGATTATTAACTAAATGACCAAAGAGAGAACCTTTATTGCAATTAAACCAGATGGAGTTCAAAGAGGATATGTTGCTGAGATTATTGGCAGATTTGAAAAAAAAGGATTTAAATTGGTTGGATTAAAGCAATTAATCCCTTCAAAAGATCTTGCTCAAAATCATTATGGTGTACATAGAGAAAGGCCTTTTTTTGGAGATTTAGTAGACTTTATTTCAAGTGGTCCTGTTGTAGCAATGGTGTGGGAAGGCGAAGGAGTTATTTTGAGCGCTAGAAAACTAATAGGTGCAACAAAACCTCTTGAAGCAGAGCCTGGAACAATTAGAGGTGATTTAGCTATTGATATAGGGAGGAATATTATTCATGGTTCTGATGGAGAAGATACTGCAAAATTTGAAATTGATCTATGGTTTAACGGTGAGGAATTATGTGAGTGGGAAACTTCTGATTCGAAATGGCGATCTGAAAAATAAAATTTAAATCTCAAATCTATCTAAACTAAATTTTTCTAAAAAGCTTTTTTCTATTTCTTTGAGACTTTTATTTTGAACTATTTTCAAAAGAAGATCACTTGTTATTGCAGAAAATAAAACTCCATTTCTATAATGTCCTGTAGCTATAAAAAGGTTTTCAATTTTTGATTTTCCAATTATTGGTTTAAGGTCTGGTGTGCAAGGTCTAAATCCCCACCAATGTTCCATTTGTGGCCAATTAATAGCTTCTGGTAATAAGGAGCAAATGCCTTCTTGCAGTTCTTTTATTCCATTAGGAGTATTACCCTGATTAAATTTTGAATCTTTTTCAACTGTCGCTCCAACGATAATAAGTCCATCATCACGAGGAACTAGATAAGTTTTTGGACCAAAAATAACTCTTTTCAAGAAATTTGTTGGACCTTGTATTGATAGCATTTGTCCCTTTACAGGAAAGACTGGAATCTTATTGAAAATTTTTTTACTCCAAGCACCACTGCATATAATTGCTTTTTCGCAGGTAATTTTTTTTAGTTCCCCAGTGGCACATAAAACTGTTGCACCAATAATTTTGTTTTTTTCTAATATCAAATCCTCTACTTCTGATCCTTCTTGAAATTCAACTCCATGTAAGGAGCATGCTCTCTCAAGAGCACGCATAAGTCTTCTTCGGTTATCTATTTGACCATCTTGTTCAAAAAGTAAACCATGCTTCCAAATAGAATTCATTCCATTAATGTCTGTTTGAAGATCTTTGTGATTTAAATATTTTCCATATTTATAAGTGGGAAACCCTTCAAGATCTTCTTTATTTTTAAAAGGAACTACTATGCCACATTTTTTTTAAACCGCATTTAATATTACTATCTTGTTCAATACTTTTTATCCACTTTGGAATTATACTTTGACTTTCTTGACCAAATTTTAGTAATTCATCTTCGAGCCCTTCAGCATGAGTAGCTAACATTCCTGCAGCAACAAATCCAGCTGATTCATTTCTGTTTTTGCTTAAAACTAATACTTTGAAGTTATTTCTAGAAAATGCATAAGCAATAGATAAACCTACAAGTCCACCCCCCAATAATTAATATTGAATTTTTTGTTTCTTGTGTCATTTAAGAATTAATATTTTTATTTGTGTTTTGGTCCTCTTTTCCTTTATATCCAATAACATTAATAAAGAGACTTTTGATAATGAACAATTTGGAATCTTGGGAAGCTGTGATTGGTTTGGAAACTCATGTACAGCTTAATACGAAAAGTAAAATATTCACATCTGCGTCAACAGCTTTTGGTGATGCACCTAATACGCATATAGATCCTGTAGTTTGTGGTTTACCAGGAACTCTTCCAGTTTTGAATGAGACTGTTCTTGAGTATGCTGTAAAAACTTCTTTAGCATTAAATTTAAATGTTGCAGAACATTGTAAATTTGATAGAAAACAATATTTTTATCCTGATCTGCCTAAAAATTATCAAATTTCACAATTTGATGAGCCACTAGCTGAAAATGGCTGGTTAGAGGTTGAAATAATTGAAAAGAATAAAGAACCTTATATCAAAAAAATTGGTATAGAAAGGTTACATATGGAAGAAGATGCTGGAAAACTAGTCCATTCAGGTAGTGACAGATTAGCTGGTTCTAAATATTCTTTAGTTGATTACAATCGTGCCGGAATAGCACTTTGTGAGATTGTAAGTAAACCAGATATTAGATCAGGTAAAGAGGCATCTGAATATGCTTCAGAGATCAGAAGAACAGTTAGATATCTAGGCGTATCAGACGGAAATATGCAAGAGGGTTCATTGCGATGTGATGTCAATATTTCAGTTAGAAAAGGACCTAATGCTCCTTTTGGTACCAAAGTGGAAATAAAAAATATGAATTCATTTTCTGCAATTCAAAAGGCTTGTGATTATGAAATAGCAAGACAAATAGAAGTTTATGAAAATGGAGGAAAAATTTTCCAAGAAACAAGGTTATGGGATGAAGCTAAGCAACTAACAAAAAGTATGAGAATGAAAGAAGGCAGCAGTGACTATAGATATTTTCCTGATCCTGACTTAGGACCAATTGAAATAACAAAAGCCCAAAAAGAAATATGGTTAAAAGAACTTCCAGAATTACCTTCAAAGAAAAGAAATAAATACGTAAGTGAATTTGGGTTATCTGCATATGATGCAAGGGTAATTTCTGATGAAATTAATATGGCTAACTTTTTTGAAGAAACAGTAGCTAATGGTGCTGAGGCCAAACTAGCTTCAAATTGGGTAACAAGTGATATTGTGGGTTATTTAAAAGCAAATAAACTTAATTTTAGTGATTTAAAACTTAGTCCTGAAAATCTTGCTGAAATGATTAGCATGATCTCAAATAAAACTATAAGTGGAAAAATTGCAAAGGAAATTTTACCTGAACTAATTCAAAAAAATATTTCTCCGAAAAAATTAGTTGAAGAAAAAGGGTTGGCCATGATATCTGATTCTTCAAGTATTTTACCAATAATTGATGAACTTATAACTGAACATCCAGATGAGGTTCAATCATTTAGAAATGGTAAAACTAAATTACTTGGTTTTTTTTGTTGGTCAACTAATGAAAAGAACAAAAGGTAAAGCTGACCCTAAACTTGCAAATAAACTTCTTGCAGAAAAATTGAATAGCTAAAGCTTCAAAGAAGCTCTCTTATTGACTTGATCCATTTATTTTGATCATCTGAATTATCTAAAATAATGTCTGAAAATTTTCTTTTTTCTTCAAAACTTAATTGAAGATTGATGGATTCGTATGCTTCTTTTTCGCTAATTTTATCTCGTGTCATAAGTCTTTTTTTTTGTGTTTCTCTGGGACACTTAACTAACCATATTTCAGTACAAATATCTTCAAATTTTGCTTCAAATAATAATGGAATAACCAATACTAAAGTTTGAGTATTATTGTAATGACTGCATTCTTCTATCATTTTTTCTTTAATTAATGGGTGAAGTAGTTTTTCAA
>QCKZ01000009.1 GCA_003214975.1 Prochlorococcus sp. AG-412-C21
TTTGAATAAAGTATTAAGCGAGGGTAATCATTTCCTAGACCTACCAGTAATCCATGAATTTGAATTCTATCTACCCATACGCCTAACTTACTTTCCGGTGAGGTTATTAAAGTTACCGACGAAGTAAATAAAGAAGTATTATTAACTCTTCCTAATAATCCACCTGGACCAATAACAGGACTACCAATTTCCACTCCATCTTTTGAACCTTTGTTTAATATTATTTGTCTCCACCAACCACCTGTTTTTCTTGAAATAACTGCAGCTGAAACATTATCATTGTTCGATGATTCTTGAAGAGATAAAATTTCACGCAATCTATTATTATCCTTCTTCAGAAGATTTATCTTTATTAAAGATTCTTGATCTATGCTCTTAAGAATAACTTGTTTTTGAAATTGACCAGGCCAAAAAGGCTTTGAAATAAAATAATAAAAGTCCTTATAAATAGATCCTTTTGATATCCTTACAAAAACTAAGAATAAAAAAATTCCAAATAATATCCAACTGTTCTTTTTATGCCACCAACGACTAGTAGAAATTCGTCGGATATCAAACATATTATTAATCTCTTATGGCGTTCCTTATAAAATCTGGGGTATCAACAACTCTTTTAAGTTTTTTAAAATCATCCAAAACCTCCCCACAACCATTTACTACACAAAGAAGTGGGTTTTCTGCAATATGAGTAAAAATTCCCGTTTCATCGCTCAATAAATCATTAATACCTCTTACTAAAGCTCCCCCTCCTGCAAGCATAATCCCCCTATCAACAATATCTGCAGCAAGTTCAGGGGGGGTCCGCTCTAGAGTTCTTTTTACAGCTTCAACTATTTTGCTAAGTGTATCAGCCATTGCTTCTCTTATTTCTCCCGATGTCAAAGTGACTGACCTAGGTAGACCAGATAAAAGATGTAAACCTCTTACCTCTAAAGTGGTTTTATCAAAATCATCATCTGGAAATGCAGATCCAATTTTAATCTTAATATCTTCTGCAGTTCTCTCTCCAACAACTAAATTGTGAACTTTTTTAAGGTATAAGGCTATTGATTCATTTATTTCGTCGCCAGCTATTCGAACAGATTCACTTAATACAGTTCCACCCAAACTTAATACTGCAACCTCAGTAGTACCACCACCAATATCGACAATCATAGTTCCAATTGGATCAGTTACTGGTAATGATGCTCCTATTGCTGCTGCAACAGGTTCATCAATTAAGTGAACTTCTCTAGCTCCTGCTAATCCAGCTTCTCTTACTGCTCTTCGCTCAACACTGGTCACTCCACTTGGAATACCAATAACTATTCTTGGGGCTACTATACCCTTGCCTTCGTTACATTTTTGAATAAATGTTTTTATCATTTGTTCTGCCGCATCAAAATCTGCTATAACCCCATCTCTTAGAGGCCTTACAGCTCTTATATTGCCAGGTGTTCTTCCAAGCATTAACTTTGCTTCTTTACCAACAGCCAATGGAATCCCTTCTTCTAAATCCATAGCTACCACAGAAGGCTCTTGTAAAACGACACCCTTACCTGATACATGTATAAGAGTATTGGCCGTTCCCAAATCTATGCCAATGTCTCTAGAAAATTTAAATCTGTTAAAAATCACAATAAGAATTCTTTTTTATAAATAATATATCTATTTTTTGTTAAGCTCTCACAATTCCATAGTTTAGTTATGAATAGCACGCAAAACTTTGAGCACAAACTGGAAATATGAGTAGTATTAAAAAAAAAAAAATTATGGAAATTAACACAATTAACCTAGTGGGTAGGGCTGGCAGAGAACCAGATGTCAGATATTTTGAGTCAGGAAGCATAGTAGCGAATTTCACACTTGCTGTTAACCGAAGAAGCAGAGACGAAGAGCCAGACTGGTTTAATTTAGAAATATGGGGTAAACAAGCCCAAATAGCAGCAGATTACGTTAAGAAAGGATCTTTAATTGGAATCACAGGAAGCTTTAAAATTGATAGTTGGAAAGATAAAAATACTGGAGAAGATAGATACAAACCAGTTGTTAGGGTAGATAGATTAAACTTACTAAGCTCCCGAAAAGAGTCTGAAAATAACCAATATTCAAACAACAATAACTCTAGTGAAATCCCTTTTTAAGCTCTATTTTTTTTAATAAATCTAAGGATTAATTTTATAAAAAAATACAAGAAAATTAAAATTAAAATTGGCTTCACAACATATTTGATTTGGTTTAAATAAGTTTCAATAATTGGATAATTTTCACCAAATAAATAGCCTGCATAAGTGAGAAGTGCTACCCATATAAAGCTACCAAATGTAGTCCAAATCAAAAATTTTCTTAATGGCATCATTTCAATACCAGCAGGAACTGAAATTAAAGTTCTTATACCTGGAACTAATCGACCCCAAAAAACTAAAGATACCCCGTATTTCTCAAACCACCTTTTACTTTTAGTTAAATCATTAGAAGAAATTCCTAAGTATTTTCCTTTTTTATCTAGAAAATTGGAAAGTCTTTTTTCATTTACTAATCTGCCTAAGTAATACCAAGGCAATGAACCTAGTATTGTTCCAAATAAACCCCAGAAAACTAAAATATAGAAATTTAATTTTTGTTGATAAACGAAAAAGCCTCCTAAGGGCATTATTATTTCTGATGGGATTGGAGGAATTATATTTTCTAAAAACATAGCCAAACAAATAGTAAGGTATGCAATTGTTGAATTCTTTTCAACCGCCAAACTTATATAGTCAGGAATTGAAGTAAAAAAATTTAGAAAAATTAAACTCAAACTTAATATCTATAAAGTTCTGATTTATAAGGTCCCTCAACTGCGACATTAATATAATCAGCCTGTTCTTTGGTTAATTTTGTTAATTTCGCACCAATTTTATCCAAATGTAACCTAGCTACCATTTCATCTAAATGTTTTGGTAAAACATAAACTTCTTTAGAATATTGCTCTGACTTATTGAAAAGTTCAATTTGAGCTAATACTTGATTAGTAAAAGAATTACTCATAACAAAACTTGGATGTCCAGTCGCACAGCCTAAGTTGACTAATCTACCTTCAGCTAAAAGAATAATTCTGTTTCCACTCGGTAAAGTTATGTGGTCAACCTGCGGCTTAATATTTTCCCATGAATAATTTTTTAATGAAGCTACGTCAATCTCATTATCAAAATGACCAATATTACAAACAATTGCCTCATTCTTCATCTTGACAAGATTGTCATGAGTTATTACCTGATAGTTGCCAGTAGCAGTAACAAAGATATCTATATCTTCAACAACATCGTCTAACGTAACGACGCTGAAACCTTCCATTGCCGCTTGAAGAGCGCAAATGGGATCTACTTCAGCAACTTTTACAATTGCACCAAGTCCTCTTAATGACTGTGCTGAGCCTTTACCTACATCCCCAAAACCCATTACTAAAGCGACCTTCCCGGCAATCATCACATCTGTCGCGCGCTTAATACTATCAACTAAGGATTCTCTGCAACCATATAAATTATCAAATTTACTTTTAGTTACTGAATCATTAACGTTAATAGCTGGGAAGGGTAAAGCATTTTGCTTTTGTAATTGATAAAGTCTTGCCACTCCAGTGGTAGTTTCTTCAGTAACACCAATAATATTACTCTTAATTCTTGAGTAGAAGCTACTATCAGTTTGCAGCTTAGACTTAATAGAAGTGAATAAAGCAATTTCTTCTTCATTACTAGGTTTATCTAAAACAGACAAATCTTTTTCTGCCTTACTACCAAGTATCAATAATCCAGTTGCATCCCCTCCATCATCAAGAATCATATTTGGAGATTCTGAACCCCAATCAAGAATATAGTGGGTGTATTGCCAATATTCATCAAGAGTCTCACCTTTTTTTGCATATACTGAGATTCCTTTATCTGCAATAGCTGCAGCTGCATGATCTTGGGTTGAAAAAATATTACAAGAAGCCCATTTCACTTCTGCACCAAGATCGACAAGAGTTTCTATTAATACTGCTGTCTGAATTGTCATATGAAGGCTTCCAGCTATTTTTGCACCTTTAAGTGGCTTTTCAGATTGATATTTATCTCTAAGTGCCATTAATCCTGGCATTTCAGTTTCTGCGATTTTAATTTCTTTACGACCAAAATCTGATAACGCAATGTCAGAAATTACGAAAGCTGGAACTGATTTTTTAATTGAATTCGCGATAACCATATCTTGTAAATACTTTTTCTATTAAACTATAAATGATTTTCGTATAATTTTTGTGTTTATTGAAAATTTAAAAGAGACTTTAAATTTAGGGGAAAAACTCTCGCAAAAATTAAATCCAGAATCAATTGTTTTATTGCAGGGTCAAATTGGGGTAGGAAAAACTTCATTTGTGCAAGGCATTGCAAAAGGTTTATCTATCTCAGAGGATATTACAAGCCCTACATTTGCTTTATCTCATCACTATAGTTCCGGAAAAATTCCGCTAATACACCTTGATTTATATAGGTTAGAAAATATTTCTTCAGCAAAAGAAGTTTTTTTTTCTGAAGAAGAAGAGGCGTTACAAAGCCAAGCTATTTTAGTTATTGAATGGCCAGAATTAATAGAAACATTTGTTGAAAATTATTGGAAAGTAGAAATTAGTTATGCAAAACATTATGGAAGGCATTATGAAATAAGAGATCCTAAAAATTTATTAACCTTTTCATAATCTGGCTGTTGCTCGATTGCTCCTTCACCAAGACAAGTTAATAATCCACAAACACTTGAAAACTTCAAACAATCTTCTATCTCTAATTCATTTGAAGGATAGCCAGAATTAACTAACTTTGAAATTAAGCCAGCAAGAAAGGCATCACCTGCTCCAGTAGTATCGACAATTTCTTTTGAATTTGGAGTTTCGGTAGTCCCTTCTAATTTATTGATATACCATGAAACAGGGTTTTTCCCATCAGTAATTATTACATCTGGTCTTTTTGACATTTGTTTAGATATTAGCAGAGGATTATCATGCTCAAAAAACAAAATCGCTTCTTCCCTGGAAAGTTTTAAAACATGAGCATGATTTAAAAAATTTTTAATTAAACTGATTCTTTCTGTCAAACTAATTTCTGATGAAAAACGTGAATAATCCCAAAACACCTCTCTCCAATTCAAATCAATAACTATTTTGACTTCAAATTTATTGGCTTGTTCTAGAAGAAAAAGAATAGTCTCTGCAGATATTGGAGATGATAGTAAAATCGTTCCCGTAACCAAATATTTTGTTTCTAGAAAAAATTTCTCCAAATTTGGAAGTTCTTTTTCTAATAATTTCTTACTAAGAGCTTCGTCAGCAAAGCATGAATGTGAACTTGCTTCAAATCCTGAAAAAAAACGATCTCCAAATTGATCTCTGTCTACATTAACCACGCGAGTAGATAAATCATTATCTAACTGCAAGAAATCTAAATTCACTTCCAATTCATTAAATTGCGCAATAAATTTTTTTCCAAAATCATCACTTCCTAAACGTCCGATAAATAATGAATCTATTTTTAATTTTCTTAATGCACAACAAACATTAGCCGGTGCACCGCCCAAAAAATCTGTAAATCCTTGATTTGACTTATTCCTGATCCTGTCTATTAAAGCCTCTCCAATACATACAACCTTATTCTTTTTCATAAAATAAAACCTCTCTTCTTACCTAAGAATAATTAATCAAAAACAAATAATTTTTTTTTGAATTAAAGTTTAATTAATAGCTTAATTTATAGTGACTTTTAATAAATCTGAAACTTGGAAATGGAAAACTTGGGAAATTTCTTGGTCTTTATCAAAAAAATCTACTTGCGAAAATAATATAAATATTTTATTAATTCATGGATTTGGAGCTTCCAAAAAACATTGGAGACATAATCAAGATTTTCTTGGCACAATTTTTAATTGCTATGCAATTGACTTACTAGGATTCGGAGAAAGTAGTCAGCCTAGTGCTGTATTAAATTACGAACCTTATAAAAAAAATTCAATTAAATATTCATTTGACTTGTGGAGTAATCAAATATCAACATTTTGTTCAGAGGTAATAAAATCTCCTGTTTATTTGATAGGAAACTCAATTGGTGGTGTTATTGCATTGAAAGCTGCTGAAATTCTCAAAGATGACTGTAAAGGTGTCATTTTGATTGATTGTGCGCAAAGAACTATGGATGATAAGCGCTTAAAAAAAAGTGATGTTTTGATGAATTTACTCAGACCCATATTAAAAACGTTAGTCAGGCAAAGAATAATTAGCAATACACTTTTTACGAGAGCTGCTAATCGAAAAGTTATAAAGAAAATACTTGAACAAGCTTACCCCTCAGGAAACAATATAGATGAAGAATTAATTGAAATACTTTATCAACCCTCTAAACGGATAAACTCTAAAGAAGCATTTCGTGGCTTTATTAACTTATTTGATGACTATCTTGCTACTGAGCTCTTCGATAAGGTTGGTACTCCAATCCAATTGATTTGGGGAGAAAAAGATCCCTGGGAATCTTTAAGTGAAGCAAAAGAGTGGAAGAAAAAATTCAAGAATATTAAAAGATTAGATATTATTAAAGGTGCTGGGCATTGTCCTCATGATGAAGAACCTGAACAAACAAATAAGTTAATATGTAAATTTCTTCAGGACATAAAATAAGCTTCTACATTATCACTAAGTCTCCTCAAACCTCTTAATCCATCTCGCTCTAGGTTTCTTACTCTATCTCTACTTATTCCTAAGACCCTACCTATACCTGTAAGAGACATTGGCTCATCACCATCCATCCCGTATCTCATTCTTAAAACTCTACATTGCAGATCTGGTAATTGATGCAAAAGAGAATGAAGATCGCCTCTCATACAATCCATCTCTATTTGTTCGTCTGGCAAATCCTCACCGCCCGCTAATAAATCTAATAAAACAGTATCCTCACCATCACCAACTTTTGTTTCAAGACTCACTGGCTGGCCAGCTTTGCACATCAAATCTTTAACATCATCTTCAGGAAGCTCTACGTATTTCGCAAGTTCACTTACTGTTGGAGTTCTAGACATTTCTTGACTCAACTCTCTTTGACCTTTTTTAAGCTTATTCAACATTTCAGTTATGTGAATTGGTAGCCTTATTGCCCTACTTTTTTCAGCTATTGCTCTAGTAATACCTTGTCTAATCCACCAGTATGCATATGTTGAAAACTTATAGCCTCTTGCTGGATCAAATTTTTCTACTCCCCTTACCAAACCTATTGTTCCCTCCTGTATTAAATCTAATAACTCCATATTTCTTTTAGTATATTTTTTTGCAACACTTACTACCAACCTTAAATTAGCTGCAACCATTCTTTCTTTGGCCCTCTGTCCTGCTCTCAATCTTTTTTTTATTATGGAAGTAGATAAATTTAATTTGTTTGATAATTCCTCAATACTTGGCTTATCTCCTGTTAATTCAATAATTTCCAGTTCTGCTCTTTCTACTTGCATATATTCTTGGACCTGCCTACCAAGAGTAATTTCTTGCTCATGTGATAATAATGGAACCCTACCTATATCCCTCAAATAAGATCTAACAAGGTCGACATCATTACTAGCTTTTAAACTTGATATTGTGACTAATTTATTCTCACTTAATATTTCGGTAGACATGAAAGTTTAATGTTGTTTTGTAAACAATACCATTAAGAAATGTAAAGTTAAACAAAAAAATCCACATTTTTACAAAAATGAGAATAAATACCTAGTGAATTTAGATTAATGAAAAACTTAATAGCCATTTTGCAGTACTTAGATAAATAAATACACCTGCAATATCAGTTACAGTTGTTATAAAAGGAGAGGACATTAAGGCTGGATCCAATTTCATTCTGTCAAACAACAATGGAAGAATAGCCCCTGTTGTAGCAGCTAACGTCGTTATGGATATTAAACTTATTCCTACCGCAGAGGCTATTAAAGGACCTTCTCCTTGCCACCAAGCGAAGGGGAATACTACTAACATCATCAAAACACCTAAAAGAGCGCCTGTTATTGCCTCCTTAACTACTGCCTTAATAGCACCAAGAGATTTCAATTTTTGAGTACTTAAACCTCTAATGACAACCGTTGAACTTTGAGCGCCAACATTTCCCCCAGTACCTATAAGCAGCGGAATAAATGCAGCTAGTAAAACTATTTCTTTTAATATTGCATCATTCATAGCTATAACTTTTGTTGTCAAACCATTTGCTAAAACCAAAATTAACAACCACAAAATTCTTCTTCGAGCTATTGTAAACAAACTACTTTGAAAATAATCATCTTCATCTCCAGCTTGAACTGCCCCCGCTGCATAAATATCTCTTGTTGCTTCTTGCTCTATAACATCAATTAAATCATCGACAGTTACAATCCCAACAAGTCTTTTTTCTTTATCAACGACTGGGAGTGCTAAGAAATCATATCTTTGTATTGCTCTTGCAACCTCTTCTTGAATCGTATTCGTAGAAATATTAACTACATCTCTTGTCATAACATCTCCAATTGGCTTTGAAGGATCAGCAGTTACAAGGTCTCTCAAAGAAAGAATACCCGTTAAATGTCTTTCTTTATCCGTAACATACAAACTATAAATTGTTTCTGTAAATGGAGCTCTTTTTCTGACTAAAGAAAGAGCCTCAGCAGCTGTTTGCATCTCTTTAAGGTCTATGAATTCAGTTGTCATTAATCTTCCAGCAGTTTCAGGTTCATATCCTAGTAATTCAGCTGTTACTTTCCTTTCACCAGGACTAAGAGCAGACAAAAATTTTCGTACAACTTTTGCAGGTAATTCGTCAAAGAGTTGCACCCTATCATCAGGAGACATTTTCTCAACAATTTCCAAAACTTCTCCTGAACGAAGTCTGTCTAATAGAGTTTGCTGAACTATTGGATCTAAATATTCATAAACCTCAATTGCCTCATTTTTCTTTAACAATCGAAATGCCAATGCCTGTAATATTAATGGAAGACTTCCAATAGCATCTGCAATATCAACTGGTTGGGAAGGTTCTAAAAGTAACTTTGCCTCATCATAATTTCCTGCAACGAGCAATTCTTCAAGTTGAAATGTAATATTTTCTCGAGTACTTAAATCTGCAGATATGGGTGTAACCGTTTCAAGATTATTTTCATTCATAAATATAATCCCTGTCTATGTAACAACACCATTATATGAAATCTAAGTAATTTTTCTACTTATCCAGAACCCGAAATACATTGTAAATAGATTTATGATAATGATTAGATTAAAGAAAATTATAAATTTTATCCAATCTCCTTGATTAAAAACTTGGTACAAAAAATATATAAATCCGCTAAAGGATGTAAAACAAGAACAAAAACCACTTAATAAAATTTGTTCGGTTGAGTAACTTAATCTTTTACTAATAATAAAACCAACGAAAAATGATCCAAGTATTGAAATAATAAAGTTATTATCTATAAATAATCTTAAAAAAGTTGCTAGATAACAAGCTAAAAGAACATAAGTAAAATTATTTATTTTCACTTTAAAAACAATTAATAAGAAAGTAACCTAAATAAAAGAAAAAAAAAGAGAGAAATATTACTTCGATATAGTGAAAAAATAATCTTAGGAATTTCCTCTTCTTAAATAAAATAAATAGTTGGTATATAAAGGAAGAAAACGTACTAAAACATCCTAAAAAACCGGAATAGAATAACAATAATTGGTCATTATTAATAAAATTTAATGCTACTAAAATTCCTAAAAAAAATGATGCTAAAAAATTCACTATTGAAGTATTTTGAATATCAAAACCTATTTTTTTTTTGATATTATTTTGTATAAATAATCTCAGTATTAAGCCAAAAGTACTGCCAAGTAAAATTATACCTATTGAACTAAAATCCAAAATTTATATTTTTATCCAGCCTTTTGTAATATTATTAGGATCATCTAAAACTTTATTAGAAGCTAATTCAACCCTCAACCAAATTTCACTTTCGCTGACTTTCCAATTACGTAAAACTGATAAAGTTGTCCCTATATCAAGAACTAATAATTCTTTAGCATGAGTTTCAGGAAAAGTATAAAGAGAAGTATTGGAACTCACTATAATTTCATTTGTATTATTAGTAAACTTATCTTGATTTAAACTTTTTTGTATTCCTCCAGCAGGTAATGTAATTGGAGCAATTAATGCAAAAGTAATTAGGCAAAAATTCTTAAGAAGATTGTTAATCATATATCTAAAGTTGCCATATCCAAGTTGCTACTATGAGTTTCAATAAATTCTCTTCTTGGAGCAACTTTATCTCCCATTAATATATTGAATATTCTGTCAGCTTCAAGTGCATCTTCAATTTCAACCCTTTTCATCATCCTAGTTTGAGGATTCATAGTTGTATCCCACAATTGTCTAGGCATCATCTCACCTAATCCCTTAAATCTTTGAATATTGTAATTTGCATTTTCACCAAAACCTGCAATTGTATCCTTTAATTGATTCTCGTTATAACAGTATTTATGATTCTTACCTCTTTCAACTTTATAGAGGGGAGGACAAGCAATGTATATAAAACCTTTCTCAACAAGTTCTCTTTGATATCTATAAAAAAATGTCAATAATAAAGTTCTTATATGAGCACCGTCAACATCAGCATCCGTCATAATTACAACCCTGTGATATCTCAAAGAGCTCACATCGAACTCCTCTCCTTTTATTCCTAATCCTAGAGCTGTTATTAATGACTGAATTTCTGTATTTTTATATATTTTCGTATCATCTGTTTTTTCGATATTAAGAATTTTACCCCTAAGAGGCAAAATAGCCTGGAAATTTCTATCTCTTCCTTGTTTAGCAGAACCCCCAGCAGAATCTCCCTCAACGATATAAATTTCTGATTCTGAAGGATCTCTAGAACTACAATCTGCTAATTTACCTGGCAGAGTTGAACTTTCAAGGACACTTTTTCTTCTTACTAATTCTCTAGCCCTTCTTGCAGCTTCTGCAGCATTAAATGATTGAATTGCTTTTTCAAGAATCAAGTCCAAAATTCCAGGATTAAATTCCATATATTTTGTAAGAGCCTCCCCAATAAGAGAATCAACAATTCCTCTTACTTCAGTGTTCCCCAATTTTGTTTTTGTTTGTCCTTCAAATTCTGGATCTGGAACTTTAACTGATAAAACTACAGTCAAGCCTTCTCTAATGTTTTCGCCAGCTAAATTTTTTTCAGTATCTTTTCTTTTGCCTCTCTTTTTTGAAAGATTATTGAAAGTTCTTGTCAAAACTGTTTTTAATCCTTCAATATGAGTACCTCCATCAATAGTTCTAATATTATTTGCAAAACCTAAAATATTATCGGAATATACATCAGAACACCATTGCAAAGCAGCTTCTACATAGACGTTTTCTTTCTCAGAGTCAACATAAATTATCTCAGGATGAATTGACTCCTTTTCTGCATTCATATATTGAACATATTCTTTAATACCTCCTTGATATAGGTAAATTTCTTCTTTGAAAGAACCATCTGATAATTCATTTCTCTCATCTCTAAAAACAATTTTTACACCACCATTAAGATAAGCTAGTTCTCTTAACCTAGATGAAAGAAGAGCATATTCAAAATCGATTCCTCCAGAAAAAATCGTTTTATCGGGCTTAAAACAAATAATAGTTCCTTTTCTAAAAGGTTTTACAGACTGCTTTTTAGTTTGCAATTCGCCCTTTGATACACCTTTTTCAAATCTTTGATTAAACTCACTGCCATCTCTATAGACAGTCACATTAACCCATTCACTTAAAGCATTAACTACAGATATTCCCACTCCATGCAAGCCGCCTGAAACTTTATATCCGCCACTTCCGAATTTACCTCCTGCATGAAGAACAGTAAGTACAGTTTCTAAGGCACTTTTCCCCGTTCTTGGATGAATATCTGTTGGGATACCTCGTCCATTATCAGAGATTAAAGCTGATCCATCTTCTCTAAGAACTATTTCTATATGATCACAATGTCCGGCAAGAGCTTCATCAACTGAGTTATCAACAACCTCATATACTAGATGATGTAAACCTCTAGGACCTGTAGACCCTATATACATACCAGGGCGTTTACGAACTGGTTCTAAACCTTCTAAAACCTGAATCTGTTCCGCACCATAATCATTTGAGATTTTATTAGATCTTTTGTCCTCACTCATTTAATATAAAAAAAAAACATTAAACTTTTAAAATGTTATTTTTAAAAGGTCTTTGATTAAACTTACCACTGCAATAAGAGAAAGGCTCGCAGTCTATGAAAAATTTAATCACTTTAATTATATAGCTAATAAATTTTTCTTCAGAAATTGATATGTCTTCTTATCCACCTCATGTAATAGTTTTAATTGGGGCCACAGCAAGTGGTAAAACAGAATTAGCTATTGAAATTGCAGAATATTTTAAAACTCGCATACATAATATCGACTCAAGACAAATTTATAAGTCTATGGATATTGGAACAGCTAAACCATCTGAGAAGCAACAAAAAAAAATAAAGCATTTTTTATTAGATATTGCAGAGCCTATTAATCCAATAAATGTAAAACAATTTCAAGAAATTGCTCAAAATTCAATAAAAAAAGAAATTAAAAAAAATAATTTACCTTTTCTTGTTGGAGGAAGTGGTTTATATATGAACTCAATAATAAAAGGTTTTTTTGTCCCAAATGTACCTCCTCAAAATAATTTTAGAAAACAATTAGAAGACCTTGGTCAGAAAGAATGTTGGGAGCTTTTAAAGAATTGTGATCCAATATCAACAAAAAAAATCAATTTTGCTGATCAAATTAGGACAATAAGGGCTCTAGAAGTCTTTTACGTAACAGGCAAACCTTTGTCAACTCAGATAGTTCAAAACCCGCCTGAATGGAGAATATTAGAGCTTGGATTAGATAGAGATAATTTAAAAAAAAGAATTTTACAAAGAACAAAAAATATGTTTTTATTTGGAATTATTGAAGAAACGAAACACCTGATTTCTCAATATGGAGCTGATTTACCAATATTAAAAACCATTGGTTACCGCGAAGCCAGGGATGTTTTGAATAACAATTTAACGATTGACAAGGCGATTGAATTAACTACTACAAAAACGATCCAATTTGCCAAAAGACAAAAAACATGGTTTCGTAATAAAAATAATCCTATTTGGCTCAATAACAAAATTCTGCTAAAAGATGCAATAATTAAAATAGAGTCTTTTTTAGGCTAACTTTATAAAATAATAGATTTTGTTCATCGTCCAATCAATTTTTTAACTAAACTGAATGCCACCACGCCCACGCTTTGACCGCCGCGCTCCTGTTAGAGAGCTCCCAAATATTAATGAAAGAATAAAATATCCTCAATTACGAGTGGTTGATTCAGATGGACAACAATTAGGCGTAATAGATAGATTAAAAGCATTAGAAATAGCCTCTCAAAGAGAACTTGATTTGGTTTTGGTAAGCGAAAAAGCAAATCCTCCTGTTTGTAGAATAATGGACTATGGAAAATATAAATTTGAACAAGAAAAGAAAGCAAAAGAAGCAAAGAAAAAATCTCATCAAACAGAAGTTAAAGAAGTCAAAATGAGGTATAAAATTGACAAGCATGATTATGACGTGCGAATAGGTCAAGCTACTAAATTTTTAAAATCAGGAGATAAAGTAAAATGCACTGTAATTTTTAGGGGTAGAGAAATTCAACACTCAAATTTAGCAGAAACACTCCTTTTAAAAATGGCTAATGATTTAGAAGAGCAATCAGAAGTACAACAAAAGCCAAAAAGAGAAGGGAGAAACATGATCATGTTTTTAAGTCCTCGAAAAACTCCTCTTATTAAAAAAGATGCAGAATGAGAGGTTTTCATCAAAGCACTATGACGAATGTTAGAGTTTCACTATGAAAGAAATTAATTAATCAGGATTTTACGACTGTGAGATTCCATATTCAACAAGAAAGTGACATATCAGCATCGACGCAATTATATAATCAAATTTGCTTTGCAATAGCAGCAAGACATTATCCTCCAGGTCACAGACTTCCCAGCACAAGGCAACTTGCAATGCAGACTGGACTCCATCGGAATACTATAAGCAAAGTTTACAGACAACTTGAAATAGACGGGGTTGTTGAAGCGATAGCTGGATCAGGTATCTATGTAAGAGATAATCTCACCAAAAGAGAATTTAAAAAATCTGTTTACTCAAAAGACAAAATAAGGAAAATACCAGATCAAGAAGCAAAGAAAGCTATTGATAATTTCTTAAATATTGGCTGCACATTACAAGAAACAAGAGAAATACTAACCAATGAAGTTGATTGGCGTATTCAATGCGGAGAAAGAATTTTAGTCAGTACTCCTAGAGAGGATATAGGTGCATCTATGCTAATAGCAGAAGACCTTTCTCCAAAAGTTAATGTACCAGTAGAAGTTGTACCTATGGAAGAATTAGAAAAAGTTTTGAGTAATTCAAATAATGGTACTATTGTCACAAGCAGATATTTTTTACAGCCTCTTGAAAAAGTTGCCAAAATATACGGAGTTCGTGCTATTGCAGTTGACTTGAGTGACTTTCAAAAAGAGTTAAAAATTCTCAAAGAATTAAATCCTGGAAGTTGTGTAGGTATTGTTAGCATTAGTCCTGGTTTATTGAGGGCAGCAGAAGTTATCATACACAGCATGCGAGGTAGTGAATTAATGCTGATGACAGCAATCTCAGATAATAAAAGTAGATTACTATCACTTTTAAAGGCTTCAAACCACATAGTTTGTGATGGGCCTAGTTTAACAGTTGTGGAAAACACATTATTAAAAAATAGGTCTCAGCTTATGAGATTACCTCAAATAATATGCGCTAAAAATTATTTGAGTATTGAAACAATAAATCAATTAAAAAAAGAAATTGGAATTTTTAATTAAAACATGATACTAAAAACTTTTAAATCAGATATAGAAATAATTAAAGAGAGAGATCCTGCTGCTAGAGGAATATTCGAGATTTTCCTTTGCTACCCAGGCTTTCAATCAATCGTTATTCATAGGTTTACTCATGAATTATGGCAATTAAAAATTCCTTTAATTCCGCGCTTGTTAAGTCATCTCAATAGGCTAGTCACAGGCATTGAAATCCATCCTGGAGCCAAAATTGGCAAACGGGTTTTCATAGATCATGGGATGGGAGTTGTAATAGGTGAAACAGCTGTGATAGGCAATAATTGTCTGCTTTATCAGGGAGTGACATTAGGAGGTACTGGTAAAAGTCATGGGAAAAGACACCCAACCTTAATGGAAAATGTTGTTGTTGGGGCAGGTGCAAAAGTTCTTGGATCCATAATCGTAGGATCTAATACCCGTATTGGTGCGGGTTCGGTAGTTGTTCGTGATGTAGAAGGTAACAGTACTGTAGTAGGAGTTCCTGGTAGAGTAGTACATCAAAGTGGAGTTAAAGTGAATCCATTAGCTCACTCTGCCTTACCAGATGCAGAAGCTAATGTGATAAAGAATTTAATGGATAGAATAGACTTGCTTGAAAATGAAATCCTTAAATTACAAAAAACTCTACAATGTCTAGCTAACTCAGAATCTATTGATATTTCTAAACTCGGTGATGCTCAGAATCTTAAAGATAAAGAAATTATAGAATTTCTTGGAGAGGATTAAATCTTGGTTTAATTTTTATCATCCGTGTCAGTTTTAGGTTGAAACATAAACATTGAATAAATAACATTTCGTCTCATATTAGTCATCATTTCGAGAAACATATCATAACCTTCATTTTTATATTCAATTAAAGGATCTTTTTGGCCATAACCTCTTAATCCAACTGATTCCCTTAAAGAATCCATTGATTGAAGATGTTCTCGCCACAAATTATCAATTTGCTGCAAAATGAAAAATCTTTCAGCTTCTCTCATTAATCCAGGACGAATCTTTTCTATTTGTAATTCCTTTAAATCATAAGCTATTCTTAACTGCTCTTGAAGATAGTTTTTTAATTCGTCTATTGAAAGTAAATTAATATCATCAGCTTTAAGATCATCTAATAAATATATGAATTCTTTAACTTTAGAAATTAATTGATCAATATTCCATTCTTCAGGAGGGAGATCAGGATTAATATAAGCCTCTACGATTTCACTCATTGTTCTTTCTCCATATCCTATAACTTGCCTCTTCAAATCAATTCCTTGCAAGACTCTTATTCTTTCGCTGTAGACTGCTTTTCTTTGATTATTCATTACCTCGTCATATTCAAAAACTTGTTTTCTAATATCGTAATAATAGGTCTCTACTTTCTTCTGAGCACTTTCTAAAGACCTAGTAAGCATTCCTGATTCGATAGGCATATCTTCATCAACCCTAAATGCATTCATTAGATTTGCGACCCTGTCTCCTCCAAAAATCCTTAATAGGTTATCTTCCAAAGACAAAAAGAATCTGGTACTACCAAGATCACCTTGTCTACCTGCTCTACCTCTAAGTTGATTATCAACTCTTCTTGATTCGTGTCTCTCGGTACCAATGACATGTAAACCGCCAGCTTCTCTTACTTTTTCCTCTTCATGAATTAAAACTTTTTCATATTCTTCTTTTACATCTGATAAAGATTCTCTCAAAAGCTTTATCAAGTTATCCTCTGTTGGGGCTTTTTCTGCAGCTGTAGCTATCCTATCATCTAGCTCCAAGACAGAAAGTTGTCTATCTCCCCAGTTTTCAACAAGTGTATTTGATAAAAGAGAAAGTTTTTTTTCAACTCCTTCATCTAGCTTGCAAGGGAAAAGACTAGTTGAAGAGTCTGGAATGTTCTTTTTCAAATTTGAGCTAACCTTTGAAGAAAATCCACTCTTAGCTTTTGAGCTTCTTTGTTTAGGGATTGGTGGCTTATGCTCAGTATCTGGCTTTACTAATAAAGGAACTAAAACCTCTTTTAATTTAAGTCTTGCCATATAGTCACTATTACCGCCGAGAATTATATCAGTTCCCCTCCCAGCCATATTAGTCGCGATAGTAACAGCACCTGCTCTTCCTGCCTGAGCAACAATTTCCGCCTCACGTTCAACATTCTCTGGCTTAGCATTTAACAAATTATGTGGGATTTCTTCTTCGGATAAAAGTGAACTTAATAACTCACTTTTTTCAACACTTGTTGTACCAACTAAAACAGGTCTACCATCTCTATGAATTTGTGCAGTTTCTTTAGCAACGGCTTTCCATTTTCCTATTTCTGTCTTAAATACTTGATCAGACCAATCTTTTCTCTTCCTTATTTGGTTTGTCGGTATAACTGTTGATTCTAATTTATAAGTTTTTTCAAATTCAACCTCCTCAGTTTTTGCAGTTCCTGTCATACCTGCTAGACCAGGATATAAGAGAAAAAAATTCTGATAAGTAATGGATGCTAATGTTTGAGTTTCAGGCTGAATTTTAAGACTCTCTTTTGCTTCTATTGCCTGATGCTGGCCATCACTCCATCGCCTTCCTGGCATTACCCTACCTGTAAATTCATCTACTATCACGGCCTCATTATTTTTAATAATATAATTTACATCTCTAATAAATAATTCTTTAGCTTTTAAAGCATTAGTTATATAGTGAGCCCAAGGATCTTGAGGATTATATAAATCATTAACTCCCAAATATTCTTCACATTTAGCGAAACCCTGATCAGTTAATATACAACTTCTCTGTTTTTCATCAACTTCATAATCCCCTTCTGGATCAATCCCATCTTTACTTAATTCTTTTGCTTTAACTAATGCTAAAGCTAATTCAGAAGCTTTTTGATATTTTTCTTGGGGTCTTTCAACTTGACCAGAAATGATTAAAGGCGTTCTAGCTTCATCAATTAATATTGAATCAACCTCATCAATCACACAGTAATTAAATTTTCTTTGCACTACCTCATTGATATCGGTTGCCATATTATCTCTTAAATAATCGAATCCTAATTCGGAATTCGTCGCATAAGTTATGTCACATTCATAATTTTTCTTTCTCTCAACTGGGCTCATATCTTGTTGAATCAAACCAACGGATAAACCTAAAAAACGATGAACTTGTCCCATCCACTCAGCATCTCTCCTAGCTAAATAATCATTTACGGTAACAACATGAACCCCTTTCCCAGTTAAAGCATTCAAATAACAAGGTAATGTTGCAACAAGAGTTTTTCCTTCGCCAGTCTTCATCTCAGCAATATGACACTCATGTAAAACCATCCCACCTATTAACTGAACATCAAAATGTCTCATATCAAGAACACGTTTACTTGCTTCTCTAACAATTGCAAAGGCTTTAGGAAGAAATTCTTCTAAGAGTTCCTTTTGTTTTTTAAGGTCTAATTCTGATGAGATCTTTGATTTCAGATCATGAGTTTCTCTTCTTAGCTCATCATCAGTAAATTGAGAAATTTCTTCTTCTAAAAAATTTATCTCTTCCACTATTGGTTGATAGCGCTTTAACTTTCGTGTATTCGGGTCTCCCAACAAAAGTTTTAGCATAAGTAAAAGTCCTTAAAAAATTCATCTTATTACAAACATTATAAATTAGTGCGTTACAACAGAATGAAGAAAACTCTTATCTCTTTATTTTTTAGAAATGATCGACTAAGGTGTTTAGATTGAAATCACATAAATAACCTAATTATCTTCACTTTTCTAGAATCTTTTAAAAATGAAAGAAATATCTCTAATCAACCATTCCAAAGGAGCTTTGGGGTTACGGTTTTTTGGATTAGGTCCTAATCTAATACCAACTAATGGATTAAGAAAGCTACAAAAATTACTCGACGCTAATACTTTCTGGGCAAAAAGTAGAAAAATTACTGATCTAAAAAAATGTCTTGCTAACAGTGACGTCGTAATAAGTATTTGGGTTGGCAACGAAATAGTTGGTTTTGGTAGAGCTTTAACCGATGGAGTTTACCGCGGAGTACTTTGGGATATTGTTATAGATCAAAATCACCAGGGCAAAGGTTTTGGAAAATTAATTATCAACAATCTTTTATCTTCAAAAAAAATTAAACATATAAAGAAATTATATTTAATGACGACAAATAAAAAATTGTTCTATTCTCAATTTGATTTTAAAGAAGTTACTTCTCAAAAATTATTAATTCGTGAAATATAAACCACTTCTTCTATCAAAAAATCAAGATACAAATTTACTATAAAGCCATCTTATAAAAGGACCTACAATAGGAACTGGTCCAAAAGTTGGTCCACAAAAATCAAAATAATCTCTATGCTCTTTAATTAATCCATTTTCGCCAAATAATAAACGGGTAGTTCCTGGATAAATAAATTCTTTACCCATAATTTTTAAACCCATTGTCCATTCAACAAATCCACAATTTCCACTTATCGAGATTGCATGAGTTTCTAAAAAAACATCATCACATCTTTTAACAAGCTTTTCTTGAGCTTTGATATAAGAATCTAATCCCACTGTTTCCTGCGTTGGATCTACAAAAATAACATTCTCATTATAAAATGATGCCCATTTTTGTTTTGTTGGTGCGTCTGCACCATAAGGTTTAGTAAATAATCCCCTTAAATCATCTATAGAAATTACTCTGGCCATTACAAAAATATTTTTATTGATACTCTAAAAGATATAAACATTAAAAGCGGATGAAGAGATTCGAACTCTCGACATTCTCCTTGGCAAGGAGATGCTCTACCACTGAGCTACATCCGCATAACATTATTATTTTATCTCAAAGAAGGGATCAATGATAGAAATAATTAATTTATTCAACTAATTTAAATTTTTAATTAAGGATCCCATCTCAATTGCTTGTAAAGCATAATTCCAACCAAGATTATTCTTAATCCCTGCTCTTTCTAAAGCCTGCTGCATAGTATCAGTAGTTAAAACTCCAAAGATAATTGGAACATTATTATCATTTGAAACTTGTGAAATACCTTTGCTCGCCTCTGATATAACTACATCATAGTGAGAGGTTTCACCACGAATAACAGCCCCAAGAGCAATTACAACGTCATAACTCTTTTTTTTCATAAGAGTTTTAGCTGCGATTGTTAATTCCAATGAACCTGGTACCCAAACTATATCTACTTGATTACTTAATTCAGAAGTATCTAAACCATGTCTTTTTAGACAATCAAGGCAACCAGTCAGAATTTTATTTGTAATTAAATCATTAAATCTTGCTATTACAATTCCTACTTTTAAAGTAGATGCATTAGTAAAAGACCCCTCAAAAATAGCCATTAAATTTTACTTAGATATATTAATAGACTCTCACGAAAAGGTATTCAGTTCAAATCAAGTTAGCAATAACTCCCTCAATCAATACTAAATGGAACCAAACTCCTCCAATTATTTCAACTTTCTTGATCTCTGGATTACGTCTATCAGATGGATCAGACTGTGTCATATAGAAATACGGTACTCCCACTACTGCTATTAAAGATGCAAATAAAAGAGCATTTATGAAGAAAAAGTTTACTGCCTGCATGATTCAATCTTGAATTTTTATTGATTATAAATACTATAATCTCACGAAAGTGATTTTTTTTGGAGAAAATTTACATACTTTTAGCTACTTTAAAATGCAAAAAAAAATTTTTTACCTAATATCAATTTAGGAAGTAAAAAAGTATGCAAGAAGATACGATAATTCAAAAGAATTTATTTGCCATTAATAATGAAAATAATGTGCAAAAAGAATTAACAAATATTCCAGACGATTTATCTTGGGAAGATTTAAAAAAAGAAGCGCAAAAAAGACCTAGACAAAGAAAAAATACAACTAATTTAATAAATAAATTCAAGACTGATTTAATTTCAAATAACAAAAATGTTTGCATCAATGAAGAATCGTATAGTTACAAAACAGTTTCAAAACTGAAATTAACTCCTGTAATGAAGCATTATGTAACTTTAAAAGAGGAAAATAAAGATAGATTATTGCTATATAGATTGGGAGATTTTTTTGAATGTTTTTTTGAAGACGCTGTATTAATATCTAACCTTTTAGAAATAACACTAACCAGTAAAGATGCTGGCAAAGAAATTGGTAAGATCCCTATGGCAGGGGTTCCTTACCATGCAATGGAGAGATACTGTGCTGATTTAATTAAAAAAAATTATTCTGTGGTTATTTGCGACCAATTAGAAAAAAGTTCTGGTAATTATGGGACTCCAATTAAAAGAGGAATAACACGAATAATTACTCCTGGAACTGTAATTGAAGAAGGCATGTTGATAGCAAAGAAAAATAATTGGATTACTGCTATTTACTTATCAGAAGAAAATTCAAATGAATCTTATGAATGGGGGATATCAAAAGCTGATGTAAGCACAGGAGAATTAATAACTATGGAAGGTCAATCTCTGTCAAAACTATTTGATGAAATTATTAAATTAGATTCTTCAGAAATCATTGTAGGAAGCAATGAAGTAAGAAATTTATTAATTAAAGGAAATAGTCACATTACATATACTGTTTCACAAGAGACTACTTTCGGCATTAATGAAGCAAATTATCTAATAAAAAAATATTTCCAAATTTTAAGCCTAGAAGGCATAGGACTTAAAAATTTAAACAATGCAACTAGATCACTTGGAGGTTTATTAAATTATTTAGAAAAAATTAATCCTTCAAATTTAGATAAGGATTCTTCAGTAAAAATCTCATTAGACTTTCCACAAATTCAATTTTGTCACAACAAACTCATTATTGATTATCAAACTCAAAAAAATTTAGAAATAAAAAATACACAACGAGAAAACAATTATGTAGGGTCGTTACTATGGAGTATTGATAGAACGTATACCTGCATGGGTGCCAGATGTTTAAGAAGATGGATAGATGCACCACTATTAAACGTTAATGAAATTTATAAAAGACAAAATATAATTTCAAACTTTATTGAATCGAAACAAGTACGTATAGATACCCAAAATTTACTTAGAGCAATGGGGGATTTAGAAAGACTTGCAGGAAGAGCTTGTGCAGGACATGCAAGTCCTAGAGACTTAATTGCAATCGCGGAAGGTTTAAAAAAATTGCCCAGACTAAAATCTATCATTGAATTATTTAAATATGATCTCCCAGATTGGACTGATGAACTAAAAAATATTGATAAAGAACTCTTAGAATTAGCTGATACTATAAGTTTTCAACTAATAGAAAATCCTCCTCTTAATATAAGTGAAGGAGGCATGATCCACGATGGTGTTGACAATATATTAGACGGTTTACGCAATTTAATGGATGATTACTCTGATTGGTTAAATAAAGAGGAATTAAAAGAGAGGCAAATTAGCAAAATTTCAAACCTAAAAATTCAATTTCATAAAAATTTTGGTTACTACATATCTATAAATAAGTCAAAAGTTAATTTAGCTCCACATCATTGGATCAAAAGGCAAACACTTACAAATGAAGAAAGGTATATCACTTCAGAAATTAAAAATAAAGAAAATAAGATTTTCCAAATCAAAAGTCGAGCTTCATCAAGGGAATATGAAATTTTTTGCGAATTAAGAAATTTTGTAGCTGAACAAACAAAACAAATAAGATCAATCGCAAAATCAATAGCATCTCTTGATGCATTGCTTGGATTATCAATTACTTCATTAGAAAACAATTTTACAAAACCTTCGTTAACACCAATAAATGATTCAGTGACTAAAAATAGTACAAAAATTATTGCAGGAAGAAACCCAATAGTTGAGCAATTATTAAATGATAAAAAGTTTGTAGCTAATGATATTTATTTTGATGATAATCAAAAACTAATTATATTAACCGGTCCCAATGCAAGTGGAAAAAGTTGCTTTATAAGACAAATTGGTTTAATACAAATCCTTGCACAAATTGGTAGCTTTGTTCCTGCTAATAATGCTGAAATCAAGATTTCAGATAGGATTTTTACAAGAATTGGGGCGGTTGATGATCAATCATCTGGACAATCAACATTTATGGTAGAAATGTCTGAAACTGCATCAATTCTAAATCAGGCAACTTCTAGCTCACTAGTTTTACTTGATGAGATAGGTAGAGGGACATCTACTTTTGATGGCCTTTCAATAGCTTGGTCGGTAAGTGAATATCTAGCAAAAAAAATTAAATGTAACACTATTTTTGCTACCCACTATCATGAACTTAATTATTTAAAAAATTCAAATAAAAATATAGAAAATTTTCAAGTTTTAGTAGAGCAAAATAACGATAAGCTAATTTTTAGTCACAAGATTGCAAAAGGAGGCTCAAACAAAAGCTATGGTATAGAAGCAGCTAAATTAGCAGGAGTTCCAAGAGAAGTTATAGAAAAAGCAAAATTGGTTCTAAATTCTTTAGAAGAAAATAATAAATTAAATAATAATATTGATTAAATTATTGGCATTTATACAAGATAAATAATTTTTAAATAGATTCCCTCAACAAGGCGTTAACCGCAGCTGCTGCCATAGCAGCACCGCCTCTAGTTGAATTCACAACAATTCTAGGAAGATCTGTTGAAAGCAATTTGTTTTTGCTTTTTTCTACACCTATAAATCCAACTGGCATTCCAATAATTAAACTAGGTAAATCTTTTGCATTCTCTAAAATATCAATTAAATACGTTAAAGCTGTTGGCGAACTACCAATTACTACAATAGGTGATTTCGTTCCAGAATTTTTAACAGATAACTCCTTCCAACCTTCACTTAAGCCATATGCGGTTTTAGTTAATTTTGTGTGATTATTTTGTCCAAACCACATTCTAGCCGTTAACACTTTATTCCTAGTGGTATTTTCTGCCATGGTTTTTATAGCTGCTGCTGCCATATCAGTATCAGTTAAAATCGGAGCACCATTTTTAAGTGCTTGAAGCCCCTTTTCGCATGCACCTTCACTAAACTCTATAAGATTTTGAACAGAAAAATCTCCTGAAGTATGTACTACTCTCTCTAAAACTTTTTTTTCCAAATAATTTAGATCATTGGCTCCTAAATGAGATCTTATGAATCTAATACTTTCCAAAAAAATTGGATGATCTATTACCATTTAATTTAATTTATGTTAGAAGTAATCATAGTAAATGTATGATTTTTATTGAGCGATTATGCCAATACAAATATTATGGGGTAATGATCTAAATGCTCAAAATACATTTATCCAGAAATTAATTGATAAAGAAGTATCCAAAGAATGGAAAGAAATAAACGTAACTAATTTAAATGGAGATGATGATGAGCAAGTAAATAAAGCGTTTGATGAAATTCTTACACCTCCTTTTGGAGATGGATACAGAATAGTTACATTAAAAAATAATCCAATTTTTACTACAAAAAATGAGGATCTAAGAACTAAATTTGAAAAAATTCATGACAATATTCCGACAAAAACTTATTTCATTTTACAAAATACTAAAAAACCAGACTCAAGACTAAAGAGTACTAAATTTTTACAAAAACTTATCAAAAATAATTTAGCCAAAGAAAAATCATTTTGTTTACCAGAAATTTGGGACTATGAAGGACAAAAAAGATATTTAGAAGATTCAGCAAATGCCATGAATATTAAAATTGATAAAAATGCAGCTGAATTAATTATTGATTCAGTTGGAAATGATAGCTTTAAATTAATAAATGAATTAGCTAAAGCCAAAACATACCTTTCCGCGATCACAAGTGATTCGAATTCACAACTTTTTCTAAAAAGTATTGATGTAAAAAAAATATTTAGCGATCATCAATCCAACATTTTCAAAATCATTGATCTTCTCTTACAAAAAAATATCAATGAAAGCCTCATTGAAATAAATTATTCCTTACAGAAAGGAGAAGCTGCTTTAAGACTAAATGCAGGTTTAATTAGTCAAATAAGAATTCATACCATTATAAAATTAGCAGTTAATTCAGGAAACGATAATGCAGAAAAGATTTGTAATCTTGCAGGCATTTCTAATCCAAAAAGAATTTTTTTCATTCGAAAAAAAGTAAAAAATATATCGCAAGAATATTTAATTAATTTAATGAGTAACTTATTAGATATTGAATCATTACTAAAACAAGGTAATAATCCTATAAATGTTTTTACCGAAAATTTAATTAATTTAAGTTAACCAAATTATAAGTTTAAGAATTTACATTATGATTGAAATATGGCTTTACTAGTAAAAAAATTTGGCGGTACTTCTGTTGGTGATATTAAAAAAATTAAAAATATTGCTAGTAGCATTTTTCAAAGTAAAGAGGCAGGAAATGAAATTGTCGTAGTTGTCTCTGCAATGGGCCACACTACAGATGATTTAAATTGTTTAGCGGAATCAATAAGTAAAAATCCCAATCGTAGAGAATTGGATATGCTTCTCTCAACTGGAGAGCAAGTAACCATAGCTCTTCTCGCAATGGCATTAAACGAATACGGAATACCTGCCATTTCAATGACCGGTAGCCAGGTAGGAATTATTACTGAATCAATACATGGAAAAGCAAGAATTCTGGATATTAAAACAGAAAGAATCCAAAATTATATAAATCAGGGTTTTGTAGTTGTAGTGGCTGGATTTCAAGGAACAACATTAAGCCATACTGGATCAATGGAAATTACGACTTTAGGTAGAGGTGGTTCAGATACCTCCGCAGTAGCTTTATCAACCGCTTTAGGAGCAGAGACTTGCGAAATTTACACAGACGTTCCAGGGGTTCTTACTACTGATCCAAGAATTGTTCCTAATGCAAAACTCTTAGATGAAATTAGTTGTGAGGAAATGCTAGAACTTGCAAGCGTGGGTGCTTCAGTTCTGCATCCAAGAGCTGTAGAAATTGCACGCAATTATGGAATTAAATTATGCGTCAAATCAAGCCAAAGCGACTCAAGTGGGACTCTCCTAGAAAGCCAAATCCAACCTCTACCCTTAAAAAGAGGAAGATTAGAATTAACAAAAACAGTAAATAGTCTTGAAGTATTAGAAAATCAAGCAGTATTCAGTCTCTCAAATATTCCTGATAGGCCTGGAATTGCAGCACAAATATTTGAAAAGCTATCAGAAGCAAGTATTAATGTAGATTTAATAATACAAGCGACAAATGATGGAAATAATAACGATATTACATTTACTGTAAGTGAATTAGAAGTTAAAAAAACTGCAGAACAATGTGAACTGATAACAAGTCAATTAGGAGGCGAATACAATCTAAAAACAAACATGACTAAATTGAGTATTCAGGGAGCAGGCATTATGGGTAGACCAAGTGTGTCAGCTGATTTATTTGATACTTTATCTCAAGCGAATATAAATGTAAGATTAATAGCTACTAGTGAAATTAAAGTCAGCTGCGTAATTGAAATTAATAATATTCCAAAAGCAATTAGATTTGTTGCTGAGAAATTTAAGTTATCCGATACACAAATATTTGTTAATCCAATCAACGAAAAACAAGAACAACCTGAAGTAAGAGGAATTGCATTAGATAAAAACCAAGTTCAAGTAAGTTTTCGAAAACTGCCTGATCGTCCAGGTGTGGCAGCATCGATATGCTTAGCATTAGCTGAAAATAATTTACTTTTCGATACTATCGTGCAATCTGAAAGAATTTCCTCTGCAAAAAATAAGGATATTAGTCTTACCATGAATAAGCAAGATAGAGAAAAAGCTAACTTAGTTTTTGAGGCCTTAACAAAGAAATTACCCGGTTCATACATTGAAGATGGCCCTGCGATAGCCAAAGTAAGCACTGTGGGAGCAGGAATGGCATTTAAGGTTGGAACGGCTGGAAAAATATTTAGAGCCCTGGCTAACCAAAATATCAATATTGAAATGATTGCGACTAGTGAAATTAGAACTTCATGTATTGTATTAGAAAAAGATTGTGACAAAGCAGTTAATGCTATTCATAATCATTTCGAATTGGAGAAATAAGTTTTTTTTAGTTATTTCTTGCCATTTTTTGTCTTAATTTTTTGATTCTATCCCTCAAATTTGCTGCTTCTTCAAAATTCAACTCTTTTGCAGCATCTTTCATTTTAATTTCTAACTTGTCTATTAAGCCAGGCAATTCTTCAAGCAAACATTGATTATCGCTGGCATTGAGAATGACGTCCGTTTTGTTATTAACTATATTTATTAAATCTTTAGATAAACCACCAACATCTAATTTTCTGGAAAGTTCTAGAAAAGATAATATTGAATTTTCTATTTTTTTACCTGCAGGTTTTGGAGTAATACCATTGAGCTGGTTATATTTTTGTTGAATAGTTCTTCTTCTTTCAGTTTCCGATATTGCTCGTTTCATTGACTTTGTGAAGTTATCTGCATAAAGCAAGGCAACACCCTCAACATGTCTTGCAGCTCGTCCAATTGTTTGAATCAATGATCTTTCTGCCCTCAGAAAACCTTCTTTATCAGCATCTAAAATAGCAACTAACGATACTTCAGGAAGATCTAGTCCCTCTCTTAATAAATTTACTCCTACCAAAACATCATATTCCCCCATTCTGAGGTCTTGAATAATTTCAATTCTTTCAATTGAGTGAATTTCAGAATGCAAATATCGAACTCTCACTTTATTCTCAGATAAAAAATCTGTTAGATCCTCAGCCATTCTTTTAGTAAGCGTAGTAACTAGCACTCTTTGATTCTTTTCAGCTCTAATTCTTATTTCAGATAAGAGATCTTCAATTTGGCCCTCACTAGGTCTTACATAAATTTCGGGGTCTAATACGCCAGTTGGCCTTATAACTTGCTCGATAAATTGACCATCACATTGATCTAATTCCCATTGACCAGGAGTTGCACTTATAAATAATGTCTGCTTTGATTTTTCCCAAAACTCCTCACATTTTAAAGGTCTATTATCTGCAGCACTTGGCAATCTAAAACCATGATCTATTAAAACTTTTTTTCTAGATTGATCACCGTTGTACATTGCATGTAGTTGAGGACATGTGACATGACTTTCATCGACTACCAACAACCAATCTTTTGGAAAATAGTCTATTAGACATTCTGGAGGTGAACCTTTCTCCCTTCCTGATAAATGACGAGCATAATTCTCAACCCCATTACAATAGCCAACCTCTTTTAGCATTTCTAAATCATATTTGGTGCGTTGTTCTAGACGTTGAGCCTCCAATAATTTTCCTTCGTATGTGAATTTGTCGAGTTGAGTTTTTAATTCACTTCTAATTGCACTTATTGCACTTTCAAGTCTTTCTTTTGGAGTAACAAAATGCTTTGCTGGGTAAACGCTAACTTGTTCTAAACTTTCAAGTATCTCTCCAGTAATAGGGTCCACAAATCTAATAGCCTCGACTTCATCACCAAATAATTCAATTCTTATCAATCTATCTTCATAAGCAGGACCAATTTCTAGAACATCACCTTTTATTCTGAATCTACCTCTAGTAATTTCAATATCATTTCTAGTATATTGATTTTCAACTAGCGACCTTAAAGAAGAACGTAGATTTATAGATTTTCCAACTTCAAATTTAACTGCAGCTTTTAAATATTCACTTGGAATACCAAGACCATAAATACAACTTATGGATGCTACAACAATTACATCTTTTCTCTCAAATAATGAGCGTGTTGCAGAATGCCTAAGCATATCTATTTCTTCATTAATTGAAGCTGTTTTAGCTATGTATGTATCACTTACAGGAACATAAGCTTCAGGTTGATAATAATCGTAGTAAGAAATAAAGTACTCAACAGCATTTTTTGGAAAAAACTGCCTTAATTCATTACATAGTTGTGCAGCCAATGTTTTGTTATGAGCCAACACAAGAGCTGGCCTTCCTGTTTGTTCAATTACATTTGCAATAGTAAATGTTTTACCAGTTCCAGTAGCTCCTAAAAGAGTCTGAAACTCTTTCCCACTATTAACTCCTCTAACTAATTTTTTTATAGCTTCAGGTTGATCTCCATTTGGTTCATAAGGAGCTTGAAGCTTATAGTTGTTAATCAAGCTTGTACCTAAAGTCCTTAATATTCTAAGAAATTTTTTGTCTAATTATTGAATTTTTCAAAGATTCTTTTAAGCTCCTAACAACCGCAATCATTGATATTAAATCATTTAATTTATTAACTGCAGATCCAACGCCAACTGCTGAGGCTCCGCAGGATATTGCTAGTGGAGAGGTTACTTGGCTTAATCCAGAAGCACTCATAATTGGTATTTTGATAGATTGTTTCTTAAATTCTTGATAGATAGCATATGTAGCTGCAAGAGTTGGTACAGACTTTTCAAAAAAACCTTGAATTCCAGATGAATAAGGACTAGAACTGGTGCCACCTTCAGTTTGAATAATATCAACACCTTCTTCCACTAGCTTTATGGCAAGATCAACTTGTTTATCAATAGGCATAGTATGAGGAACAGTTACTGATAAGGGAACATTAGGTAATAAATCCCTTGTCTCCTTAGTTATGTTTAAGACTTTTTCACCTGAAAAATTAATGCCTTTTTCATAAAAAGTATCGTAATTTCCTATCTCAATTAATGAGGCTCCTGCTTTTACAGAATCTATAAACAATCCTGGCACTACTGAACTCACACATACGGGCAATGAAGAATTCTTAAGTGCCAGATCAACGAGTTCAGGGTTACAAGCAATATCGACAAGATCTGCACCACCTAATGAAGCAGCTTCAACAATTGTTTTCACGGATTGCACATCGAAATTATTCAATCCTGAAATAACTTTGAGTAAAGATTTACTTCTCAACTCTTCTTTAATTGTTTGTGGCAAAAGATTAATCAGACTCATTTACTTAATGAATTTATTACCCGATTGTGACATTGTTTTAGTAAAACAGTGCATTTTTTAAAAAATATTATCTGAGCAACACAAAATGTCTGATAAAAAGTTAACTCAGAAACATTGGTCATCATGGCATCATCTGCTTCATAAGGAGATTCTTAGCAAAAAAACATTAATTCCCGAAGGATCAAATATTTTAATAAGTGTTTCTGGTGGACAAGACTCAATGGCCTTATTAACCCTAATTAATGACCTAAAAAAACTTCATAATTGGTCAATTAGTGTTTGGCATGGAGATCATCAATGGCACGAAAAATCCTCAATATATGCTCTTGAATTAAAAAGTTATTGCGAAGGGTTAAATATTTCATTCTATTTTGATCAAGCAAATAAAGAAAATATTTTTTCAGAAGAAAAAGCACGAGAATGGAGATATAAAAAATTATGTGAAAAAGCCAAAGCTTTATTGAATAAGAACCAGGAACAAAAAAATATTTATTTATTAACTGGCCACACTAGTAGTGATAATGCAGAAACATTAATACTTAATTTAGCCAGAGGAAGTAATTTTGCCGGTCTCAGTAATATTGAGAGCAAAAGATTACTAGAAAATCAAATTTTTTTAATAAGGCCATTATTAATTTTCAGTAGAAAAGACACAAAACAATTCTGTAATGATATGAATATCCCATTCTGGGAAGATCCAACAAATTCAGATCTTAACTTAAAAAGAAATGTAGTAAGAAAAAAAATTATTCCTACCTTGGAAGCTATCTATCCTGGTTGTTCTTCAAGGATAAATAATTTTTCCCAAAAAATGAGTAACTACAATAATGAACGTAATGATCTTAGTGAACTAGCATACCTATATTGTAAAGACGTCAAAGGTATCAATAGGAATCTCTTAAATAGTATGTGTATTGAAGCGCGGTGCACAATCTTAAATAGATTTATTAGGGAAATATCTCCAAAGCAATATAGTTCTAAAAACCTGGCAAAATTAGCAACTTCAATTTATGAAAAAAATAAAGGGCAAGTTAACTTGCAAGAGTTTTTAAAAATTGTTTGGAATAAAAACTATATAGATTTTGAAAAAAGTTAAGATGTTACGGCAGATCTTCTTCTTCTTGTTCTACCTTCAAATGAATCTTCGTTAGAAGTATCAGCTGATTGATTCTGTGAAGCTTTTGGACTTTTTTGGTTATTTTGCGGATTATTTGAACTATTCGGATGATTATTGCTTGATTTCTTGTGGAAATTATGATTATTTCTATTTCTATTAGAGGAATTATGCTCTTCAGTAATCTTTGGAATATAAGCACGAGTTCCACTTGGGGCAGGTTGAACTAAACACAAAATAAGTGGCTCAACTTGTAATTCTCTTCTCATTCTCCTTGATAAACCATTTTCAATTTCTCTTTGTACACCAATCCAATCTACTTCAAAATTATTCGGCCCAGTTTGCCTGGATAATTGTTTCCATCTATTTTCTAAGACCCAGCTTATTTCTCGTTCTGTCCACATAGACATTTTTCTTGGTTCTGCAGTAGTGATAACTCCTCTTAAATTAACTCTTGGAGGCGCAACCATCTTCCCATCTGTACTGATAGGAGCTAAAACTGTTACTACACCATCCCCAGCTAATTGCTGCCTCTCTTTTAGAACTCGAGCATCTACTATCCCATTTCGTGAATTATCAAGCAATTCAACTCCTGCTTTTACAGGATCACCTTTTTGGATAGAATTTGGTGTCAACTCAACGACATCACCATTTTCAATAATTAAAATGTTGTCTTTTGGAACTCCCATTACCTGCGCACTTCTACTGTGACAAACAAGCATTCTATGTTCTCCGTGAACCGGAACAAAAAACTTAGGTTTAGCGAGTGCCAACATTAACTTTTGATCTTCTTGGAAACCATGACCAGAAACATGGATATTCTCACCCTTTCCATAAACAACTTTCGCTCCCATTTTCATTAATCTATCTATTGTATTAACAACACCAATAGTGTTTCCTGGAATTGGGCTAGCAGAGAATATAACGGTATCAGTAGTCTTAAGACGAACATGTTGATGGTCCCCACGAGATATTCTACTTAAAGCAGCTAAAGGTTCTCCTTGACTACCAGTCATCAATAATAAGGTTTCTCTATCAGGTAAATCTCTAATTTGTTTAATAGGAACAAATAAATCATCTGGACATTTCATGTAACCAATATCCCTTGCTTTAGCAATAACATTTATCATCGATCTACCTAACAAACCGACCTTTCTTCCATGTTTCATTGCCAAATCTAAGATCATGGTCACTCTATGAACAGAACTAGCAAAAGTAGTAAGGATAACTCGTTCTTTTGCCTCAGCAATATGTTTTTCTAAAGAGGGATAGATAGTCTTCTCAGAAGGACAAAAACCAGGAACTTCTGCATTAGTAGAATCACTGAACATGCATAAAACGCCCTTCTCTCCGTAATGCACCATTCTTTCAATGTCAAATTGCTCTCCATCTACTGGCATATGATCAAACTTAAAATCTCCCGTGAAAATAATTGTGCCAACAGGTGTTGTAACTGCCAAAGAAAAACTATCGCAAATGGAATGAGTATTTCGAATAAATTCAACAGAAAAATGTTGTCCAACTTTTACAACATCTCTTGGATTTACTGTCTGTATAGTAGTTCTATCTGATACCCCTGCTTCCTCCATTTTTCCTCTTAGCATTGACATTGCTAGTCTTGGGCCATAAATAATCGGAATATTAAAATGCTTTAGATGATGAGAAATACCTCCAATATGATCTTCATGACCATGAGTGACAATCATTCCTTTTATTCTTCTTTGATTTTCTTTTAAAAAAGTTGTATCTGGCATAACAACATTCACACCATGCATCCCATCTGAGGGAAAAGCTAGTCCAGCATCAACTAGCATTAATTCATCTCCGTATTCAAATACACAAGTATTTTTTCCTATTTCATGTAAGCCACCTAGTGGTATAACTCTTAGAGTCGGACTATTACTTTTAGATCCCGATGAATTATTTGAAGATCTATTAACAGTTGAATTTGTACTTGATTGCATAATTTTGAAGTTTATGAAGGCCTGCTTGTAATCAAATAAGGTTTATTTAAATTTAATTATCAAGTTAAATATAATCCTTATTATAAGGATTTCAGGATAAAAGATAGTTGCTTTTTCATGTCCGCAGTTAATGGTGACAAAGGACTTCTTGGATTACCTACATTCCATCCTGACAGCTCTAAGGCAGCCTTTATTGGGATTGGATTAGTAGTCATAAAAAGTGCTTTGAAAAGAGGCTGAAGTTTTTCATGAATTGCAAGCGCGTTGGAAACGTTTCCACTTTGAAAGGATTCAATCATCTCTTTCAATTGCAAACCAACTAAATGACTTGCAACACTTACTACTCCTACAGCACCCACAGATAACATTGGGAGCAACAATGAATCATCGCCACTATATACAGAGAGTTGGGAGCCACAAATAGCTCTTAGTTCTGTTACTTCTTCTATTCTACCGCTTGCTGCTTTAATACTGAGAATATTTGAGAAATCCATAAGTTTGTTCACAGTATCAGGTAATAAATTGCACCCTGTTCTTCCAGGTATGTTGTAAAGCATTAAAGGTAAATCATTTGCAGAATTAGCAATGGAACTGAAATGTTTATAAAGACCTTCTTGAGGTGGTTTATTGTAATAAGGAACAACAACTAAAGCACCGTCGGCCCCAGAATCGTAGGCTTTTTTTGTAGCTTCTACAGCCTCGCTCGTACAATTACTACCAGTACCAACTATTACTTTACAGCTTGAATCCAAAGATCCTTTTACTGCAATAAATAAATCATGCTGTTCCGCCCATGAAAGAGTCGGAGATTCTCCTGTGGTACCACATAGCACAATGCCATCAGAACCGTTCTCAAAAAGATAATTTGAAAGTTTTATAGCTAGTTCATAATCTACATTTCCATTTTCAGTAAATGGTGTAACCATTGCAGTCAATATTCTTCCAAAGAATGGATTAGTAAACTTAGGTTTGTCGATAATCATTTTTTTGGAATTAATAACTCAGCTATTTGAACAGCATTAAGAGCTGCTCCTTTTCTTATTTGATCTCCACATAACCATAATTCTAATCCATTTGGCTGACTTATATCAGTCCTTAACCTGCCAACAGCAACATTATCCCTTCCCATAACGTCATTTGGCATAGGAAATCTATTATTTTTGTAATCCTCGATGATTTCAATTCCAGGAGATTTTTTTAATTCATCAAGAGCATCTTTAGGTTCAACTACACCAGCAAATTCAATATTGATAGATTCAGAGTGGGCTCTAAGTATTGGAACTCGAACGCATGTCGCAGAGAGCTTTAAATCAGCAATATTTAATATTTTTCTGGTCTCATTAACCATTTTCATCTCTTCCTCGCAGTAATTATTTGCAAGCATAGGTGAATTATGTAAAAACAAATTAAAAGCCAAGGAGTAAGGTAAAACTTGACTTTTTTGGGGATCACCCTGAAGATATTGTTCAGTTAAAAGTTTTAGTTCCTCCATCGCTAATTGGCCTGCACCACTAACTGATTGATATGTTGAGATAACAACCCTTTGAATAGTCGAAAGTTTATTTAACGGAGCTAAAACTAATGTCAACAAAATGGTTGTGCAGTTTGGATTCGCTATTACCCCATCATGATTAAGTGCGTCACTACCATTAACTTCGGGAACTACAAGAGGTACGTTTTCATCTAATCTGAAAGCACTGGAATTATCTATCATTACAGCATTTTGATCCATAATAGTAGACAACCATTTTTTTGAAATACTTCCACCGGCTGAAGCTAAAACTAAATCAAGATTCAGAAATTCTTCCTTAGTGGTTTTTTTTGTAACTAATTCTTCATCTTTCCAAAAAATTTTATTCCCTTCTGACCGCTCTGATGAAAGCAAAACCAATTCAGATATTGGGAAATCGCGTTGTTCAAGAATTTTGAGTATTTCAGATCCTACAGCACCTGAAGATCCTAAAACAGCGACTTTTAATGGCCTATTAGGCAAAAACGGAGATTTTCTCACACTTTAAAATGATTTTTATTAATAGATTGACTATTTTTTTTACTTTATCAAAAAATTAACTTTCAAGGAAATCACATAATGTGAAATAATTAAGTTTCGGCTTATAGTAATAATTACAAAAAACATGGCTAAAGAAGAATTAATAGTCAAAACAACTCCTCTACCTCAAAGTAGAATTTCATTTGAATTAGAAATACCCTCTGAGACATGCAAGACGTGCGTAAATGAGACTATAAGTTCTATTAGTCGTTCGGCTAAAATTCCTGGATTTAGAATGGGTAAAATTCCTAAACAAGTCTTAATCCAAAGAATTGGCATCACACAATTACACGCTTCTGCTCTCGAAAAAATAATTGATAAATCATGGCAAGAAGCATTAAAAATAAAATCTATAGAGCCTCTAAGTGAGCCAGAATTGGTAGATGGATTTGAATCTTTACTTGAAAAGTTTAGTCCTGAAAAATCACTTAAAGTTACTCTACAAACTGATGTTGCTCCTGAATTAAAACTAAAAAAATCCAAAGGACTTAATGTTGAAATCTCAAAAACTACATTTGATCCTAAGTCAGTTGATGAAGCTCTAGAAAAATCTAGAAGTCAATTTGCTAATATTGTGCCAGTCACCAATAGAGCAGCGAAATTAGGAGATATTGCTGTAGTGAGTTTCAAAGGAAAATATAAAAAGTCTGGTAAAGAGATTGATGGTGGGACAAGTGAATCAATGGATCTTGAGTTAGAAAAGAACAAAATGATTCCAGGGTTTGTTGAAGGAATCGTAAAGATGAAAATTGGAGATACTAAAACACTTAACCTTAAATTTCCTGAAGATTATTCTCATGAGGATTCAAGAGGCAAAGAGGCAATCTTTGAAGTAAATCTTAAGGATCTCAAAGAAAAAGAATTACCTAAACTGAATGACGATTTTGCTAAACAGTCTGGCAATAAAGAATCATTAAAAGAATTAAAGAAAGATATTGAAAAGCAACTTAAAGATAATTTTGAAAAATCTCAAAAAGATATAAAAATTGAAGCTTTATTAGATGCATTAACAAACGAATTAGTTGCTGAAATTCCAAAATCTATGATTGATATAGAAGTTAGGAATAATATTGAACAAACCGCGCAAAGATTTGCTCAACAAGGTCTTGATGTTAAATCTACTTTCACTACGGAATTAGTTAAGTCTTTAGCAGAGTCCACAAGGCCACAGGCTGAAAAAAATGTTCAAAGAAATTTAGCTCTAAAGGCATTAGCAGAAACAGAAAAAATAACAGTTGAAAAAGAAGAAATTGATCTAAAAATGAAAGATTATGAAGATGCAATATCTAAATCTTCAAAACAAATAGATATTAAAAAATTATCAGAAGTAATTAGTAACGATTTACTCAAAGAAAAATTAATAATATGGCTTGAAGAAAATTCCGAAGTTAAAGAAAAAACTACAAAAGCCACAAAAACTGCTACAAAAAAAACAAAAACTGCAACAAAAACAACAAAAACAACAAAAACAACAAAAACTCAAAATAAAAAAGAAAAAAAATAATTTATGAAATTTCTTACTAATTAAACAAAAACCTCTTAAATTAACAATAAGACGAAAACTATTTTGTGAATTCAGAAAAAAAACATTTAATCCAAAGCTCAATAAGTTCTTACGAAAGGATTAATAATACTAGTGCCGCTGTTCCTACCGTGATAGAACAATCTGGCAGAGGAGAAAGAGCTTTTGATATTTATTCAAGGCTATTGAGGGAAAGAATAATTTTTTTAGGTACTGGAATTAATGATCAAGTATCAGACTCTCTTGTTGCACAATTATTATTTCTTGAGGCTGAAGATCCTGAAAAAGACATACAAATATATATCAATTCTCCTGGGGGCTCAGTAACTGCAGGAATGGCTATATACGATACTATTCAACAAATATCCCCTGATGTAGTGACAATATGCTTTGGAGTCGCTGCAAGTATGGGTGCATTTCTCCTTTCTGGAGGAGCAAAGGGAAAAAGATTGGCTTTGCCTAATTCCAGGATAATGATTCATCAGCCTCTTGGAGGTGCACAAGGTCAAGCAGTAGAAATTGAAATACAAGCAAAAGAAATACTTTTTCTAAAGAAGACATTAAATTCTCTTTTAGCGGAACATACTGGTCAACCTATAGAAAAGATTAATGAAGATACAGAAAGAGACTACTTCTTATCACCCTCAGAAGCAGTCGAATATGGATTAATTGATAAAGTTATCAAAAAATGACAAGCGGTACTGATTTTTTAAGAATATGATGACGAATCGATATTTATAAGCAATCCTAGTGAATAGGGAATATTAAAACCCTTAAACATTAAACTTTATAATCGATGGCTAAATTTGACGCCCATCTTAAATGTTCATTTTGCGGGAAATCTCAAGACCAAGTTAGAAAGCTCATAGCTGGTCCTGGGGTGTATATTTGTGATGAGTGCATAGATCTTTGCAATGAAATTCTTGATGAAGAACTACTCGATAATCAAGCCAACAATAACAACTCCCCGCAAGTAAAAAAGAAGTTACCAAATGATAATCCCCAAAAATCTATTCCTTTAGAATTAACATCAATTCCCAAACCATTAGAAATTAAAAGTTTTCTTGATAATCAGGTCGTTGGACAAGAATCTGCAAAGAAAATTTTATCAGTAGCTGTTTACAACCACTATAAAAGATTAGCTTGGAAAGTTAAAGAAGAAAGTAAAAATAGCAATTCAAAAGATTCACAAGCAACGAAATTGCAAAAATCAAATATTTTACTCATAGGGCCAACTGGAAGCGGGAAAACATTATTGGCGCAAACCTTAGCTGAATTTCTAGATGTTCCTTTTGCAGTAGCTGATGCAACGACTTTGACAGAAGCTGGATATGTTGGAGAAGATGTTGAAAATATACTTTTAAGACTTCTACAAAAATCAGAAATGAATGTAGACCTAGCTCAAAAAGGAATAATTTACATAGATGAAATAGATAAAATTGCTAGAAAAAGTGAGAACCCCTCAATTACTAGAGATGTCTCTGGTGAAGGAGTACAGCAAGCATTATTAAAAATGCTTGAAGGAACAATTGCCAATGTTCCGCCACAAGGAGGTAGAAAACATCCTTATCATGACTGCATCCAAATTGATACTAGTCAAATTTTATTTATTTGCGGGGGGGCTTTTATTGGTTTAGAGGATATCGTTCAAAAGCGTATGGGTAAACACTCCATAGGATTTACCACCAATTCAGATCAAAACACAGTTGATACAAAAAAAATAGTAGATCCAAGAGATTCCCTGAAAAATTTAGAGTTAGATGATTTAGTGAAATATGGACTAATTCCAGAATTTATTGGAAGAATTCCTGTTTGTGCTGTATTAGATCGTCTTTCTAAAGAAACTTTAGAATCTATTCTTACTCAACCAAGAGATGCACTAGTAAAGCAATTCAAAACATTGCTAAGTATGGATAATGTTGAATTATCATTTGAGCCTGATTCTGTTGAAGCAATAGCAAATGAAGCTTATAAAAGAAAAACAGGTGCAAGAGCATTAAGATCAATAATTGAGGAGCTAATGCTTGACATAATGTACTCTTTGCCTTCTGAAGAAAATGTAAAAGAATTCACAATTACAAAAAAAATGGTCGACAATTTATTTTCATCCAAAATTGTTAAGCTTCCGTCTGGATCAAAAAGAATCATTAAAGAGTCTGCGTAAAATTAGAGTTTAATTGTTGCAATTTCAACCCTAAGTGTTCTAAGTAATGAAGAATAAATGACTAATATACATAAGCCTTTTCATCAGAAATATAGACCAAGCAAACTAGATGAACTTGTTGGGCAAAATTTTATATCTATTACTCTAAAACAAGCGCTATTAACAAAAAAAATTGCTCCTGCATATCTTTTTAATGGACCAAGAGGCACTGGCAAAACATCAAGTGCGAGAATATTTGCGAAATCATTAAACTGCCAGGCATTCGAACAGCCAACGATAAATCCTTGTGGTAAATGTGACTTATGTAGACAAATTACAGATGGGAATGCTCTAGATATTATCGAGATTGATGCAGCATCAAATACAGGAGTCGAAAATATAAGAGAAATTATAGAAAGAGCGAGGTTTGCACCTACTCAAGCAAGATGGAAAGTATACGTTATTGATGAATGTCATATGCTTTCCACAGCAGCTTCTAATGCTTTACTAAAAACTATCGAAGAACCTCCCTCAAGAGTTGTATTTATCCTTGCGACGACAAATCCTGAGAGAGTATTAAATACAATTCAAAGTAGATGTCAAAAGTTTGATTTTAGAAGAATAAGCCCTAGTAATATTTTTCAACATTTATCAGAACTAGCAGAAAAGGAATCGATTCATTATGAAGTTCAAGCATTAAAAATGATTGCAAAAAGATCTAATGGAGGGATGAGAGATGCACAAAGCCTTCTTGAACAACTTAATCTTCTACCAGAGGGTATAACTATTCAAAATATACAAAACTTTCTAGGAGAAGTATCAGAAATTGAATTAAAAAATCTGATAAAATCATTGATTGAGAATAATCCAGAGTCATTAATAATCACCTGCAACAAATTATATGATTCTGGAAACGAACCCCATCAAATAATTATTGGATTATTGAACATAACAAGAGATTTACTACTACACACTACAAATAATAAATATTCCGATCTTTATTATACTTCTGATGAATTTCAAGATGAATTAGATCAAATCTCAAAAACAATCAATAAGTCAAAAATAATTAATTGGCATAATAATCTGAGAAATATTGAATATCAAATCAAAACAAGTGATAATCCAAGGCTTTGGTTGGAAATCCATTTAACTGGCCTTCTAGATAATAAAGAGATAAATAGTATTGAAAATAAGCAAGGAAATAAAAACAATGCTACTAAAGAAAAAAATGAAAACATTAAAAACAAGGAAACAATTAATAAAGAATATATTCCAAATGAAATTCACAAAACAAGCATCAAAGATCATATAAGCGGCAGTGAATTAAATGTAATAAAAGACAAAAAATTCGGAGATTTTAATGGTCTTGGGAAAGAACATATAGTTAAGATTTCTGAGAAAAGCCAAAATGAGCCTGGGCCAAATAATTTAAAAGATAAATGGGAATTAATTCTTTCTAAATTAGAGCTACCATCAACAAGAATGTTACTTTCACAACAAGCCGAACTTGAAAGTTTTGATTCTGAGACAATCACAATTGCATTATCCCCAAACTGGGAAAATATGATTAAAAGCAGAAAAGTTATAATTGAAAATACAGTAAAAAAGATATTTGGAGATCAAATAATACTTAATTTTTCTACCAAACAGTTAACCAAAAGTAATCCAACGAACTCTACAGAAACAACTAATCATGAAGTAAAGAATCTGAACCCATTAAAAGAAACAGAACCAAAAAAAAACTTATCTACAAAAACATCTAAAGAGGAAACATATGATAATAGTTCAAAAAACTTAGCAAATTTTTTTAATGGAGAAATAATAGAACTTGATGAATAATTTAAACTCCAGTATGCAGAGTTTTTCGCCAAAGAATCTTTTTTGGGAAAATAGACATTTTTATTGTTACCCAAGGGATTACTAGAAACCAATGTGATAAATAAAAAACAGATAAAAATATCATCAAAAAATTTCCTTTTTGTAATACAGGCACTTCGCTTTTACAAGAAGAACCGTACCAAAAAGCAATTCCAGATAAAATAAAAGCTGTAAATGATATAGGCCAGTAAATTGGTGAATCTAAGAAAGCGATACTGAGAAATAAATCAAAAATAGAAATGATTGGCAGTGCATATTGCAAAATGAAGAAGTACGTTAAATCAAATTTCTGCAAATAATCAATTTTATTAGTAACTAATTGATCCCCATAATCAAAGAATCTTTGCAAGCCGCCCTCTGCCCATCTCTGCCTTTGTGATAATAAAGCATTTAAAGTCTCAACTGCTTCCTCCATTACTGGAGGATCCCATAAGATTCCAATTCTAGATTTTGATAATAATAATCTTAGACTTAAATCGAGATCATCCGTAACTGTGTCTTCATTAAAGGAACCACATGCCAATAATGTATCTTTTTTAATTAATTGACCATTACCCCTTAATTCAGAGACTCCAGAAACTGATAACCTTCCATATTGAAATATTGCATCCATAGCCATCTCCATTGACTGACATGAAGTTAAAAAATTCTTACTTACATTTGTTACTGATTTTCTTAATTGCACTGCAGACCAATCTCCCTCTTCTACAAAATTAAATAATCTGATCAAAGAATCTTGGTTTAGTTGAGCATCAGCATCCAAAACCAATAACCATTCACCATGAGTAAACTTCAAGGCATAATTTAAAGCTCCTGACTTGCCTCCTCCTGCGTTTGGAGAACGACTTACTACTTTTAGATTTTCGAATTGTCTGGATAATCGATCTAAAATTAAAGGCGTCTTATCAGAACTGCCATCATCGATTATGTAAATATTTAATTTATTTGTTGGATAATCTAAATTAAATAACCTTTCAACTAATCTTGCTATAACGTTCTCTTCATCTCTAGCAGCAACTAAAATATCAAGGACAGGTAACTTTTTATTACTAACTTTAATTCCAACAGTATTTGAAACGTTATTTCTTTTGAAATTTCTAGAAATAACAATTAAACCATAAAAACCAATCACGAAAGAAAGAGTCAATATCAAGTATAAAAACCCTCCAATATTGTAAAAATGAGGAATGGTAGCCACTAAAAAACAAGCAGTAAGAAATATAAAAGATTTCAATCTTCGATTTTTATAAAAACCCTTACTCATAAAAGTAAATTTCTAATTATTTAATTCTCATTGAGAGAATATCTCAATTTTTTGCAATTTTGCATCTCGATAGTAATGATTCAATATTTGTTCATAAGAGAATCCTAATTCAGCCATTTGAATTGCTCCTGACTGTGATAAACCTACACCATGACCGAAGCCTCCCCCTCTCAAAAGCCATAAATCATCACTTAATTTATTAATAGTAAATAAATTACTAGGTATAAAGCTCAATACTCGTCGAATATCATCTTTAACTAGAACAATAGATTTATTAACTTTGCTGCTCGTCTGTATTTCTAATTTTGTCACTCTGCCGCTTGATCCTCGTTCAATAGCATTGAAATCCAAAACATTTTCATTAGACTTTATAAGTTTGTTTGTAATTAACTTTTCTTTAATTTTAAGACTAGATATTTTCTTATTCCAGCGAAAAAGAGAATGATTGCTCCCATAAAACTGTTCTTTATCAAAATCTAAAAAATTATTTAATTCAGATTCACTTAAAATTGGCAGTTTAAAAATTTTATTTAATGATTTAGAACCATCTATGATTGAATTGAAATAAGAATAATCTTGCATTTGCCAAGACTCCCCCGCTGTAGCAGATACCCCACCATTAGAACCATGATAAAAAGCATTTATTGGTTGATTTTTATATGTGAGAATTAAATTTGAAGTTGCTTTTATAGCTTTTTGTACTTTTTTATTTTTAATTTTAGGTGGCTTATAAACTTGACATTGAGTGCTTATACATAAATGATATTTATCCATCTTAAATCTATCGGAATTAAAAATTCCCCAAGTTAGTGCAATAACTGCTTGTGCCTTGAATGCTTCTAAAGGAGAACTCGGTCCAATTTCGTATGGCAAAACACCTGCCAAATAATCATCAAACTTAATTTTTTGAATTAATGTCCAAGTTCCATATGAATCTTGTATTAAATAAAAATTTTTGCCAAAATTAACATCATTTATTTTTATTTCCTCGTCAGAATAAATATGTATAGGACCTTCGAGTTTCTTAAAACTATATTCACTACTCAGAAAAGGAGTAATTTGAATATTTTTTATTTTTCTGAAAATCTTATTTTTTAATTTAAATTCAGGAAGATTATCTTCAAATGGGATCCATACCTCCCAATTTTTAGGGTAAGCAAGAGTAGTCTCAAATCCTTTATCTTTTAGTTTTTCTGATTGTTTTTTTGCTGATTCATAGCTGGCAAAAGGTCCAAAAACAATTCTTTCAATTGTTTGTGGATTTTTGATAAGTATATCCCTCCAGACAATATTAATCTGTTTTGATTTATGTTTGATACCGTTAGAAGAATGCAAGTGTAAAAAGCCTTTATCAGTTACAAAATTAATATTCTTTCTTTTAGAGAAACTATCACTTTTCCCGCCTAGATACTGCTTTAAACCAATTAAAAATTTTCCTTTTTTAATTTCTGTATTGAGTTCAACCTGCAGAAATTCTTCTGCGACTAAATTAGAGGTAAGTTTATTGTTTATTATTAAAAGCGAAATACAACCTAAAAATAAATTTAAAAAGGTAAATTCACGTTTCATAAGTAGCACCTTTCCTTATCAAT
>QCKZ01000010.1 GCA_003214975.1 Prochlorococcus sp. AG-412-C21
ATGTTATAGCACACATGGCACTAATTAAATTAGGAATCATAGCTAGGCTTAACCAAAAAAAAGTTTTATATTTTTCAAAATTACTTATTTTATTAATTATAAATATTGCATAAATCCATTCAATGACTGATGAGATATGTATTAACCAAGTTCCAAATGATAGTTCGTGCAAAATATTATATTTTTTTCTTTAATACGTTAAGTACTTCCCTAGCATGATTTATAGGTAATACACTTATCCATCGATAAGAAATTTTCCCTTCTGGTGTAATCAAAAAAGTATTTCTATCTGAGAATGGAGGAATCCAGGAACCATATTTATCACTAATAATTCCGTCAGGATCAGATAATAAAGTGTAGTTTATAGATTTCTCGCTGCAGAAACTTTCATGAGAATCTTGATTATCAGCACTAATGCCAACAATTTCTGCATTATATTTTGAAAAATCTTTTTTTAATTCTGAAAACCCTTTAGCTTCAAGAGTGCAACCTGCTGTGAAATCCTTTGGATAAAAATACATAACAAGCCACTTACCATGAAAATCACTTAATTCCCAAATTGTTTTTGTTTTTATTTTTTTATTAAAACCTTCTAAATGAAAATTTGGAGCTAATTCTCCTACTTCAGGTGCAAAGTCAAAAGCTAATACTGAATTACAATTAATTAAAAGAAAAAATAATATTAATATACTTACAACTAAATTTCTCATTAAATTTAGAATTTTTTTAAATCAACTCCATTTGATTTGGCAAATTTATTTAAACCTACTTTTTGTATTGATTTGAGCGCTTTGGTACTAATTCTTATATTTACCCATTTTTTTCCTTCTTCCCACCAAAGTCTTCTTTTTTGAAGATTAACTTGTTGTAATTTTTTTGTACGAATATGTGAGTGGCTTACGGCCATCCCGTTATTAGCTTTTGCCCCAGTTAGTTCGCAAACTCTTGACATATTATTTGAATTATATCTTTAAAAATTTTAACACACGACTTAAGTTGTTGAATTAAGCAATTCTGAAATTAATTCGGCATTATTATTTTGTAAATTAATGATCTGTTCTTGATCTAATCCACCAACGGATAGTTTAGCCATATCGTAAACATGATTAGCAATCTTAGAGGCCAATGGATTTTCAATAGGATCTTTTTTCTCAATAATTATTTTATTGCCTGTAATTTTATTAAGGCCAATAATAAGTGGATGTTCTTTATTAATCAAGAGGACATGATATTCAGGCAAGCCAGGCATCTTTTGTTCCATGTAAGCTCCCATATCATTAATTCTCCTCATTTGCTCTGGAAGCAAGATCATTGCAGGGGGGGCATCTTTGCTTGAAAGTGACTGTACTTTAACTGTTACTTTTTCATTGTTAAGTGCTTTAACTATCGTATCTCTAAGATTTTCTGTATTTGATTTACCATCCTTATCTACAATTTCTTTAGATTCCTTATCTTCTAGTTCATTGATTTCCGAATCAACTCTTTGGAATTGATAATCTTCTTTTTTACTTTCTAACCATGGAAGAAATTGTGCATCAATTAAGGGATCTGATTTAATAACTTCTTTGTTATCAGATAAACAGATATTTAATGCACTTGACTGAGCAATCAAATCTGAACAGTAAATAATTTTTTTAGAATCATTTATCTTATTTCGTTCTTTGTAATTTGACAGAGTTGTGAAATACTTATCATTGGATTTGATAAGGGATTTATTTTCAATATCCTTAGTTACGTCTTTTTCTGAATTGATTATTGTTTCGAAAATTATGCTGTCATTTACTAAATCAGCAAATTTTTCATCCTCGATAGCACCAATTTTAATAAAAGCAGATATGGAATCCCATATCTCTGAATAAAATTCTGGAGAATTTTTTATCAAATCCTTTAATTTATTTGCAATTTTTTTTGAGATAAATGATGATATTGACCTTACCTTTCTATCTGTTTGTAAGGCGCTTCTACTAACATTTAATGGAATATCTGTTGAATCAATAACTCCTCTTAGAGGTAAAAGGTATTTTGGTACTATCTCTTTAATTGAATCGCTTACGAATACTTGATTGCAAAATAGTTTTATTTCTCCCTTTTCCCAATCAGCTCTACCAGACAACTTAGGAAAATACAATATGCCTTGTATATCATATGGATAATCCGTATTTAGATGAATCCATAACAATGGATCTCCCTGAAAAGGGTAGAGGTATTTATATAACTCGATATAATCCTCATCTTTTAATTCACTGGGTTGTTTTCTCCAAGGAGGATTTTTCTTATTAATTGTCTCGCCTTCTAATAAGACATCTATCGGCATAAAATCACAATATTTTTTTATTAATGATTTAATCCTTTCAGGTTCAACAAACTCTTTTTCTTCTTCAAGTAGGTGTAGTATCACATCTGTCCCAATTGTCTCCCTTTCTGATTCCTCTAAGGTGAAATTTGGGGAACCATCACAAGACCATTTGAAAGCTTTTGATTCCCCAATCGCTGATTTTGTTAATATATCGACTCTTTCTGCCACCATAAAACTTGAATAAAATCCAAGTCCAAAATGACCAATAAATTCATCATTATCTTTTTTATATTTTGTTAGGAATTCTTCGGCGCTTGAGAATGCTACCTGGTTTATATACTTTTTAATTTCTTCATCATTCATTCCAATTCCGTTATCAGATATTGTTAGGATATTTTTCTCACGGTCAATAGTTATTTTTACTTGAGCTTCCTCAGTATTTTCGCAATCACCAGCCATAGAAGCCATTCTTCTTTTACTTATTGCGTCAACACCGTTACTAACAAGTTCTCTTAAAAAGATTTCATGATCAGAATATACTGCCTTTTTGATAATTGGGAAAATATTCTCGGTATTAATACGGATTTCGCCTTTTTCCATTTATAAAAAATAAATTAAACATATAAATAATATTTCCTAAAAACTAGTTAATCAAGTTTAATTAGGAGTATTGTCCGAACAATATTTAAATCAAAAAAATAGATTAATCAATCAATTATTGAAAAGTTATTTATTTGACCCACAATATCTCAGTACAATTATTTTCTTTCATTATTTGATTGGCTTTAGCCAAGTCATTACATGGATTTAAATACAAGACAGCAATAGTTCCTTTTTTTTGTAGTTCTTTCTGCTCATTCATACCTTTTTCTAACAAATAAGAATCTTTAAACATTAACAATATTTTTTTATTATCTCTCTTTTCTTCTTTAATTAAATTTCTTAAAACATCTATTGAGATGGTAAATCCAATTCCATTTAGGATTATCTCATTAGGACTAAAGAATCTTACTAGTTCATCATATCTTCCACCTTTTGCTATTACATTTTTATTATTATCAATATCCCCTATAAGTTGAAATACTATTCCTTCATATAAATTCAAGTGAGGTTGAAATGTAGGATCAAGTTGTAATTTAACACCATATTTATTTGATATTATTGATAATGTTTCAAATAAAAAATTTAGGTCATCTAGAGTTTTACTAGTGCCATATATACTTTTCAATTTTTCTAATATTGCAATTGGTTCTCCTCTTGTGAATAATAAATCTTTAAGAATATATTTATCATCTTCTTCAATTCCTAATTTAGATAATTTATCTTGATCAAAGTTAACCAGACTTTTCTTAATTTCTTCAAAATTATTATTTTTATATTTATTCAAGATTAAGCCCATTATTTTTGTGGTACTAACTAGTAGACATAAATTACAATCATCCTTCAAATTAATATTATCTATTGCATCAAACAATAAATTTATAACTTCAATTTCTGGGTATTTTGTATCATATCCGATTAATTCAATTCCACTCTGCAGTTTCTCTTGCAACTTAAATGAATTTTTATTATTTTGTTTCTTATTAAAGACCATTCCATTGGTGAATAATCTTATAGGTCTTTTCTTATTTATTAATCTAGTAGATGATAATTTAACAATAGATGTTGTCATTTCTGGCCTAAGACATAATGAATTATTACTGACTATTCCAACAACTTCATTCTCTTCAATAACACCACGACCTTTTATCGTTTCTAAAGTGTTTATAAATGAAGGTGAGACTTCTTCATACCCCCATATTTTATAAATATTATTTAAATTATTTATGATATTAGAGTTATTCTTTACATCTACTAATTTAATTTCCTTAATATCAGTCATTTTAATATTTTACGTTTTTAGGTATAAAGATTTTTATTAAATGGCGAAACATTACCTAGTACATTTCTTAATTCATTTTCAAGGCTGGGGGAGCATGCAAGAATTCTTCCAGAACTTAAATTAAATTCGCCAGATGGATAATCCGAAATAACTCCACCTGCCTCTTTAACAATAATAGCACCGGCCGCGAGGTCCCAAACCTCTAATCCTCTTTCCCAGTATCCGTCAACCTTTCCTGCTGCAACAAATGCTAGATCAACTGCTGCTGCTCCTCCTCTTCTAACTCCTCTAGTTTTATGTGTTAGGTAACAAAATTCAGCATAATTATTATCCTCTCTCTCAAATCTGTCATAAGAAAAACCAGTCACAAGTAAGCTATCAGAGAGATTACTAGGGTTAGATACTCTAAGTTCAGTATCATTGCAAAACGAACCTTCACCTATACATGCTGAATATAATTCATTTAAATATGGTACTGATATAGCTCCTATAATTGGCTTATTTTTATATACAAGACCAATAGAAGTTCCAAAAAAAGGATATCCATGGGAATAATTAGTTGTACCGTCTAATGGGTCTAAACACCATGTTAAATTCGAGGATTTATTTAATTTCCCAGATTCCTCAGCATGGATAGATATGTTGGGTGTTTCTTCTAATAAATATTCTTTTATTTTTTTTTCAACTTCCAAATCTACATTGGTTACAAGATCACCTTTTCTACCTTTAGATGATATTTTTTGAATTTTATTGTAATTAATTTTTAAAATTTCATCCCCAATTTGAGCAGATTTTTTAGCTGTTTCATAGAGCTTTGGTAGATTTATGTGATTTGTAAGTTCTTCTATATCTTTAGGTTCAAACATTTTAATTAATCTTCCTCAAATTCCCAAGGTGGGGCAATTCTTGTATTCCCCCTTCCAAAATATTGTCCAAATTGCATATCATAAACTTCATCTTCGTAAGTTGTTTCCACCTCGAGATCCGCAGTGGCTTTAGCTACACAAAGGAGTGCATAACCTTTATCTTTTAAGGATTGAGATACCCCCATAGCTTCAGGTTGATGCAACGTACCGGATATTATTCTAACTGCACAACTTGTACAGCAACCATTTCTACATGAAAATGGGAGCTTAAATCCTTTCTTTTCAAATTCCTTAAGAATATATTCATCACAATTAACCTGCTCTTGGTAAACCTTTCCGGTTTCTTTATTTTTAATCGTGACAGTGAAAGTCTTATTCAAATAACTTTCCTCAAAAATGGGATGATAAAGGGTTAAAATGTGGTTCTTAGGAGAGGTGGCCGAGTGGTTGAAGGCGCAGCACTGGAAATGCTGTATAGGGGCAACTTTATCGAGGGTTCGAATCCCTCTCTCTCCGTTCTATATTAGTTGATGCTGGTTAATTACATCAACATTTATATCTGCAGAGTATGTTTTAAATAGATAGTAATATGTTTGACAGGTTATAAATAATCTTATTTATTTAAATTAAGTTGAAAATATTTGATTTTTACTATTATATGTAAATATCAAAGATAAAAATTGATTAAATTATTAGTAAATTTTGCTTTAATTTAGCAATCTAAAATCATGGGGCAAATAGTTGGAATTGATTTAGGTACTACTAACTCTGTTGTAGGGGTTATAGAAGCTGGTCGTCCAATTGTAATAGCAAATTCTGAAGGATCTAGAACAACTCCTTCAATAGTTGGATTTACAAAAGACAAAGAAATAGTAATAGGTGACCAAGCAAGAAGACAAATTGTTTTAAATCCTAAGAATACTTTTTATAACTTAAAAAGATTTATTGGTAGTGACTGGGATGAACTAGATGAGACAAGTATTTCTGTTCCTTATAATGTTAAGGCAAATAATTCTGGAAGTGTTAGGGTTCTTAGTCCAAATACCGAGAGAGAGTATGCTCCTGAAGAGTTAGTCAGCTCATTAATTAGAAAATTAATAAATGATGCTGAAACATACCTTGGAGATATTGTTGAATCAGCTGTTATTACAGTGCCTGCATATTTTAATGAATCACAAAGGCAAGCCACAAAGGATTCTGCAATATTAGCTGGCATTAAAGTAGATAGAATACTAAATGAACCTACAGCTGCTGCTTTAGCATATGGTTTTGAAAAAAGTTCCTCTAATAATGTTTTGGTTTTTGATTTAGGGGGTGGTACATTTGATGTTTCATTATTAAAGATTTCTAATGGTGTATTTGATGTAAAAGCTACCTGTGGAGATACCCAACTAGGAGGAAATAATTTTGACTCGAAAATAGTAGATTGGTTAGCTGAAAAATTTCTTACTAAGTATGATATTGATCTAAGAAGGGATAGACAGGCGTTGCAGAGATTAACTGAAGCTGCTGAAAAAGCTAAATGTGAATTATCAGGATTGCTAAAAACAAAAATATCATTACCATTTATCACCACAAATAAAGAAGGACCATTGCATATTGAAGAGACCATAGATAGAAAATTATTTGAATCATTATCTCAAGATCTATTAGACAGGTTATTAGAGCCTGTTCAAATAGCTTTAGATGACTCTGGATGGAGCGCAGAAGATATAGATGAGGTAGTTCTTGTCGGTGGCAGCACAAGAATCCCAATGGTTCAACAATTAGTTAAGACTCTTGTTCCTAATGATCCATGTCAATCTGTTAATCCAGATGAAGTAGTTGCAGTTGGTGCTGCGATACAATCAGGAATAATAAGTGGTGATTTACAAGATTTACTCCTAAATGACGTTACCCCTTTATCATTAGGTTTAGAAACTATTGGTGGTCTTATGAAGGTACTTATCCCTCGTAATACGCCAATACCTGTAAGACAATCTGATGTTTTTAGTACATCAGAAGCCAATCAATCATCAGTGGTTGTTCAAGTAAGGCAAGGTGAAAGACCATTGGCTTCTGAAAATAAATCTCTTGGTAAATTTAGGTTATCAGGAATCCCTCCAGCACCTAGGGGAATACCACAAGTTCAAGTAGCATTTGATATTGATGCAAATGGTTTATTAGAAGTTAGTGCAACTGATAGAACAACTGGAAGAAAGCAAACAGTTACTATTTCTGGAGGCTCAAATTTAAATGAACAAGAAATTAATTCGATAATCGATGAAGCTAAATCAAAAGCTATTGAAGATAGAAAGAAAAGATCTGTTATCGATAGAAAAAATAGTGCTTTAACTCTCATTGCTCAAGCTGAGAGAAGGCTTAGAGATGCCTCTTTAGAATTTGGTCCTTATGGAGCTGAAAGACAACAACGAGCTGTTGAATTAGCTATTCAAGATGTTGAAGAATACATTGATGATGATGATCCTCAAGAATTAGAAATTTCAGTAAGTGCTCTCCAAGAAGCATTATTTGGTTTAAACAGAAAATTTGCAGCAGAAAGGAAAACTGATAATAATCCATTACAGGGTATTAAAAATACATTTGGATCATTAAAGGATGAACTATTTTCAGATGATTATTGGGATGATGATCCTTGGGATAATCAAATGAATAGAAATTATAGAAATTCGAGGTATGGTAACTCTAGGGATGATGATCCATGGGACAATGACTATTTCCTCTAAAAAAGACTATTTGTCGATTTTGGGTTTATCTCATGATTTCGACGATAAAGAACTTAAAAAGGCTTTTCGTAGAGAAGCAAGAAAATGGCATCCAGATTTAAATAAAAATGATATTAATGCTGAAGAAAGATTTAAATTAATTAACGAAGCATATGAATATCTACGTGATTCAAATAAAAGGAATGATAGTTCGGATATAAATAATCAAGATCATCACGAAAATAATAATAATTTCAAGACAGGATTTCCTGATTTTCAAGATTATCTTGATTCATTATTTGGTTATGAATACAGCGCTAAGAATTACTATGAAAATAATAATGAATCATTTGAGGATGAATACCTAAATATAGATAATGATGAATTTTATAATTATCAATATCCTACAACATCTCCAGAGGAACCACCTCCAGTAAAACTGCATCATGATATCGAGACAATTATTGAATTAACTCCCGATGAAGCTCTTATTGGAGCCTCAATATTAATTGAACTTGAAGATAAAACTGTTGTTGAAGTTGATACACCACCGTTCGCAGGAGATGGTTGGAGATTAAGACTTGAAAATATTGCAAGGGGAGGGAAAGATCATTATTTGCAGTTAAAAGTTCAAACTGAAAGTGGGCTACGAATCGATGGTTTAAGAGTTCTTTATAAACTAGAATTATTTCCTCATGATGCTCTTCTTGGTTGTGCTGTGGAAGTTCCTACTCTTGATGGAAATGTAACTCTTCAAGTTCCTCCAAAATCATCAACTGGAAGAATGTTACGGTTGAAAGGCAGAGGACTAACATTCGAAGATAACGTGGGCGATCAATATGTTGAAATTTTGGTAGTTATTCCTGCTGATATTAATGATGAAGAAATTGCTTTATATACAAGATTACAAGAATTATCACTTTCTGATTCTTAATCAAATATTATATAAATAGTAAAATTCACACTTATGGACATATTTGTTCTTTTATTTAATTCAGGAACAGATAAGGAAGGAATTCATTCAATCGAACTTAAAGGAAGAACTATAGTTCTCATGTTTGAAGACAAAGATGATGCAACAAGATATTGTGGTTTACTAGAGGCACAAGACTTTCCTTTGCCAAAAGTTGAAAGGATCAACATAGATGAAATAAAAGATTTCTGCATTAAGTTAGATTATGAATGTAAATTAGTGGAGAAAAATTTTGTTCCTAAAACAGCCGAAGACAGGTTACTAATTTCTCCACCTCAGAAAAACCTAGGTGTTGAAGATTGGGGGGAAGATAATAATAAAGAAAAAATTGATATAAATACCATTAAGGAAAACCTTGAAAAGTTACTTTAAGGATTAAAATATAAATAAATAAATAAATAAACAATGTCAAAAGCATTATTCGAAACGGAAGTAGGGAACATTAATATTGAATTTTTCTCTGATGATGCACCTAATACTGTTAATAACTTCACTAAATTGATAAGTGATGGATTTTACGATGGTCTAGCATTTCATAGAGTTATTCCTGGATTTATGGCACAGGGTGGATGTCCTAATACACGAAATGGAGCATCTGGCATGCCAGGAACTGGAGGTCCTGGATACAATATTAAATGTGAAATTAATTCAAATAAACATCTAAAAGGCTCACTTTCTATGGCCCATGCAGGTAAGGATACAGGTGGTAGTCAGTTTTTTATAGTTTATGAACCACAACCTCATCTCGATGGGGTTCATACTGTTTTTGGTAAGACAGATGATATCGATGTTGTGCTAAAGCTTACTAACGGTTCAAAAATTTTAAAGGCAACTTTAAAGTAGTAATTCTAGCCTTCAAAAACAACACTAAATGTCTCTTTATCTAGATTAAATTTTCTTGTAGATGAATATAAGATTTCATTATTAATAGTAAATTTAGTATTGATAAGTTTGATACTATTTTTTGGATGTAATGCTTGTTCAATATTTCTAGAAATAATAATCCCAATCTTTTTACTATCCAATTTGTATAAAAACTGAATAAACAATTCTATATTCTTTATTTCATCATCAGTGATGTTTAAATTACTTCTATTTCGATCATGTAAAAGTCGCCAAACTAATTTTGGTCTATTCCAAAAAGCCAATAATCTTGGAGAACTTTCCAGTTTAATATTAATGTTTTTATCATTACAGAATTTAATTACTTTATTTTTTATTGGTACTAGATCTATAGATTTATAATTTCCGTCAAGAAAAATAGATATAAATGGATCGACATTTCTTGAATTTGAATTATCTTCATCAATCATGTGACCAAGCTTTGTTTTCTTAACACTCAAATATTCAGCATTATTATCATTTGGACAAATCACTAATGGAACTCTCTCAATAACTTCAATTCCATAACCACCTAATCCAGCAATCTTTCTGGGATTATTTGTTAATAATTTTAATTTTTTTATACCAAGATCAGTTAATATCTGTGCTCCAACTCCATAATTTCTTAGATCAGCAGGAAATCCTAATTTTTCATTAGCTTCTACTGTGTCCAATCCTCCATCCTGTAAACTGTAAGCTTTTAATTTATTTATAAGACCAATACCTCTACCTTCTTGTCTCAAGTAAACTACAACGCCCTCTTCCTCCTTTTCTATCCTTGATAAAGCGGCCTCTAACTGGGGTCTACAATCACAACGTAATGATCCAAAAGCATCACCAGTTAGGCATTCTGAATGCATTCTAACTAATACAGGTTCGCTTAATTTTGATGATTTTTGTTTAACTAATGCAACATGCTCTGAATCATCGAGTTCATTAATATATCCATAGGCTTTAAAATTTCCAAAGATACTTGGAAGAACAGCATCTGATTTTCTAAAAACAAATCTCTCAGTTTGAAATCGATAACTTATTAAATCAGCTATTGATATTAATTTCATCCCCCACTGTTTTGCATACTCTTTAAGTTGAGGAAGTCTTGACATTGAACCGTCAGGATTTTGTATTTCACAAATTACTCCAGCTGGATACAGACCTGACATTGCGGCAATATCTACAGCTGCTTCTGTATGACCTGCCCTTTTTAATACTCCCCCTTTTTTAGCTCTTAATGGAAATATATGTCCTGGCCTTCTTAAATCCTCAGGTTTTGTGTTTGGATTTATAGCAACTTGAATTGTCTTAGCTCTGTCTTCAGCTGATATCCCAGTCGAAACATTATTTTCCGGGCCAGCATCAATTGAAATCGTAAAGGCTGTTTGATTTTCATCTGTATTTCTATCAACCATTAAAGGTAAATCTAAGGAATCAAGTTTTTCACCTTGCATCGCTAGGCATATAAGACCTCTTCCCTCAGTAGCCATAAAATTTATTTGTTGAGGCGTTGCAAACTGAGCAGCACAAATCAAATCCCCCTCATTCTCTCTTCTTTCATCATCTACGACTATTATGCATTCACCATTCCTTATTGCCGCTAAAGCATCGCTTATAGGATCAAATTCAATTTTAAATGATTCATTTATATCCAAAATTGTTCCATTATTTGATTTGGGACTTGTTTCTTTCATTATTCCTATCAATATAGAAAAATAGTGTGTTAGTTATCCTAAATTCAACACTTTATAATCCTATCTCAAAGTCTGCCAATTCAAAGAAATGAATGTTGCAATAGTAGGTGCTACTGGTTACGGCGGTATTCAAGCAGTAAATCTTTTAAAGAAAAATAAAAACTATAATATCTCATTTTTAGGAGGTAATAAAACATCTGGCTCTAAGTGGAATAACAATTTCCCTTTTATTTATCTTGATAACGATCCCTATATAGAAGAAATTTCAGTAGAAAATATCTCAAACAACTCAGATGTCGCTTTGCTTTGTTTGCCAAATGGCCTATCCTCTACATTAACAAGGAAATTATTAAATAAAGGAGTTAAAGTTATTGATTTATCAGCTGATTATAGATATAAGTCCTTAGACGAATGGAAAAAAGTATATTCCAAAGAAGCTGTTATCTATAAAAGGAACGATGATGATTTGTGTAAAGAGGCAGTCTACGGACTTCCTGAAATAAATAAAGAAGCTATTTCAAAAGGAAGATTAATTGCTTGTCCAGGTTGTTATCCAACATCGGCTCTTATTCCATTAGCTCCTTATCTTTCTCAGGGAATTATTGAAAACGAAGGTATAGTAATTGATTCTAAAAGTGGAACTTCTGGAGGGGGTCGAGAACCAAATCAAAAACTACTTTTATCAGAATGTGGAGAAGGTCTATCAGCATATGGATTGATAAACCATAGACATACTTCAGAAATCGAGCAAGTAGCATCTATGATTTCTGGAAATAAAATTGAATTGCTTTTTACTCCTCATTTGGTTCCAATTGCAAGGGGTATGCATTCGACAATATATGGGAGATTAAGAGATCCTGGGTTAACATCGGATGATTGCAGAATTCTTTTGGATAATTATTATAGAAATTTTAAAAATATTAAAGTCTTACCTGTAGACACATTCCCATCGACAAAATGGGTTAAAAATACAAACCAAATTTTTCTTTCTGTGAAAGTTGATATTAGAAATGGAAGGATTATTATTTTGTCTGTAATTGATAATTTGTTAAAAGGACAAACTGGACAAGCTATTCAAAATTTAAATATTATGAGTGGATTTTCAATAGATGATGGTCTTGAGTTAACTAATAACTTTCCATAAAATTACTTCTTATCAAAAAACCAGCATGTGAGATTGAGTGAGGTAAAATTTTATGCTCAAGTAATTGTATTTTTTTAGAAAGTGTTTCAATATTGTCGTTATTTAGAATCGGCAATGCACCTTGCATTATAAGAGAACCACTATCTACCTCCTCATCAACAAAATGTACTGAACAACCAGTTATTTTTGAACCATTTAATATAGAATCTTTTATTGCAGAACCACCTTTATATGAAGGAAGTAATGATGGGTGAATATTTATAATTTTATTCTTAAATTTATTTATAAATAATGAACTGACGATTTTCATCCATCCAGCCATTACAACAAGTTCAACATCGTAATTAATTAGAGTATCTATAATTTCTAATTCAAAGAGCTCTTTTTTAGAAAAATCAGTACCTTTTATTATTCTATGCGGTATTTCTGCATTTTCCGCTCTTTTTATGCAACCTGCATCTTCTTTATTTGTAATTAGAACTTTTATATCTATGTCTAATTCTCCTTTTTCTGAGAGATTAATTAACTCCTGAAAGTTTGTTCCTTTACCAGAAGCAAGTACACCAATTTTTAATTTTGGTGAAAATCTTCTAAATTCCGATATCTCAGGTGAAATTATGTAATTAAATGATTTATTCAAGTTTTTCTTTTTATCCAATGATAAATTCATATGAAATAAAAAAAAACCTGTTTTTTAATTGTTTATATTCAAAAACATATATATTTATAAATAAAAATTTAAACAAATTTAAATGATTTAAATCGAAGTTCTATTCGTATAGATATAATTAAAAAATAAATAAAAGAAACAAATATATAAAATGAATGCAGATTTAAGCTCTTGGGAAAAATTTTGTAATTATATGTGGTTTGATAAAAAATTAAATATATGGTTAGACATAAGCAAAATTAATTTCACAAATGACGAAATAAATACTTTAGATCAGAAATTTATAGATGTTTTTTCATCAATCCAGGAATTAGAAAATGGAGCAATCTCAAATATTGATGAAAATAGACAAGTTGGTCATTATTGGCTTAGAAATCCAAAAATTTCTCCATCCTCCAAAATAACGGACGAGATTAAAGCAGAAATTAATGATATTTCTGAATTTGGCAAACAAATTTTAAATGGAAATATTAAGAATAAGAATAATCAGAACTATACGGATGTTTTATGGATAGGAATTGGTGGAAGTGGGTTAGGCCCATTACTTATTACGGAGTCACTTCAAAAATGCTCTGAAGGATTAAATTTTTCTTATATCGATAATATTGATCCTTTTTTAATTAGCGAAAAGTTAGAAGAATTATCTGAAAAACTATCTACAACATTATTCGTAGTTGTAAGCAAATCAGGTGGTACTCCTGAACCTAGAATTGCTATGGAAATTATTAAAAGTCATTGTGAGAAAAATTCTCTTGAATGGAATTCAAATGCCATAGCTATAACTATGAAAGATAGTAAGTTATTTAAAAAAGCCACTACTGAAAATTGGTTGAAAATATTTAATTTACAAGACTGGGTAGGTGGAAGAACGAGTATCACCAGCTCTGTTGGATTACTTCCATTAGCACTAATTAATGAAAACATATTTGAATTTATTAGAGGTGCAGCTTTAATGGATGAGGCCACACGTTCAAATAATTTTAAAAATAATCCCGCAGCATTATTATCATCTGCATGGTACTTAACTGGTGATGGTATTGGAAAAAGGGATATGGTCGTTTTACCTTATAGAGATAGGTTACAGGTATTTAGTAAATATCTTCAACAATTAGTAATGGAGTCATTAGGAAAGAAATTTAATAGGAATGGTGAAGTAGTTAATCAGGGGATTTCCGTTTTTGGTAATAAAGGATCTACAGATCAACATGCTTATGTTCAGCAATTGAGAGATGGGATTGATAACTTCTTTTGTATATTTATTGAGTTATTAGATTCTCCTACTACTAATATTTTTGATGATAAAGAGAATCCTAAAGAATATCTTTCTGGTTTTTTGCAAGGAACCAGATCTGCACTTTCTAGTGAAAACAGACAAAGTATTACTATCACCTTAGAAAAATTAAATTGTTTTTCACTAGGTGCCTTAATAGCTTTATTTGAGAGAGCTGTATCTTTCTACGCTGAATTAGTAAATATAAATGCATATGATCAACCTGGAGTTGAGGCTGGAAAAAAAGCAGCTGCAAATATTATTGAGTATCAACAAAAAGTGAGTAATTTGTTAAATCAAGGAGGTGAATACTCAATAAATCAAATAACAGCATTAATTGATAATTCAGTTAAAGAACCAATATTCTTTATCCTTCGTGAAATGTGTTTCGATAATGATGATTATTTAGTTAAGGGTGATTGGTCTAATCCAGATTCATTAGTTATTCAAAAAACAAATTGTTAAACAACTATATTCATAATTTTTCCTTTAACAATAATAATTTTTCTTATTTCCTTATCTTGAATCCATTTTAATATGTTCGGTCTTTTAAGAGTTAATTCCTTAATTTGATCATCATTCATTTCATTATTAATATTTATCTTGTCTCTAACTTTCCCATTAACTTGTAATACTAGTTCATAAGAATTTTCTTTTAGTGCTTCGGCATTAAATGAAGGCCACTGTTCTAAATGAACAGAATTTTCAAATCCTATAAGATGCCATATCTCTTCAGATATATGTGGAGCAAATGGAGCTAACAAAATACAAAATGTTTTTAGAGCATCTTTTTTTAAATTATTGTTTACTTCATTAATGCAATTTGATAATGAATTATAAAACTTCATTAGTTCTGAAATCGCTGTATTAAATTGATTATTTACTATGTCATTTGAAATTTCTTTTATAGCAATATTCATTGACTTTATTAAAGTTTTTTCTTTATCAGGATAGGACTTAATTGAAGTATTTATATCTTTTCCGGAATTTATATATAGCTTCCAAACCCTGCTTAAAAATCTAAATTGTCCTTCAACATCTGTATCTCCCCATTCCAAATCTTTTTCTGGTGGTGCTTTAAATAATATAAACATTCTTGCTGTATCTGCTCCATATTTTTTAATTACAGATTCAGGGTCTATTCCATTATATTTTGATTTGGACATCTTCTCAAAAAGAACTTCAAGTTTAGAATTGTCAATTGGATCTGTAGGATTAGATAGGTCCTTAATATCAGAGGGAGAAACATACTTACCCGTTTTATTGTTCTTATAGGCAGCAGCTTGAACCATTCCTTGAGTTAAGAGCTTTTTGAATGGTTCATCAATTTCAAATAGTTCATTATCTCGTAAAGCTTTAGTGAAGAATCTGGCATATAACAAATGTAATATTGCATGCTCAACTCCTCCAACATATTGATCTACAGGCAACCACTTATTAATTTCATTCTTTTCAAATGGCTTAGTTGAAGATTTTGTCGATGGATATCTTAAAAAATACCAAGATGAACACATGAAAGTGTCCATAGTATCTGTTTCTTTTATCGCAGGTATTCCACATTTTGGACATGTTGTATTGATCCAATTATTATTATCACCTAGGCCATTAATCTTATTGGCCGAGATATCAATATCTTTTGGTAAGGAAACAGGTAATTCAGATTGGTTTAAAGGAACAGAACCACACTTTTTACAATTAACTATTGGTATGGGACATCCCCAATATCTTTGTCTAGATATTAACCAATCTCTTAGACGATATTGAATCTTATTTTCAGCCCATCCATTTTTTACTCCCTCCTCTGAAATTTCTAATTTAGCAATATTATTTGCCATACCATCGTATTGATTTGAATTTATAAGATAACCATTTTCTACATAAGCATTATCAAGCTCATTACTTGATTCACTTTTTTCTTTTATTATTACCTGCTTAATATCAATATTGTTTTTCTTAGCAAATTCAAAATCCCTCAAATCATGAGCAGGTACACCCATAACAGCCCCTGTACCGTATTCATCAAGAACATAACTTGCCACCCAAATAGGTATAGGTTCAGAATTTACTGGATTTATCGCTATTAAGCTTGTTTTTATCCCAGTTTTTTCAAATTCATTGTTTTTATTTTTTTTCAAATATTGTTTTAGTTTGTCTATATCTTGTAAAGTTGCTTGATCAGAAATTTTTTTAATTAATGAATGATTAACCGAAATTGCTAAATAGGTAACTCCAAACAAAGTATCTGGCCTTGTTGTGAAAACAGTTATTTTCTCTTGTGGATTGGTATTAATATTAAAATTAATATTTGTACCAATTGACTTTCCAATCCAATTATCTTGCATTATTTTTACTCTCTCTGGCCAATAATCTAATTTATCTAAATCTTTTAATAACTCATCAGCATAATTAGTAATCCTTAAAAACCATTGCTTTAATAATTTCTTTTCAACTATTGCTCCAGATCTCCAAGATTTACCCTCTGAGTCAACTTGTTCATTTGCTAAGACTGTCTTATCTATAGGATCCCAATTAACTTCTGATTCCTTTTTATATACAAGACCTGCCTTAAATAACTCTAAAAATAGATATTGTGTCCAAACATAATAATTTTCATCACAGGTCGCAAATTCTTTATCCCAATCAACTGATAGTCCCAAAAGCTTTAGTTGGGACTTCATATGAGAAATATTTTTTTTAGTCCAGACGTTAGGACTAATTCCTCTTTCAATCGCTGCATTCTCTGCAGGTAAACCAAATGCATCCCAACCCATTGGATGTAAAACAGATTTACCCTTAAACCTTTGAAAACGAGCTATTAAGTCTGTAATTACATAATTCCTAACATGTCCCATATGAAGATTACCTGATGGATAGGGGAACATTGATAAGGCATAAAATTTATCGCTATTATCTGATAATTCGTCGGTTTTATACAGATTTTTTTCGGTCCATATTGATTGCCATTTTTTTTCTATTTCAGATGGTTTATACATATTTGTATCAGCTTCATATTGCTTATCAGGAGAAATCACTTAATTTTTAATTATTAAATTATTATTTTAATATCCATTATATAAAATAGAAATAGATTGTTAAAAGGAATAATTTATAATTAAAATTAAAATATATTATCTACAAATGAAAAATATAACTTTTGAAAAATATCAAGGAAACGGAAATGATTTTGTGGTAATTGATTCTAGAGGAAATGATTTATATAATAATTACAAGACAAATAAATCTTTTGATATAAAAAAAATTTGTAACAGGCAATTTGGTATTGGAGCAGATGGTGTAATTTTTATAGAGGAACCCAATGAAGATAATTATGCAAAAATGATAATCTTTAATTCTGATGGTTCAGAGGCACAAATGTGTGGTAACGGAATTAGGTGTTTAGTTGAGTATCTTCATATAAATGATTCTATTAAGAATAAAAATATTGAATACAAAATTGAGACTAAAGCAGGTTTAAAAATTGCAAAATACATAAATGAAGAAATTACAGTAAAAATGGGAGTTCCCATTTTAGATAGTCAAAATATCCCAACAAGAATTGAAAAAAAAATCAATTCAGTTCCTACACATAATTTTATTGAGAAAAATTTTAATAATAAAGGTTATTCAGTAGGAATGGGAAATCCTCATTTAATATTCTTTGTACAAGACTTAGAGTCAATTGCTGTTTCTAGTCTTGGACCTATATTTGAAAAAAATGAATTATTTCCAGAAAAAACAAATGTTCATTTTTGTCAAATAATAAATAGAGAGAATATCAAAGTAAAAGTATGGGAAAGAGGAGCAGGCCCAACCTTAGCCTGTGGAACAGGAGCTTGTGCTATACATGTAGCAGCTTACAAATTAGGTCTCTGTAATTCACAAACCATAGTTAATTTACCCGGAGGCAATCTTAAGATTGATTGGTCAAAAGACGATTGTGAAGTCATGATGACGGGTAATGCTAAAAAGGTTTTCTCAGGTTCAATGTTAGTAAATTAATGGAAAATAATTTTATCTATTTAGATAATGCATCTACAACTCCATTATCTGAAAATGTTTTAAATATAATAAATTCAACTTATAGGAACTATTGGCATAATCCATCATCTACCTATGATTTAGGGATAAAATGCTCAACATATCTTGAAAAAATCAGATATAAAATTGCTGATAGATTTAATGCAGAACCAGAAGATATAATTTTTACATCTGGTTCTTCGGAATCGACAACAATTGTATTTAGTAAAATTTATGAGACCTTTGAAACTGGAAGAATTGTTATTTCAAATGTTGAGCATCAGGCAACAACTATATGTGCTAATAAACTAAGAAAACAAAACTGGGATATATGTGAATGGACCGTCAATAATGATGGAATTTTAAATCTTTCTAATATTGATAAAACATTAACTAAAGAAACTAAACTTGCATCAATTATTTGGGGACAAAGTGAAATTGGGACAATACAACCTGTTCAATTTATAGGTTCAAGATGTGAAGAATTAAATATTATGTTTCATTTAGATGGAACTCAAATATTAAGTAATGGAATATTTAGTTGGAAAGATCTTAAATGTGACTTTTTAAGTTTATCTGCTCATAAATTTGGAGGTCCAAAAGGTATTGGTATTCTATTAACAAAAGAAAACTCTAGGCTAATTTTAAAAAATAAAGACATATCACTTACTCAGGAATATTCAATTAGACAAGGTACACAAGCATTACCTTTAATCGCTGGAATGTATGAATCATTAAAGAATATTAAAGGAAAAATTAAATTATATGATTACAAAACCGAATTTCCTTTAAATAATATTACTATACTTAAAAATTATTTTTTTCAAAAAATTGAGGATAATAATCACATAAAGATTACAGGCAGTATTAACCATAGGCTCCCCAATCATATTTCTTTTCTTCTATTAAATAAAAAATTTATACCTATTAAGGCCTATAAGATAGTTAATTTTATGTCAGAAAATAATATAGCAATTAGTAGTGGAAGTGCATGTTCAAGCTCATCTGAAAAACCTAGTTCAACCCTTAAAAATCTAGGTTTTAATGATGATGAACTATATTCCAATATTCGTGTTACTTTAGGTTCAATAAACAATAAGTCAGAAATAGATAAATTTTTAGAACTTATTCAAATATGTATTGACAAATTTTAATGAAAACTAATTACACTCTACCTAAAGATTTAAACGAATCTCTTAAAAATATGGAGGATGCAATTATTCCAAGTCTTTTAGATTCAAATAAAAGATTTATTATAGAATTAAATTTTGAAGGATTGAAATTTAACAGAATTGGAATAACTATTTACAAGATATTAGCTAAAAATAATAATGTATTCATAACATTTGCAGATCAAGGAGCGGTTGCTTTAGCTCAAAGAGACTATCCAGATATTAAAGATAAAATCTTTACTTTTAAATCATTTAATGAATCAAATAATATAAATAAAATTGATAGTGTGTTGATATCGATGCTTCCTCAGGCCTTTGATTTCGATTTATTTGAACCTATGTCTGATAATTACCAAGGAACTCATTATTCATTAAATCCAAAATTCGAAGATGCAAATATTGGTATTGGAAGTGTTATTAGAGAGAGACGTAAAAACTTTGTTAAGACCTGGAAGAATATTTATTTTCTTCAGCCTTTAAATAAAGCTGCTCTTATGCATATTTATCCAAATAACTGGTTGCTTTTCAAAGAGGAAAATAAAAAATATTTTTTTAAAAAAGAATTTGAAATTAAACCCGATAATGAATCTATCTTTATGAATTTATAGATTGAATGTGATAAAAAAATTATATATATTTTTCCTAATTGTTCTTACAATAATAGTATCGCCATTTTTAATAAGATATTTAATAATAAATCAAAAAATAGTTGTTCTAAATAGTATTTATTTTAATTTCCCTGGAATAATTACAAGAAAAAAAACATGTCCTAGTTATGATGCATTATTGAATCAAACACTCGATAATTCCTTTAGTGTATCAATTATGAATAATAATGGGACATTAATTAGTTCCTATAATGATGAAGTTCCAAGATTGCCAGCATCAAATCAAAAATTATTCTCATCTGCCTATGTTTTAAGTAAATATAAATTAAATAATAATTTAAAAACTTCTTTATTAAAAAAAAATAAAAACAATTATTATTTGATTGGTCAGGGTGATCCAGATTTGAATTATGAAGATATTATTGAACTAATTTCTAATGTTAAAGAAAATAGAAATATAAACTTTAATATTGTAGAAGTTGATTCAAAACTACATTGGCCTAAAGGTTGGACAAATACTGATAAACTTTACGAATATGGATCTCCAATTACATCTCTTGCAATAGAAAGTAATCACAATAAATATTATGATATTTATGCTTTAAATAATTTTATTAAAAACTATTTAAATAATAAATTTTTAAATTCAAATGTAAATATTAATTATTTTGATTCAGAAAAAATATTTTATTTAAAAGATGCTATCGAGATAAATAAAATATACTCAAATCCAATTCTCTCATTATTAACTTTAACAAATTCTGAAAGCCATAATTTTACAGCAGAATCTCTCTTTAAAAATGCATCAAATACGTGGAATTATAACGATTATTTAAAATTGAAAAATTGGCTAGGAAACAAAGGTCTCCCAATATCTAATACTTTTTTTGCAGATGCTAGTGGATTGTCTAGAAAAAATAAAATTACAACAAAGTTAGTTGTATTGTTTTTAGATAAAATGAGGTATTCAAATAATTTTAAAGCTTATCAATCTACACTTTCAGTAATGGGAGTAAGAGGAACATTATCTAAACGATTTGTAAATTCTGAACTATCAGGTAAGTTCTTTGGAAAAACTGGAACTCTTTCAAATGTCTTTGCATTATCAGGCTTTTTATATAAAGATGAGAAGCCAATGATTATTAGCATCATCCAAAATTCAAAAAATATTGATAAAGAAAAAGCATTTAAATTATTACGTGAAGTTTATTACATGAAATCATGTAAATAAAAATATTATTTAAAATATTCCTTTAAATCCCTTTCAACACATGGCGGTACCATGTGATTAATTTCACCACCAAATTTTGCTACTTCTTTTACTAAAGAACTACTAAGAAAACTAAAATTTGTATTTGTCGATAGAAATATAGTTTCAATATCCTTATTTAAAGATTTATTTGTATGAGCAATCTGTAGTTCATATTCAAAATCACTCATTGCTCGTAAACCTCTTAAAATAAGGTTGGCTTTCAAATCCTTGGCACAATCAACAGTGAGGCCGGAATAAGAAATAACTTCAACATTATTTAAATAAGAAAGTGAATTTTTTATTTGTGATATTCTTTTTTGAAGATTAAATGTTGGTGTTTTAGTAGTATTTTCTAAAACAGCAACAACTATATTGCCAAATAATTTTTCAGCTCTTTCTATTAAATCAATATGCCCGTTTGTTAGGGGATCAAATGTACCTGGATAAAGAATTTTCATGAATTTATTATGATCGAATAAGAAATTTAGTTAAAATAAGTTTATTAGATAAATTAATTATGTCATTAAATCTAGAAGCAAAAAAAATCTTATTAAGAAAAATACCTCACGGATTATTCATTTGTGGTGTTATAGATGAAGATAAAAATGAAGTAAACGGATTTACGGCTAGCTGGGTTACTCAAGGTTCCTTCAATCCCCCATTAGTCGTTATGGCTGTTAGGGCAGAGGGTTCTAGTCATGAAATAATAAAATCTTCAAATAAGTTCTCACTAAATGTTCTCAAAAGTGATCAAAAGGATCTAGCAGCAGTTTTCTTTAAACCCCAAAAAGCATTAGGAAGTAGATTTGAATCTATTGAATTTAATTTAGGTGAGCTAGGTTTACCTATTTTAGTAGATAGTGTGGGTGGAGTTGAATGTGAAGTTGTTGGAAGTGTTATGCATGGAGACCATACCGTTTTTGTTGGTGAAGTTAAATCTGCTTATTTAAATAATGATGTTGACTCACTTAATTTAAGTTCAACTGGCTGGAATTATGGAGGTTAACCAATATAAATGAGTAATTACTCTATAGAAAAAATAGATAAAAAAAATAATTTTAAAATTGAATATAAATTAATTAATAATAAGGAGTTATTAAAATCAAGACTATCCGAAATCCCAAATTCATCTGGTTGTTATCTTTTTAAAGATATAGATAATAATTTACTTTATATTGGCAAATCCAAAAAACTACGAAGTAGAGTTAGTAGTTATTTCAATAATTTTTCAGATTTAACACCAAGATTAAGTTTGATGGTTCGTCAAATAACTGATATAGAAATTATAGTCACAGATAGCGAATATGAAGCACTAAATTTAGAGTCAAATTTAATAAAAACAAACAAACCATACTTTAATATCCTTTTAAAGGATGATAAGAAATATCCATATCTTTGCATAACTTGGAGTGAAAAATATCCTCGAATATTTATTACAAGAAGAAGAAGAAATAGAAATAATTTAGATAGATATTATGGACCTTATGTTGATGTCGGATTATTAAGAAGAACATTATTTACGATAAAAAAAATATTTCCTCTTAGACAAAGACCAAGACCAGTCTATAAAGATAGAACTTGTTTGAATTATTCAATAGGAAGATGTCCAGGTGTTTGCCAAGAAGTAATATCATCTGACGATTATAAAAAAATAATGAAACAAGTTTCTATGATATTTCAGGGAAGAAATGATGACTTAGAAATATTTTTACAAAAAAAAATGCTGCAATTTTCAAATAATTTAGATTATGAGAATGCAGCTAAAATAAGGGACCAAATTTCAGGTTTAAAATTATTAACTGAATCACAAAAAATATCGATACCAGATTCTTCAATTAATAGAGATATCTTTGGAATATTTTCAGAAAAGAATGTAGCTAGTATACAAATTTTCCAAATGAGATCTGGTAAGCTCATTGGGAGAATTGGCTATAGTCAAAAATTAAATAATGAAGATGAAAATCTTATTCTACAAAGGGTATTAGAAGAGCATTATATGAATGTTGAAGGCGTAGAAATACCATCAGAAATTCTTATTCAATATATGCTTCCAAAACAAAGAACCATAGAGGATTGGTTAACGGAGCTAAGAAAAAAGAAAGTAAAAATCATAATCCCAAAAAGAAATAAAAAACATGAAACTGTTGAGATGGTTTTAAAAAATGCGAAATTAGAATTAGATAGAATATTAAATGGTATACAAGATAATGAATCAGCAATTGAGGATCTTGCCCAAATACTTGAATTAAGCGAACAACCTAAAAGAATTGAAGGTTATGATATAAGCCATATTCAGGGTACAGACCCTGTAGCATCACAAGTCGTTTTTATTGATGGTATTCCTTCTAAACAGCATTATAGGAAATATAAAATTAAAGATCCAAACGTTTTTATAGGACATAGTGATGATTTTGCTTCGATATATGAAGTAATACATAGAAGGTTTAGAAAATGGTCAAGATTTAAAATAAGTGGAGGGGATTTTTCAATATTAAATGATAAAACGAATAGCAAATTAGAAAATGAACTTCTATCTGATTGGCCAGATTTAATAATGATTGACGGAGGTAAAGGGCAGTTAAATGCAGCTATTAAAGCATTAAAAGAATTAAATCTTGAGGAAGAAGTTACTATATGTTCATTGGCAAAAAAACACGAAGAAATATTTATTCCAGGTTTTACAAAGTCTCTTGATACTGATGAAAATCAAAAAGGAGTTCTTCTTTTAAGAAGAATAAGAGATGAAGCACATAGATTTGCATTATCTTTTCATAGAGACAAAAGATCTAAGAGAATGAATAGATCACAATTGTCCCAAATCAGTGGATTAGGGCCATCAAGAATAAGAGAATTGCTTGAGCATTTTAAATCAATAGACGCGATAAGAATAGCTAGTAAAGAGGATTTATCAAAAGTTAAAGGACTTGGAAAAAATTCAGTAAATGATATATATGAATATTTTCACGAGTTATAAATATTAATTAATTTTTGAAAAATAGATTTATAGATATTGTTAAATATAACTATATTAAAAATATATATTTATAAATTAATCTAGTAATTTGGCAGCTGAAGCATATCTCTGGTTTAAATCACTTCACATTATTGGTGTAATCGTTTGGTTTTCGGGACTTTTTTATTTAGTAAGACTTTTTATATATCATGAAGAATCTAAAAATATGGATAATGAATTAAAAATTGCCTTTAATAAACAATACACCTTGATGGAAAAACGGCTGGCGAATATAATCACAACTCCTGGGATGATATTAGCTTTAAGTATGGCTATATGCATGGTTATTATGCAGCCAAGTTGGTTAAGTGAGAAGTGGTTGCAAATTAAAATTTCTTTTGTTTTGGGATTAGTAATTTATCATTCTTATTGTTACAAAATAATGTATTCATTACAAAATGGTACCTCAACCATTTCAGCAAAAAACCTAAGATTATTAAATGAATTGCCTACTTTATTATTATTTATAATTGTACTTTTAGTTATTTTTAAAAATAATTTTCCAACCAGTGTTGCTACATGGAGTGTAGTTGGACTTGTTATTTTCATGTTGGCTTCAATACAATTATATGCAAAGATTAGAAAGAAAAATGAGAATTCATTAAGTAATGAATAGGGAAGACTTAATAAAATTAACTTCCAATATTAATAAATATAGTTGTCCTAAAAATATTAATTTTCATTGTCATACAAAATTTAGTGACGGAAGTCTAGAACCGTATGAACTTTTAGAACAAGCTTATAAAAATAACTTGAAATTTTTATCAATAACCGATCATCATACAATTAAAGCTCATGAATATATAAAAAAAAATAATATACTCACAAATTATCCTAAAGATTCATTTACATTAATTTCGGGAATAGAAATTAATTGTTTGATTCTAGGATGTTTAGTACATGTAATTGGATTGGGAATAGATATAAAAAGCAGATACCTTAATCCATACATCCTTGGAGAATCTCCAATAGGTAATGATTTAAATATTAAATCAGTTATTAAAGCAATAAATTTAGCTGGTGGTTTATCATTCCTTGCACATCCAGCGAGGTACAGGATTCCCTTTTTTAAATTAATTCCAGAGGCCAAAATACAAGGTATTGATGGAATAGAGGTTTGGTACGATTATGAACTTAATGAAGTATGGAATCCTAGTTTATTTGTCTGTTCAGAAATTGATAAATTAGCAGATAAATATTCAATGCTAAAAACATGCGGAACAGATAGTCATGGACTTTCACTCTTAGGCAGATAATTCAGAATTCATTCTTTTCAATTATTGAATCAGTATTAATAATTATGTTCCTTAAATTTTCAATGACATCAGAAGAACAATTATTCCACATTTTTCTATTGACAATTTCAAGAAATCTTTGTGCAATATCTCTTAATGCCCATGGATTATTCTCTAGAAAGAAATTCTTAAGATCCCGATCACATAACCATGATTTATAAACTTCCTCATAACACCAATCTGATACTACTTCAGTAGAAGCATCAAAAGCATATAAGTAATCTAGTGTCGCTGAAAATTCAAAAGCTCCTTTATAACCGTTATCCTTCATTCCATTTATCCATTTAGGGTTAAGAATTCTTGATATAACAACTTTATTAATTTCATCTTGTAATTTTGAAATTTTAGATAATCCAAATTTAGATAAATCACCATGATACATTTCCGGTAATTTACCGCTCAATTTTTTTACTGCTGAAGATAAACCACCCTGAAACTGATAATAGTCATCAGAATCTAAAATATCATGTTCCTTATTATCTTGGTTATGAACAACTAACTGTACATTTTTAAGAGCGTTTTCTAATGATTTTTTGTCCTCTATCGGTTCAAGATTATCACTGTAAATCCACTTACTCCAATTAAGAAAAGATTCACCAAAATCATCAATATTTTCCCAATTTGAATTTGAAATTAGTTCTTGTAGACCAGCTCCATATGAACCTGGCGCTGAACCAAATATACGATTAATTGGATCACCATCCTTTAATGCTGCAGCAAGAGGGTTAAATTTATCATTCTCATTAAGATTAGAAATAAGATTTATTGCTTTAGAAGTTAACTTAACTAACTGAGGAAATGCATCTCTAAACATTCCCGAAATCCTTAATGTAACATCTACCCTTGGTCTATCGAGAACAGACAAAGGGATGATTTCTAAATCTATTACTCTTCTTGTGGGTCCATCCCAAATAGGTTGTATGCCTAATAAATATAGTATTTGACAAATGTCTTCTCCACCATTTCTCATTGTGGATGTTGCCCATACAGATATTGCTATATTTTTTAAATCTTCTCCATTGTCTTGTTTGTATAAATCAATTATTTGAGACGCAGATTTACAACCAACACTCCATGCTGATTCAGTTGGCAGTCCTCTCGCATCAACTGAAAAGAAATTTTTACCAGTAGGTAAAGCTTCGGTTTTACCTCTCGTAGGGGCACCCGATGGACCACTTTTTACATATTTACCATTTAATGAATTAATAAATGATGATTTTTCATTATATGAAGAACTAATGATTGGATTTAGGATCTCATTTTTTAATAATAAAAAATAATTATTATGTTTTTTTTCATTAAAGAAATAGTCTATTATTTTCTGATTTTTATATTTTTCTAGATATTTTATATTGGTTTTCATTTTGTAAAAAAACAAATATATTAGATATTTTGCTTGTTGTTCCAAAAACTCAATAGCCATTCTAAAGTTTAAAATTTTTTTGTTTGAAAAACTCAATAATATTTTTTTATCCTTTTCAGTTAACTTTTGATCATATTTATTTGTCCATGGATTTAAATCTAGTTTTAAATTCTTCGCTATATATTGAACAACACCAATTCGGTGCGAATTTGGAACTCTAGCAATACACAAGAATAAATTTATTTCATTAATATCATTCTGCCTATTGCCAAAAACATGCAATCCTGTTCTAATTTGAGATTCTTTAATTTTGCAAAGAAAGGAATCAATTTCTTCTATTTTATTATTTTTATTCTTTAAAGTAATTTCACTAAAATCTTTTTTAATTAATTCAAAAATTGATTTTTCTATTATTTCAATACGATTAGAATTTAATAATTTTGCTTCAAAATATTCGTCTAAATAATTTTCTAATTTTGAATATTTTCCATATAATTCTGATCTATCCAAAGGAGGGGTTAAATGATCAATAATTGTGGCAGCAGTTCTTCTTTTAGCTTGGGATCCTTCGCCAGGATCATTTACAATAAAGGGATATATGTTAGGTATAGCTGGACAAATAATATTTGGGAAGCATTTATTGCTGAGACCTATAGATTTGCCAGGTAACCATTCAACAGTCCCATGCTTACCAATATGGCATATAGCATTTGCATTAAAAACTTTTTCAATCCAAAAATATTGTGCTAAGTATCTATGGGGAGGTGGAAGATCAGGCGAATGAATATCTCTATCAGTGTAAGCGTCATAACCTCGTTGAGGTTGAATCAATAATGTTATTTTTCCAAATCTAAGACCATTGATCGAGAACCCTTTATTATCAAGATCGATCGCATCAGATGGTTTGCCCCAACGATTAACAATAATATTTTTTGGATCAAGTTCTAAATAGTTCCAATATTTTAAATATTCACTAAGTGGTAAGTAATCTAATGGTTTATTATTTTGAGATTCAATATCATTAGTTCTAGTTTTTATAAGAATTGACATTAATTCCGAAGAATCTTTAGGATAATCACAAGATCCAAGGTCATAACCTACTTCTCTTAACCAGTTAAGAATATTTATTATCGAAGATGGTGTATTAAGACCAACCCCATTACCGATTCTTCCGTTCTTTACTGGATAATTACTTATAACTAAACAAATTCTTTTATCAAAATTATTAAGTTTTTGAAGTTTCACATAATTTGTTGCAAATTTTGAAATCCATTCAATACCTACTTGATCAGCTTTGTAACTAGTTATTTCAGTGTAAAGTGTATTTTTTTTTGAAATTATTTCTTTAAATGCAGAAGGACAGGTAGTAATTCTTCCATCAAATTCGGGAATAATTATTTGCATTAATAAATCAGATGAATTCATTCCAATGGATGAATTTAACCAATTTTTTCTTGATATATTAGAAGAAAGAAGCTGTAATATTGGGATTTTAAGAGAAGTAAAAATATTTGTTGAATTTTCAATTAAATCATTATTTTTGATTTGACATGAAGAAAATGAAGTTGTGGTAATTATTATTTTAATATCTTCTTTTTTAAAAATTTCTATTAGTTTATTTTGAATAATATGATCTTTTAGAGTTGAAATAAAAAATGTTTTAGGGGATAGTCCGCATTTTCTTAACTGCAAGTTAAGCTTTTTGTTTACTTCAATTTCATTAGCCAAAAAAAGCGATTTATACGATATTATTCCTATCTTTTCACCTTTTTCGATTTTCCAATCATATAAATAAGGATCTTGGTAATCAGTGACATTCAATAATTCATCAGGAATTTTTGTTTCTTCTTCCTGCAGATAATTTAAACAATTTAGAAATTTTCTATAGTTATCGCATCCACCCGATCTTAATAATTTAGAAAGATTTAACGCAGTATTTTTATCAATACTACTTAGTTCAGATAAGGAAACTTCCTGATCAACGGTACCTGATAAAATTATAAGTCGCCTTTTTTTATTAGCTGCATGCCAATTTAATAGTTGTTCAATTCCATAACTCCATGTACCTTTATCTCCGAATAATCTTAGTACGACAACTTTTGCATAATTAACTGTTTTTAAAAGATAATTATCGATTTGAGCTGAGGAATTTAAACTAGAAATTTCTAAAGCCCTTATATTATTTTTTATTGAAGTGAATTCTTCTTCTAACAATAGACTTGATATTACATTTAAATCTGCTTTGACACTTGTTATAAAAATAAAATCTGCGACTGGTTGCTCTATTAAATCGTCCGTATTCTTTTCATTTCCTGCTATATTTAATATCCTGTGCATTTTTATATATAAATAAGGTTTAGAATAATTAAGTAGGATAAAACAAGTTTACCTCAATTAAATAAATTAAATATGCATGAATTTCTTCCATACGCCTGGTTCGAAGGTAAATGTATTCCATTTAAAGAAGCAAAAATATCAATAGCTACACATGCACTACATTACGGTACTGCGGCATTTGGAGGAATGCGAGCAATACCTAATCCTTCTAATAAAGAAGAATTCCTTTTATTTAGAACTGATAAACACATAAAAAGATTATCTCAAAGTGCAAAATTGCTCTTAACTGAAATATCTGAAGAATATATTTTTAATGCATTAGAAGAAGTTATAAAAAGAAACAAGCCACAAAAACCTATATATATAAGACCATTTGTTTACACAAGCGATTTAGGTATAGCTCCAAGACTACACAATATTGAAACAGATTTCTTTATTTATTGTATTGAACTAGGAGATTATCTATCCCCAGAGGGCGTTTCTTGCAGAATGAGCAGTTGGACTAGACAAGAAGATAGATCACTCCCATTGAGAGGAAAAATAAGTGGAGCATATATTACTAGTTCATTAGCTAAAACAGAAGCCAGTTTATCGGGCTTTGATGAAGCCTTACTATTAAATTCAAGTGGTAAGGTAAGTGAAGCTAGCGGTATGAATTTATTTATTGTTAGAAATGGAGAATTAATCACTCCGGGTGTTGATCAAGATATCCTTGAAGGGATTACTAGAGCTAGCGTAATTGAATTAGCAAAATCATTTGGAATAAATGTAATTGAAAGGCCTGTAGATAAAACAGAATTATTAATAGCTGATGAAGTTTTTCTTACTGGTACAGCAGCAAAAATAACGCCAGTTAAAAAAATTGAATCAACTAAATTAAATGTTGAAAGACCAATAATGAATAAGTTAAAAAATAAGCTTATTGAAATAACAGAAGGTCGTTCTCAAGACTATGATAATTGGGTAACAAGAATTTCAATATAAAAGATTGATTTTTATCCAAAATGGAGTCTTTCAGAACATTTCTAAATAGAAATGAAAAGCCATTAATAATTTTTGACGGTGGTACTGGCACATCTTTTCAGAACTTAAATCTTAGTTCAGATGATTTTGGCGGAAAAGAATTAGAGGGATGTAATGAAAACCTTGTTTTATCATCACCAAAAGTTGTTGAAAAGGTTCATAATTCATTTTTAGAAGCAGGTTGTCATGTTATAGAGACTAATACTTTTGGAGCTTCATCAATAGTTCTTGAAGAATATGATATTGCGGACAAGGCTTATGAGATAAATAAAAATGCAGCTTTAATAGCTAAAAAAAGTACTGCCAAATATTCATCAATTGATAAACCAAGATTTGTTGCTGGTTCAATTGGACCAACAACTAAATTACCTACATTAGGACATATAGATTTTGATGAATTAAAGCAATCATATAAAGAACAAATATATGGTCTTTTAGATGGAGGAGTTGATCTTCTTTTAATAGAAACTTGCCAGGATGTTTTGCAAATAAAATCTGCCTTATTAGCCTCAAAAGAAATACTTGAAAGTAAAAATGTTGATATACCTATAATGGTCTCTATAACAATGGAAACAACAGGCACTATGCTTGTTGGATCTGATATAGCATCAGCATTAACAATATTAGAGCCATTTAATATAGATATCCTTGGACTTAATTGTGCAACTGGTCCAGAACAAATGAAGGATCATATTAAATATTTATCTGAAAATTCACCCTTCGCTATAAGTTGTATTCCCAATGCAGGCCTTCCTGAAAATATTGGAGGTGTTGCTCACTATAAATTAACGCCAATAGAATTAAAAATGCAGTTAATGAATTTTATATATGACTTTAATGTTCAATTGATTGGTGGATGTTGTGGGACGACACCAGACCATATTAAATATCTTTCTTCAATTATCGATGAAATTATAGATGACGAAAGGACTAACAAAAATGGTAAGAATTTTTCTAGCAGTTATATTCCTTCTGCGGCTTCAATATATAATTCGGTGCCATATAAACAAGATAATTCAATTTTAATTGTAGGAGAAAGATTAAATGCAAGTGGATCTAGAAAGGTAAGGGAGTTGTTAAATAACGACGATTGGGATGGTTTAGTTTCAATTGCTAAGCAACAACAAAAAGAAAATGCCCACGTTCTCGATGTAAATGTTGATTATGTGGGAAGAGACGGAGTTAAAGATATGAAAGAAATAACTTCAAGACTAGTGACTAATATAAATTTGCCATTAATGATTGATTCGACAGATGCTGACAAAATGGAAAGTGGATTAAAATCAGCTGGTGGTAAATGTATTATAAATTCCACCAATTACGAAGATGGAGATGAAAGGTTTGATCAAGTTCTTAATTTAGCCTTAGCTTATGGCTCAGGACTTGTTATTGGCACTATTGATGAAGATGGAATGGCAAGGAATTCAGAAAATAAATATAACATTGTTAAAAGAGCTATTAATAGATCCAGAGAATCTGGTTTATCAGATTATGAGCTCTTTTTTGATCCACTAGCTCTTCCAATTTCTACTGGGATAGAGGAGGATAGATTAAACGCTAAAGAGACAATTAGCGCTATCTCTAAAATTCGTGATCATTTCCCAGAAATTCATATTATATTGGGTGTTTCAAACATAAGTTTTGGTCTTTCACCATTATCTAGAATTAATTTAAATTCTATATTTTTAGATGAATGCATTAAAGCAGGGTTGGATTCTGCTATCATCGCTCCAAATAAAATATTGCCATTATCAAAAATTTCTGATGAAACTAAAAAGCTTTGCTTAGATTTGATCTATGACAAAAGAGAATTTGAAGATGATATTTGTACCTATGATCCATTAGTAGAATTAACAAAGGCTTTTCAAGATTTATCTATTCAGGATTTCAAAAAAGCATCTTCAGAAAATAAAAACTTAACTCTTGAAGAAAGTTTAAAAAATCATATTATTGATGGAGAAAAAATTGGTTTAGAAGATCAATTAAATAAAGCTTTAAAAAAATATAAACCTCTTGAAATAATTAATACATTTTTACTAGATGGGATGAAAGTTGTAGGAGATTTATTTGGTTCAGGTCAAATGCAATTGCCATTTGTACTGCAATCTGCTGAAACAATGAAGTTTGCTGTTTCAATTTTAGAACCATATATGGAAACTGTAGATGAAAAAATATCAAATGGAAAACTCTTAATTGCAACAGTCAAAGGCGATGTTCATGATATTGGAAAGAATTTGGTTGATATAATACTTACTAATAACGGTTTTGACGTAATAAATCTTGGAATAAAGCAAGATGTTTCCGCAATTATAGATGCTCAAAAGAAGCATAATGCAGATTGTATTGCTATGAGCGGATTACTTGTAAAGTCGACTGCATTTATGAAAGATAATTTAGAGGCTTTTAACAATGAAGATATTAGTGTCCCAGTGATATTAGGAGGTGCAGCGTTAACGCCAAAATTTGTAAATGAGGACTGCAGCAAAATATATAAAGGAAAAATATTGTACGGAAAAGATGCTTTTACTGATCTAAAATTCATGAATGAATATATGGATAATAAAAAGAAGGGTAATTGGTCAAATACAGAGGGATTTATTAACAATGAAGGTATAAATATTAGCTTAGCCTCATCCAAAACTAACTCTGAAGAGGTTAATAATTCAATATCTATAAACACCGAGACTTCCACCTTAAATTTAAAAGAAAATTTTATTAGATCTAAATTTATAAATGAAGAAGAACCAATTAACCCTCCTTTTTTGGGAACGAAAGTCTTATACGAGGTTGATATAGATTTAAATAAGTTAATTTTTTATCTAGATAAAAAAGCTTTATTTAGTGGACAATGGCAAATAAAAAAAGGAAAAAACCAAAGCGTAGATGAATACAATAACTATTTGGATTCATATGCAAAACCTTTGTTAGATAAATGGTTAGAGACAATTGTAGAAAAAAAACTTATTTCACCCAAAGCAGTTTATGGATATTTCAGATGTGGTAGAGAAGATAATAGTATTTTTTTATTTGATGATAAATCATTAAATAAAATTTCTCAATTCAATTTTCCAAGACAAAAATCTGGGAATAATCTTTGCATAGCTGATTTCTATTGTGATTTAAAAAATGATAAACCAATAGATATATTTCCTATGCAGGCAGTAACAATGGGTGATATTGCTAGTGAGTATTCTCAAAAATTATTTAAAGAAGATAAATATAGTGATTATTTATTATTCCATGGACTTACTGTGCAATTAGCAGAAGCTCTAGCTGAGTATGTCCATGCATTAATTCGTATTGAATGTGGCTTTAGGACTGAAGAACCAGACAAAAATAGAGAAATACTAGCACAAAAATATAGAGGAGCTAGATATTCTTTTGGATATCCTGCATGTCCAAAAGTTTCTGATTCAAACATACAATTATCTTTGTTGGATGCAAAAAGAATTAACTTGACCATGGATGAATCTGAACAACTTCATCCGGAACAAAGTACTACAGCTATCATTTCACTACACTCAAAAGCTAAATATTTCAGTGCTTAACCTAAATAATTAGTTTTTTTCTAGATATTCAATAATTTCTTCCTGAAGTTCTTCCATCGTTTCATTATCACCCAGATCAAGTCCCTCACCAGCTGCGTCCTGTGTTAATTCAAGATAGTATGAAGCACCATCACTAGATAAAAATTCTAATGCGGATGTTTCGTCACTATCTTTAAAAGCATCATAAAGAGCTTTAAATGCTATGTTTTCAGTAAAGTCCCAATCCATAATGAAAAAACCTTATTAGAATTAATAACGCCTTACCCCCTATACTCGTCAACCTTTTTTAAGAAATGTTGGTGTTTTATTAGTATTATTAAACAAAAAATTCTATGACCATAAATAATCAAGTTCAATTGAATGTATTAGGAGAAAACATTGAAGTTTGTAGTTGTGAACCTATGACAGGCTGGTTTAGAGATGGATTTTGCAATTATGACAAAACTGATGGAGGAAATCATTCTATATGTTGTGTTATGGATGATAATTTCCTGAAATATAGTAAATCACAAGGTAATGATTTAATAACTCCTATGCCTGCTTATTCCTTCCCAGGACTTAAGGATGGTGATCATTGGTGTATTTGTCTTGATAGGTGGAAGCAAGCATTATTAGACGGACTTGCTCCTAAAGTAATATTAGAATCAACAAATATTGTAGTCTTAGAATCAGTACCTTTAGAAAAATTGAAAGAATATCAATTTAATAAAAAGTGATTACAAATATACTATTTTTTTTAGAATAAATATGATAGTTTCTTTTAAATGAGTTTAGAGAAATATTGGAAAAAAGCACTTCATCAAACTCAATTATCGATTAATGATGAATCTCTATATCCTCTAAAGACAAGAATTATTACTAGCGATTTATATCAAAATAATGACTTCATAATTAGAAAGCTTGATACTTTAAATTTCAACAAAGAAAGAATTTACGGCCCTAAGCAAAATCCATTCTGTCCATGGGATAAGATACTAGAAATCGATAAAATTGATGATGATCATCAATTAATCTTAAATAAGTATCCTGTACAAAAAGGACATATTTTACTGATAACAAATAATTGGAAACCTCAAAATGGATGGTTAGATATTAATGATTGGAAAGCTATCCAAAAAGTTAATAAAGATACTAGTGGATTATGGTTTTTCAATAGTTCTCCAATTGCAGGAGCAAGTCAACCTCACAGGCATTTTCAACTTCTACGTAGAGCTAAAGATGAGATATCCTGCCCTAGAGAAAAGTGGTTTTTAGAAATGAAATTAGATAAGGATAGGGATAGTAAGCTTAAAAAAAATATTATTGTATCCAAATTTAATTTCTTAGAAAATTCAATATCTCTTTATGAATTGTATTTAGAATTATCTATGAAATTAGGCCTTGGGAACACTATCAGTGATTTGAAACCAAGATATCCTTACAATCTATTAATAACTAATAAATGGATTGCAATTATAAAGAGGAGTAATGATCATATCCATGGATTCAGTATTAACGGTTTAGGATTCGCAGGATATTTACTAGTAACCGAAAAATCGGATATTAATTATTTAAAAAAATTTGGTCCAGAAAAACTACTAGAAAGTTTTGTTTGAATACTAGTTAACAATTTCAGGATCTTTATCTCTGCTTATTTGGCTTTCTAAAACTTCTATAGAAGCAGTTACAGATGCGATTTTACGTTCAAGAGAATCTTTAATATAATTGAGCATTTCTAATTTCTTATGTTGATAAAAACTCTTTTTTTCTTTAGATGATTTGAAATAACAATTAAACATTTTTTTATTTTTATTATAAAAAGATACTTAATTGACTTGTGACATGAAAATAAGTTGGTTTTAATTTAAAAACAATATTCCATATGGACTTTC
>QCKZ01000011.1 GCA_003214975.1 Prochlorococcus sp. AG-412-C21
TACAAGATAAAATTTATAAAATAAAAGAAGGGTTCTATACCGAATTTGTAAGAATATTTACCCAATTAGCTTATATAAAATTAATTGAATTAAAGAAAAGTTTTTCTATATTCAACTTCAATGATCTTATAAAGACTGTAGAAAAAAAATTTCTAGATTCAGAAATTAATAATAGTATTCCTCTATCAAAAATTCAAAAAAGATTTAAATTTGTCTTAGTAGATGAGTTTCAAGATACAGATAATACTCAGTGGAATTTAATAAAAAAGTTCTTTAATACTAAAAATCATTTTTTACTTTGTGTAGGTGATCCAAAACAAGCGATCTACAAATTTAGAGGTGGAGATATTGAAACTTACTTAGAGGCAAGATCTAAAGCAATCGAAATTTTTAGTCTTACAGATAACTATAGATCCTCAAAAAATTTAATAGATGTTATTAATAAACTTTATAAGAATGGACTTAAACAATCAAAACTAAACTATAGAAACTTAACCTCTAGAATTAGTGAAAATATTAATTCTGAATTTAAATTTAAGGATGTATTTGAAATTGTAGAATTTTCAAAAAAAGAGAATGATATAGAGGATCTTGTAACTCATTATATAGTTAACTTTATTTTAAATAATAAAGAAATTGATATAAATAAAATTGCGATTCTTACATTATATAATTCGCAATGCTTAGATTTGAAAAACAAATTAAATCAGTTTAACCTCCCATGCAAAATTCAAAATAAAAAAAATATATTTGATACAGAGGCAAGTACTCTATTATTTTCATTCATTGAATGTTTATTAAATCCGAGGTTTTTTAATAATATAACTGTGCTTGCCGCATCAAAGTTTATAGAGATTGAATTAGAAGAATTTGTTGATGATGGAATTAGTAATAATTTAGAAATTTTGATTAATAAATGCATTACTTGGTCCAAGGAACTTAGAGAAAAAGGTTTTTTAAATATTGTTAATGAACTTCTTAAAAATTATAAGTCACCCTCGATTATTCAAGATTCAGATTTAAATTCAAATTTATTTCAACTTTCAGAAATTGTTGAAATAGAATTAATCAATAATGATTTTAATCTCAATAAACTTTTTAACTGGTATAAAAATCAGTTAGATCATTCTTTAAGAATTTGTACTGGAGAAGATTTTTTGACGAAAGATTATAAGCTTCAAAATGGAATAAATCTTTCCACAATTCATAGTAGTAAGGGCTTGGAATTTGACATAGTCCTATGTCCATATCTATCAATGATTTCTAATAAATCAAATAAAATTAAAGGACCCATTTGGAAATCAAATATTGATAGAAACATATACATTAATATTTCTAATAATTACGAGAAGGTTGAAAAATATAAATTAATAGAAGAAAAAGATTTATTTAAAGAGAGTGAGAGGTTAATTTATGTAGCCCTTACAAGGAGCAAATATAAACTTATAGTTTTTAATGATTTAGAAGATAAAAATAATATTTTGAATAATGATTTACTCAATAATTTAGAAAATATTGATATTTATAACTCTAATTCTGAAGATAGTATAGATAAACAGAAAATTAAAGAAAATTTTGCTAAGTTCCAAACTAACTTATTTAATAATAATCTTTGGAAAATAGATAATTTTAATAATAAAATATCTAAAGCATTTACTTCAGATCAATTAATTTCTTATTCAAGTTATTCTTCATGGATACGTAAGGATAAAAATATTGATTCAGTCATTAATCAATATAAGGATTATGAAGATAATATCTCAATTATCAAAGATTCTAATTTTAAGAAATCAAAGAATTATCCTAATTATTTTTCTAATCCAAATCCCTTAAGTGAATTCCCAAAAGGAACTATTGCTGGTACTTGCCTGCACAAAATAATAGAAAGATTTGAATTTAGAAACGACAATAATCAACAATTAATTGATTTGATTATTGAGGAATTAAACTTTCATCAAATAGATTCTTCTTTGGCTTTTAAAGTAAAAGATGCGATTTTAAGAATTATAAATATATCTTTGGGAAGTGAATTACAAAACAAGAAACTAGTTGATATTCCTAATGAATACCTACTTAAGGAGGTTAAATATGATTTGACTTTATCTTATGAAGGTAGAAATATAAATTCTCAGGATATATCAAAATGCTTTCTTTTAGATCAGGAATATGAATTTGGTAAAGAATATGCAAACAAAATAAATGATCTTCAAATTATGAATAAAGGCTTTCATTCAGGATGTATTGATTGTATTTTTCCTATAGGAAATTCATTAGAAGATAGTAAATGGTGGGTAATTGATTGGAAAAGTAATTTGATTTCTGGAAGTGATAATAGTGATTGTTTACCAAGAAACTATAATTATGAAAATATGAGAGATGAAATGATTAAACATCATTACCCCTTGCAATCTCATCTTTATTTATTGGCATTACATAGATTATTAAAGTGGCGACTTAAAAATTATCAACCACATAAAAATTTAGGAGGATATATTTATTTGTTTTTAAAGGGATTGCCAGATTTTGAATTATTTGAAAAATCTAATTCGAAAGATATATCTCCAGGTGTTTTTATTAGTAATGCACCTTTAAAGAGAATTAATTATTTAGATAACCTTTTTTAGAATGACAAAAACAACTACTGATATTGAAAAGTACCAATATGATCACATATTTAATTTAATCTTAGATATTTTTAAATTCAATGAAAAAAAATATGGTAATTTTGTTAAAGATATAATAAGGATTTTATTAGAGTTCGAAAAAAATGGTGAGACTATTATTGATGTAGATAATAGTTTAATAATCTTTGAAATATTAGAAGATGGGTGGCCCAATACACATCTAGATATTCTAAAAAATATAGGCTTGATAGGCTTCCTTAATTCTCCATTCGTATTAGTAGATAGAAAATTATCCCTTGCAAAATGGTCAACAAAGATAGAAAGAGTTATTAATTCATTTTTAAAAAAAATAGATACCGATAATTTAATTAATTCGATAATTTATGAAGATAATAATAAAATTGATCAAATTAAAAATATATTTAAATATTCAAACTTAGTTTTCCTTCAAGGAGGACCAGGCACAGGTAAAACAACTTTAATAATAAATTTAATATTAGAGCTCCTTAAAGTTGATAACTTTTTAAATATTGGTTTGTCAGCTCCAACAGGTAAAGCTACAGCTCGTCTAAAAGAAGCTCTTAATGATAAAAAAAATATTTCCATTAGCAAATTCCTAGACCAAATAGAATTTCAAACTTTACATAGATGGATTTTAAATTCTCAAAATAAATCTCTTAAATTGAAATTTAAACTAAAAGAACTTGATGTTTTCATAATTGATGAAATGTCAATGGTTAATATCGATTTGATTGAATCAGTTTTAAGTTTACTAGCAAAGGATTGTAAAATTATTTTAGTTGGAGATAAGAATCAATTGTCCCCAGTAAATAACTGTTCTATCTGGAATTATTTGTTTGAATATTGTGAAAATAGTTCAATTAAATCTTGTGTAGTAAATTTAGAAAAAACTTACAGAAATATTGGAGATATAGCATTAATTAGTAGTTTAATATTTAATAATGATTATTCTTTACTTAATCAAAAGATAAAGGAATTAGAAAAAGATACTAAATCAAAAGAAGTTACTATTTCAAGAAGTACAGAAAAAGATATTCCAAAACATCTATTTTTATCAATTACAAGTCATCTAAATAAGTTAAATCTTTCAACATCAAATTTAAGTAAAAAAAAATATATATTTGATGAGGGCATTGATAATTTATTGCTTAATGAAAAAGATTTAGTAGATAAGATATTTCTGGATTTACAAAGTCACTTGATTTTATGTGAAAAAAATTCTGGAAGATGGAGTGTTGAATATTTGAATGAAATTGTTTTTGGTCAAAAAAAACCCTATGACCTTAAAACTCTTAACGAGGGTGTTCCGATCATGTGTACAAAAAATAATAATCAACTTGGATTGTCAAATGGGGATATCGGTGTGCTTATAGGTTTAAAAAATGAAAGAAAATATCTTTTTAGAAAATTTAATGATAATAACGAAGAAATTGTCGCATTAATTGATCCATCTAATTTAGAAAATGTTGTTCCAGCAATAGCCATTACTATTCATAAATCTCAAGGAAGTGAATCTGAGAAAGTAAGCATTTTGTGGTCCCAAAAATATAGAAGAAATCAATATGCTATAAAAGAACTAAAAGATAGTGATAATATCTTTTGTAGAGATAATTTTGAAAGAAGGTTATTTTATACTGCTGTTACAAGAGCAAAAAATTTTTTAGATATATATTATTTAAATTAAATCTTATTTTTGAGAAATTCTTAAGATTTTAACCCTAAGATGTTAGATTAATAATTCGGCTCTGAAAGGCTAGTCAACAATTTAAGTAAATTTAGATATTTGTTGAATGCCTAATCAGAAGATCATTGGGCATTTAAAATGGCTTTAAAAAAAGATAGTAAATCTCTTGATAGTGATCAGGAGAAATCTCAGAATGAAGATGTTTCTCTAATTGAGTTAAATAACTTAGAGAACAAAACAGAAATTGAATCTCAACCATTGGAAGTATCGAGAGGGAATGATAATGATAATGGATTTCTAAATTTTGGGTTTAATCAATCGATCTTAAATTCGTTACGAAATAAAGGATACGAGAATCCAACTCCTATTCAAAAAGCTGCTATCCCGGAACTAATGTTGGGTAGAGATTTATTAGGCCAAGCTCAAACTGGAACAGGTAAAACAGCAGCTTTCGCATTGCCATTAATCGAAAAACTTTCAGATAATAAAGACTTAAATGCCAAGGTTTTAGTTATGACTCCTACCAGAGAGTTGGCAACTCAAGTGGCAGAATCTTTTAAAAGTTATAGTTCTGAATCTAGTAACTTTAAGACAGTTGCAATATATGGGGGTACCGACTATAGAAATCAAATTTCTGCATTGAAAAGGAAAGTTGATGTTGTAGTTGGAACCCCTGGCAGAATAATGGATCACATAAGGCAAGGAACTTTTAAAATTAAGGACATTAGATGTCTTGTTTTAGATGAAGCCGATGAAATGTTAAATATGGGTTTCCTTGAAGATATTGAATGGATAATAGATCAACTTCCGGAAAACAAACAGATGGTATTGTTCTCAGCAACAATGCCTAATGAGATTAGAAATATAGCAAAAAAATATTTAAATGATCCCGCCGAAATATTAATCAAAAGTGTCAAAAAAGAAACTCAATTAATTTCGCAAAAATTTATATATGTCCAAAGGCATCATAAGTTAGATGCTTTAAAAAGAATATTAGAACTTAATAACGAGGGAGTAATTATTTTTGTAAGGACAAAATTACTTACTACTTCAATAGCTGAAGCTCTAGAAAATTCAGGTCATACTGTCGCAGTGCTTAACGGAGATATCCCTCAAAATCAGAGAGAAAATACTGTAGATAGATTGAAAAAAGGATTTATTGATATACTTGTTGCTACTGATGTTGCAGCTAGAGGATTAGATGTTGAGAGGATAAAACTCGTTGTTAATTACGATTTTCCTTTCGATAATGAAACATATACTCATAGAATTGGAAGAACTGGCAGAGCAGGGAGATCTGGAGAGGCTATTTTATTCGTTAATCAAAGAGAAAAACATTTTCTAAGAAACTTAGAAAACTCAACAAGAACCAAGATTGAAGAAATTAATATACCAAGTAATAAAATAATAAATGAAAAAAGGATGGACAAACTTATAGAGAATCTTAATGAGAGTTCTTTGGCTCAAGAAGAAAATGAAGAAAATAAATCTTTGATTATTGATGTATTAGATAACTTAAAAGAAAAACACCCTATGGATGACTCTAATATTGCAATGGCGGCAATTAATTTAGTAATAGGTAATAAAGCATTTTTTGTTAATGAAGATGATTCTTGGATTCATAAACAAAATAATTCTGATCGAAATAGATCAAATAGAAATGCTAATAATCGTTTAAGAAATTCAAATAGAAGAAATAATTATCAAAATGATTCTTTTGAAACCTATAAATTTAACTTTGGTAAATTTGATGGAGTTAGAGTGGGAAATATTATATCTTCTATCTGCAATTCAACTAATATAAATGGTAGATCAATAGGTAAAATACAGATTTTTAATGATTATAGTTTGGTAGATTTGCCAAGAGATCTACATAGAGAAACTAAAAATAAATTAAAAAAAATTAAAGTAAGAAGCTAAATATAGAGCATGAACGCCAGCAAATATAAATTCTTTATTTTTGTGAATTTGATGATTCTATTCAGTTCTTTTAATAGCTATTTTTTAGCCCATACGAAACAAAATTCAATAATAAAATTATTTTGTCTTCAGAGTGTCAAAGAGGAAATGTTGAAAGTAGAAATGGAATATAGTGAAGAAATTGCCAATGAAACTTGTGAATGTTACTACGAAGAATTTATACAAACTGCAAGTCATCAAGAGGCAAAAACAAAATGTAAATTAGAAACTCAAAAAAGTTTAAATTATAACAGAAAAATTTAATTGCTATTTTATGAGATCTAAAAACCATCAAAATCCAATAATTAGACTTTATTTGAATCTTATTGAAGAAAGAAGATTACTATTTTTTGCTTTTTTTAGTTCCATAATTAATAAAATATTAGATTTAGCCCCCCCTGTAATAATTGGCCTCGCGGTGGATATCGTTGTAAAGGAACAGAATTCATGGATTGCAGGTTTTGGTTTGAAAGATGTTCCAGCACAATTGATTTTCCTTGCATTTGCATCAGGAATAGTTTGGTCTGGAGAATCTTCCTTTGAATATTTATATTCGGTTTTATGGAGAAATTTGGCTCAGCTATCGCAACATAAATTAAGAATAAAAGCTTACGAGCATATACAAGAATTAGATATGGATTTTTTTGAAAATGATAATACTGGAAGACTCTTATCTATTTTGAATGATGATATAAATCAACTCGAGAGATTTCTAGACCAAGGGGCTAATCAGATTATTCAGCTATTTATAACTGTCTTAATAATTGGTGGTACGATGATTTTTGTTGCTCCAAAAATTGCTATATTTGCTTTCTTTCCTATCCCAATCATATTTTTAGGGTCAATTAAATTTCAAAGGAAGCTTGCTCCTAAATATAAAGATGTAAGAAATAAAGCTGGACTGTTGGCATCAAGACTGAATAATAATTTAAGTGGAATTCTGACTATAAAAAGTTTTACTAAAGAAAAATGGGAACTTAATAGATTAAATGAAGAAAGTCTCGCTTATCAAAGAAGTAATAAAGCTGCAATAAAATTATCCTCAGCTTTTATCCCTCTTATAAGATTTGCAATATTATTTGCTTTTATAGCAATTCTATTAATTGGAGGTTTCCAAACTTGGGATAAGACACTCAATGTAGGTACGTATAGTTTTTTAGTATTTATTACACAAAGACTACTATGGCCTTTAACTACTTTGGGTCATGTTTTAGATGATTTTCAGAGATCTATGGCATCAATAGAGAGAGTAATTGATCTTATAGATACCCCTATAAAAATTAAAGATGGAAAAATAAAAATTGAACCTAAAAATAGCAAAGGACAAATAATTTTTAATAATGTAAATTTTAATTATCCTGGACGAGACTTAACTTTAAAAAACATAAATTTCAAAATTGAAAATAACTCAACATTAGGAATTGTTGGTTTGACAGGTTCCGGGAAAAGTACAATAATAAAACTTCTACTTAGGATTTATGATAGTAATAAAGGTTTAATAACCTTGGATGGCATCTCTGTTAAAGAAATTAATTTGAGGGATTTAAGAAAGTGTATATCTTTAGTTAGTCAAGAAACTTATTTATTTCATGGCAGTGTACAAGAAAATATTGCTTATGGCTCAATCAACCCAAGTTTGAAAGACATCATTAAAGCGTCAAAGATTGCTGAAGCTCATAAATTTATTGAACAATTGCCAGATGGTTATAAAACTATAGTAGGAGAAAGGGGGCAAAGGCTCTCAGGCGGTCAACGCCAAAGAATTGCCTTGGCGAGAGCTGTTTTAAAGGATGCTCCAATATTAATATTAGATGAGGCTACAGCCTCAGTTGATAATGAAACAGAAGCTTTAATTCAAAAATCATTATCTAAAATCACAAAAGAAAGAACCACTATAGTAATAGCTCATAGATTAAGCACTATAAAAAATGCAGACAATATTATTGTTATTGATAAAGGTAAAATAGTTGAAAGTGGAAAACATGAAAACCTATTAGAACAGAACAAAATATATGCAGATTTGTGGAATGTTCAAGTAGGTATCTAGTATAGAATTTCTAAAAACTATATTAAGAAGTTAAATGATTCAATTACATTATTAAACATTCCATCAACTTTATTCCATCTCTCTTCATTTGTTCCTACAGCAAAAGTATAAAGTGTTCCTCTATCAATTACGACAGTAGCAAGTTCATGTCTGGCCTGTTCATTTAAATTTAATTCATACTCTAAATCATAGAAAATATGATTAGATGCCTCCCTCTTGTTAGTATTTATAAGTTTTATCTCTCTACCTGAACCTTCGGGAGCAATGACTTTATCAATTAATGTTTGTCCTACTTCACTTGGGCTTCCTAATTGCTCTAATTGAATCTCCTTATTTACATCAGAAATTACTAAACTTAGTGTCTCATTACTGTTGATTAAATCATGATAAATAATTTCAGGACCTCCATCGACTTTTACTCTGGTCCATCCTGTGGGATACAAAAAGGCATATCTTCCATCGGGGCTTTGATAAGCTTCTAATCCAGCATTGAGACCTCCACTACAAGCGCTAAGTGTTAAACATAAAAAAATCAAAAATAAATATTTGAGAGGGTTAAATTTAATATTTTTCATTTTGTTTGGAATTACTAACTAAAAACATAATAAGACATTAAAAGCAAACAATTATGGCAATTCAGAATTTTGCGTCTAAATTATTCCTAGAAATAGTTTAATTTTGATTACCTATACCAAACCGCTTTCAAAATTAATTGGTCATTTTGAGAAATTCCCAGGGATTGGTCCAAGAACAGCTCAAAGATTAGCTCTGTTTATTTTAAAACAACCTGAAAGCACAATAAGGGATTTTTCAAAGGCTCTTTTAGAAGCTCATAGTAATGTTGGTCGTTGTAAAAAATGCTTCAATTTGACTTCAGAAGATGAATGTGAAATTTGTAGAAATACTGAAAGAAACCAAAAACTAATCTGTGTAGTAGCGGAAACCAAAGATTTGCTTGCTTTAGAACGTGCTAGAGAATTTAAAGGTGTATACCATGTTATTGGTGGTTTAATATCTCCAATGGATTCTGTTGGACCTGAACTCTTAGAAATAAGAAGCTTAGTAGAACGAGTTAGTAAGTCTGAAATAGATGAGATCATATTGGCATTGACCCCAAGTGTTGAGGGAGATACAACAAGTCTTTATATTGGAAAATTGTTAGCCCCTTTTACTAAAGTTACGAGGATTGCATATGGCCTACCAATGGGCAGTGAACTTGAATATGTTGATGAAGTTACACTTGCAAGGGCCTTAGAAGGAAGAACAAAACTAAATTAGACAATGAGAGAAAATAATCTTATAAAGCAAGAAAAAATCTTAAGACTCCCCTCCTGGATAAAATTTCCTATTAGTAAAGCTTCAGAGTTCGAAAAAATACAAACTCTAATCAAAAAATCAAATATTCATACTATTTGTGAAGAAGCAAGATGTCCAAATAGAGCAGAATGTTATGCCTCAGGAACAGCTACTTTTTTACTGGGGGGATCGATATGTTCTCGTTCTTGTGCTTTTTGTCAGGTCAACAAAGGTAGGCCTAGTTCTCTCAATATTGATGAATGTATTCAAGTCGCTGAAGCAGTAAAAGTACTAAATTTGAAATATGTTGTTTTGACATCTGTAGCTAGAGATGATCTTCCTGATCATGGTGCAAATTTATTTGTATCCACAATTAATGAGATTAGAAAAATTGATTCAAAAATAAAAATAGAGGTTTTGACACCTGATTTATGGGGTGGGGGCAAAAATTTTGATGAAACTAATAACCTTCAGACCGAAAGATTGAAGATGATTTTAGAAAAAGATCCAATTTGCTTTAATCATAATCTTGAAACTATTGAAAGACTGCAAAAAGAAGTTAGGAGAGGTGCAAATTATAAGAAATCACTAACTTTACTAAAAAAGTCAAAAGATTTTGCTCCTCATATTCAAACTAAATCAGGCATTATGTTAGGTTTAGGGGAAAATTTGGATGAAATAAAACATACAATTTATGATCTTAAAAAAATAGATTGTGATCAAATTACAATAGGCCAATATTTAAGGCCCTCATTAAATCATTTGGCAGTTAAGAAATATTGGGATCCATCAGAGTTTGAATATTTATATCGCTTTTCTAAGGAATTAGGGTTCAAGAAAGTATCTTCTGGCCCATTAGTTAGAAGTAGTTATCATGCGGGTTAACTTTCTTCAATTAAAGAGAGTTTCTTTTCAAGTTTTTTCAATATGGAAATACATTCCCCGTTCATAAGTGTACCTGCACCTCCCCAAACCAATCTTAATAAAAGATCTACTGGGCTAGATCCAACTTCTTTCACAATTTTGAAGCCTATTAACTTGAAATATCTTACAAGTTTTTTACTATATCCTTCACTATCAAAAATAGCTAAAAGTCTTGCTTTGTTGCTTGATTTTTTTTCAATTGCCCAAGCCATAGTTGTTGCCCATATTAATTCCGAAACAAAAGCAGGAGCTTTACTAAGGATTCTTAATGTATCAAGCTGAATACCTTGTTTATTTAAATAAGTCCAACCTTTCATTTCGGCCCAAATCTTAATGATGTTATCTTTCTGTTCTGCTATAACGATTCTAAAGAAACATAATCCGAGAGTTTCTCTGACTTGAATTTTAATTAATAATCCAATGGTACCTGCTAATTTTTCTAATTCTTCAACTTTCATGATTTTGAAAATCAGTCCTTATAGATTTTATGATTTTCCACTTTTAATCTATCGATCTGTGTTTGTCTTTCTTCAAACCTTTTTCTATCATCATCACTGAATTGATCAATGCAGAAATGACATTGGATACCCTTTTTATATTCTTTTCTTTTTTGATCTTGAATTGAAACTGGCATTCCACATGCATGACAAATCGAGTAGGAGCCTTTTTCTAATTCTTGATCTAAAGCAACTCTTTTATCAAAAACATAACATTCACCTTTAAATAAGTTTTCTTCTTTTGGTATATCATCAAGGTATTGAAGGATGCCCCCTTGTAGGTGATAAATATTTTTATAACCTTTCTTTTTCAGCAAACTAGTAGCTTTTTCACATCTTATTCCTCCGGTACAAAACATTGCTATATTTGTAGACTCTTTATTTTCTAAATGGGTATCTAAATGATCATCTACCCACTTGGGGAATTCGCTAAAGTTTCTTGTATTTGGGTTTATAGAATTCTGAAATGTTCCTATAGAAACCTCATAATGATTTCTAGTATCAATTACTATTGTATTTTGATTTTTAATTAACTTATTCCAGTCAGCTGATTCAATATAGGTCCCATTATTTTCTGAAGGGTTTATTTCAGGGACACCCATGGTAACTATTTCTTTTTTTATTTTTATTTTTAATTTTTTGAAGACTTTCTTTTTTGAAAAGTTTACTTTAATACTTAAATTCCTATTATCTGTATATTTGTTAAGTAAATTGATAACAATATCAATTACATTTTTCTCAGCACAAATAGTTCCATTAATGCCCTCACTTGCAAAAATTAATAAACCTGAAAGATCGTTTTCATTTTCGATTTCTAATAATTTGTTTTTTAGATCAAGAATTAAGTTTTCTTGAAATGGGAAGAAAGAATAAAGAGAAACTATTTTATAATTTTCGCCTTTCATAAAGAAGATAATGTTTTTTCACAAGTTTCAAAATCTTTGTTAAATGATACTCCAACCTCTTTAAGAAGTTTTTTGTCTGATTGAAAAGATGGATTTGAAGTCGTGAGTAACTCATCTCCATAAAAAATTGAATTTGCACCACATTGAAAACATAAAATTTGGGCTTCTTTTGAAAGCTTTTCTCGACCTGCACTTAATCTTATTTTACTTTTAGGCATAAGGATTCTTGCTGTAGATATCATCCTTATCATTTCAATAGAATCAATTTCTTGACTATCTTCTAAGCCAGTACCTTCAATAGCTACTAATGAATTGATAGGAACACTTTCAGGGTGTGGATTCATGTTTGAAAGCACTTCCAAAAGAGATGCTCTATCGCCATTAGTTTCACCCAATCCTATTATCCCTCCACAACAAACATTTATTCCTGCATTTCTTACTCTTTTGATAGTATCTAGCCTGTCTTGATAAGTTCTAGTCGTAATAATATTTTTGTAATGCTCAGGACTAGTATCTAGATTATGGTTATACGCGGTCAAACCTGCATCAGCTAGTCTAGAAGCTTGTTCATCTGTAAGCATCCCAGCAGTAACGCATGCTTCCATCCCTAAATTCCTTACACCGCTAACCATCTCTAACATCGCATTAAAAGATTTCCCATCTCTAATTTCTCTCCACGCCCAACCCATACAAAACCTATCTGCACCCTCATTTTTTGCTATTTGAGCTCTTGCTAAAACCTCTTCAACTTGAAATTGTGGATGACTTTTGATTTCGCTAGCACTATAAATTGATTGGCTACAGTACGAACAATTTTCCTCACATCCTCCAGTTTTTACGCTGAACAATGATGCTAATTGAATGTCGTATTTGTTAAATTTCCTGTGAACGGTTTGAGATTCCCACATTAAATCAATAAGAGGCATATTAAGTATTTCTAATATCTCCTCTTTATTCCAATCGAACCTAATTTCTTTTAATAACTGATTATTCGAATTAGGCATTTTTATTAGGAAGAATTTTGAGAATCTTCAAAAGATTCATTTGGTAATGATTCTATACCGCCGAAACGTCTATTTCTTGATTGGTAATCAATTATTGCTTTAAGAAATTCATGCTCATTGAACTCTGGCCAAAGTACTTCAGATATATAAATTTCTGAATATGCTAATTGCCATAATAAAAAATTACTTATCCTTTTTTCGCCACTAGTTCTTATTAGTAATTCTGGATCCTTAATCCCTCCAGTTAATAGTTCTGAATTAAATAATTCTTCATTAATTTCGCTTGGTTTTATTTCCCCAGTAGAAGATTTTAATGCTAGTTGTTTTGCAACTTTTACTATTTCTTGTCTACCTCCGTAATTAACACAAACATTGAATAAAAATTTATTGTTGTTTTTAGTAAGTGATTCTGAACTAGAGATTATTTCTTTTAAATTTTTTGGGAAAGGAGATAAATCTCCAATAAATTTTATTTTTGTTGATTCTTCATGTATCTCTTTAATTTCGTTTTTTAAAACTTCGCTAAAAAGATTTATAAGAAAATCAACTTCTTTTGTTGGTCTTGTCCAATTCTCAGTTGAAAAAGCATAAACAGTAATTACTTTACAACCTAAATTTTTTGCAGCTTTGAGAATTTTTTTTAATACACCAACGCCCTGTTTATGTCCAAATGATCGGGGTAAACCTTTTCTAGACGCCCATCTCCCATTGCCGTCCATAATTATTGCTATATGTTTGGGCAATTTTTTCTTATCTATTTTCATTAATAAGTCGATCATTTTATTGTCTATTACTTTTTCTAAACTCATTAGTTAATCCTTTTTTTTAGTAAAGATTTCTGATTTATTGGACTCTTTTTCATTGATATTATCGATAATATTATCATTTGTACTTGCTTTCTGGGATAAAACATTTTTACTTAAAGATGATTTACTTGTTCCTGTAGAGTTTTGATTACCAATTAAATTCATAAGAAGTTCTTGTAACCTACTGCTTGTAATTGGTCTTTCCAGTTTGCCTTGGTTAGCTAAGGATAACGTACCTGTCTCTTCAGAAACAACAATACAAATACACCTGTCAAATCTTTCTGTGATTCCTAATGCGGCTAAATGTCTTGTGCCGTATCTACTAATTCCTTGCCTCGATAAAGGAAGTATTACACCCGCAGATATTATTTTGTTACCTTTCACAAGAACTGCTCCATCATGTAAAGGTGTATCTGTTGCAAAAAGATTTATTAAAAGGTCAGTTGACAATTGTGCCTCAATTTTAGTACCAGAATATAAAAAATCTTCAGGCCTTAAGTCACTCCCCAAATCTACAACGATTAAAGCGCCTCTTCTATTTTGAGAGAGTTTTCCTGCAGTATCAACTAACTGAGTAAGAGTTGTTGAAGTTGCTCTAAATTCCTTGGGTGGATTTCCTAGCAAAACAGCTAACCTGCCAGTGCCTAATAATTCCATTAATCTTCTAAGCTCTCCTTGCCAAAGAATCGCCAATGAAAGAGAGCAAGCGAGGACTACTGCATCAATTAATTTTGATGTTAATGGAAGGTAGGCATATCTTTGTATAAACCATGCGGATGAGACTAAAAACAAATATCCTCTTAAAAGCCAAAGTGTCCTCTGTTCTTTTACTCTAGAAAATAATAAAAGTCCAAAACCAACAGCAAATAAGACATCTAATAAAAGCTTTAAATTTATAATCCCCCAGAAATTCACATTAAAAATAAAATTAACTTAAATGTACCTAATTTTGTTTGATAAAGCGATCAGGTAAGACATCATATTTTAAAAGATCAGATGGACTTTCTCTCTTTTGAATAATCTCTGCTTCACCATCACAAACTAAGATTGCAGCAGGTCTTGGAATTCTGTTGTAGTTAGAACTCATTGAATTGTTGTATGCACCAGTACCAAAAACGCAAATTAGATCACCTGTTTTGCAATCTGCTAATTCGATCTCCTTAAATAATACATCTCCTGATTCGCAGTGCTTACCGGCAATAGTATATTTATTTTTAGAATTAAAATTATGTGGATTACTTACCAAACATGCAGAATAATTAGATTGATATGTTATTGGTCTTGGATTATCACTCATCCCACCATCAACAGATAAGTAGGTTCTGATACCTGGAATTTCTTTAAAGGCTCCAATTTTGTAAATTGTTATACCTGCAGTAGATACAATAGATCTTCCAGGTTCACACATTAATGTAGGGAAATCTAAGTTGTTTTTTTGACAAGCCTTAACAACAGAATTAGAAATTGTTTTTACCCATTCATCAATTGAAGGGGGATCATCACTTTCAGTATATTTAATTCCTAAACCTCCACCAACATTTAGTTCCTCGATATTATGGCCAAATTTTTTGGCGTCTAAAATTACCTTTACCATGATTTCACCAAGATCATTATGAGGTTCTAGTTCAAAAATCTGGGAACCAATATGAGCATGTATCCCTGTTAATTTTAGATGTTTAGTATCTTTTATTATGGCAAACAATATGTTCAAATATTCAATTCCGAAACCAAATTTGCTATCAAATGATCCTGTTCTTATGTATTCATGTGTGTGGCATTCTATTCCAGGAGTAAAGCGAATCATTATTTCTAAGTCACGATTTAATGAATTTGAAATTTCCTCTAATCTTTTTAAGTCAAAGTCATTATCTACAATTATTTTTATATTATTTCTGACTGCGAATTCTATCTCTTTATTAGATTTATTGTTGCCATGAAAAACAATCTTTTCATTTGGTACGCCGCCTTTTAAAGCAGTTAATAATTCACCTTCTGAAACCGCATCAAGTCCTAAACCTTCTGAGGAAACAAGGCTACTCATAAAAATTGAACTATTCGCTTTAGATGCATATATCGGTAGAGACTTTCCTGGGTAGTATTTTTCTAATGCTTTTTTATATGCTCTACAAGAGTTTCTCAAAGTGATTTCATCCAAAACATAAAGAGGAGAATCATATTTTTTAACTAATTCTTCAATAGAACATCCACCAACGGATAATTTTCCATCTCCTCCAACGGAAGTAGTAACAGGTACGATATTCTTATTTGGACTTTCCAAGTCGATTGTTTGTTTTAAAAATGATTTTTTTTCTACCATGGGAGATCTTTAATTAAAGTCATGCTTAGTTGTCTTATCTTATAATGACTTTAAATCCAGTTTTTTGAATACGTATTTATTATTAAATGATATCGATTAAACAAATAAATGAGAATGATATAGATTTATGTTATGAATTAGATTCAAATACGATTTCTTTATGGAGCAAAAAGCAATGGGCTAACGAATTCAAAAAAGAAGGTACAAATATCATTGGTTTATTACTTGAAAATTTAGTAATCGGAATATGTGTTTTTCAAGTTGTTATTGATGAAGTTCAAATAAATTATTTTGTAGTAAATCAGAACTTTAGGAAAAGAGGTTTTGGATCTTATCTAATGAGCTATTTAATAAAAAGATGTAAAAAATTAAATATAAATAAATTACTATTGGAAGTCTCTCAGAGTAATATTACTGCTGAAAATTTTTATAATCGATTTGATTTCTCTACTGTGGGGATAAGAAAAAATTATTATAAAAATGGATCAGATGCACTTTTAAAAGAAAAAAATTTAACAACAAAATAATTTAAAAATTTAGATGTTCGGATAACCAGAATTCTCGAAATTACTATAATTTATTGGTATATCACTAAAAAAGGTAAATTTAATTGATTAAAATATAATTCTGGGTATTCACAAAAGCTCATTCTGAACACAAAATTCACATATTACTGGTAGGTTATTAGTAGAAATTTAATCTTCTAATGTTTGAAAGATTTACAGAAAAGGCCATAAAAGTCATTATGCTCGCTCAAGAGGAGGCTAGGAGACTTGGTCATAATTTCGTTGGAACGGAACAAATTCTATTGGGTTTAATTGGAGAAGGAACAGGTGTTGCAGCAAAGGTTCTTAAATCACTTGGTGTTAATTTAAAAGATTCCAGAATAGAAGTAGAAAAGATAATTGGTAGAGGTTCAGGTTTCGTAGCTGTAGAAATACCTTTTACTCCTAGGGCGAAAAGAGTCTTGGAGCTTTCTCTAGAAGAAGCCCGTCAATTAGGGCATAATTATATTGGAACTGAACATCTATTATTGGGTTTAATAAGAGAGGGTGAGGGTGTAGCTGCAAGAGTTCTTGAAAATCTTACTGTTGACCTTACTAAAGTAAGAACTCAAGTCATAAGGATGCTAGGTGAAACAGCTGAAGTTGGTTCGGGTGCCAATTCAACTAAGGGTAATTTAAAAACCGCCACACTCGATGAGTTTGGAACAAATTTAACAAAGTTAGCTAGTGAATCAAAACTCGATCCTGTAGTTGGTCGTCATGCAGAAATTGATCGAGTAGTTCAAATATTAGGAAGAAGGACTAAAAATAATCCTGTTCTTATTGGAGAACCTGGCGTTGGTAAAACAGCTATTGCAGAAGGTTTAGCTCAAAGAATACAGTTAGGAGATATTCCTGACATACTTGAAGATAAAAGAGTTTTAACTCTAGATATAGGTCTTTTGGTCGCAGGAACAAAATATAGAGGTGAATTTGAAGAAAGATTAAAAAAAATAATGGAAGAAATTAAAACTGCAGGTAATGTAATTCTCGTTATTGATGAAGTACATACGTTAATTGGTGCTGGAGCTGCTGAAGGAGCTATAGATGCTGCAAATATTCTTAAGCCAGCATTAGCTAGAGGAGAACTTCAATGTATTGGAGCAACAACACTTGATGAATATAGAAAACATATCGAAAGAGATGCTGCTCTTGAAAGAAGATTCCAACCTGTCATGGTGGGTGAACCATCTATTGAAGATACAATCGAAATCTTAAAAGGTCTTAGAGAACGCTATGAACAACATCATCGTCTGAAAATTACTGATGATGCTTTAGAGGCTGCAGCTCATCTAGGTGATCGCTATATATCTGATAGATTTTTACCTGATAAGGCTATCGATCTTATCGATGAGGCAGGAAGTAGAGTTCGTTTAATAAATTCTAAACTTCCGCCAGAAGCTAAAGAAATAGATAAAGAACTAAGACAAATCCAAAAACAAAAGGAAGAATCTGTCAGGGATCAAAATTTTGATCAAGCAGGCCAATTAAGAGAAAAAGAGATGGAATTGTCTGCAAAAATTAAAGAAGTACTTGAAAATAAAAAAGACTCTAAAGATGAGGATGTTTCTGATACTAACTCAGTTAAAAACAATTCAAAACTTTTACAAAATCCTCTAGTTAATGAAGAGGATGTAGCCAATATCGTTGCATCTTGGACTGGTGTCCCTGTTCAAAAATTAACAGAAACCGAATCAGTCAAGCTTCTTAATATGGAGGAAACTCTACACCAAAGGCTAATTGGACAAGATGAAGCTGTAAAAGCTGTATCAAGAGCTATTAGAAGGGCGAGAGTTGGATTAAAAAATCCTAATAGACCCATCGCGAGTTTCATATTTTCAGGCCCTACAGGTGTAGGTAAAACTGAATTGACTAAATCATTGGCTTCATATTTTTTCGGTAGTGAAGAAGCCATGATTAGATTAGATATGTCTGAATTTATGGAAAGGCATACAGTTAGTAAACTAATAGGCTCGCCTCCTGGATATGTTGGTTTTAATGAAGGAGGTCAGCTTACTGAGGCGGTTAGAAGAAGGCCTTATACTGTTGTTTTATTTGATGAAGTAGAGAAGGCACATCCAGATGTATTTAATTTATTATTGCAACTTCTTGAAGATGGAAGATTAACAGATTCAAAGGGAAGAACTGTAGATTTTAAAAATACTTTACTAATAATGACTTCTAATATTGGTTCCAAAGTAATCGAGAAAGGTGGAGGCGGTTTAGGATTTGAGTTTTCTGGTGATTCTGTTGAAGATAGCCAATACAATAGAATAAAATCCTTAGTTAATGAAGAATTAAAACAATACTTTAGACCTGAATTTTTAAATAGACTTGATGAAATAATTGTATTCAGGCAACTAACTAAAAATGAGGTTAAAGAAATAGCTGAAATAATGTTGCAAGAGGTATTTGCCCGATTACAAGATAAAGGCATTAAATTAAACGTAACTGATGCATTCAAAGAAAGACTTGTTGAAGAAGGTTATAATCCTTCTTATGGAGCAAGGCCCTTAAGAAGAGCTGTTATGCGCTTATTAGAGGATAGTCTGGCTGAAGAAGTTCTTTCGGGGAGGATAAAGGATGGAGATAAGGCTTTAGTTGATATAGATGATAATAAAAAAGTTACAATTAATATTTCTTCTGAAGAATCCCCTCAAGAGTTGGCAAGTGCTAACTTCTAGTTATTCAATGTAAATATGCAATCAATCTCTCCAGAAACTATATTTAGGGGGAATCATGCCTGGGAAAAATCTTTACCTCAAATTACTAAATTAACTAAAAGTCCATTACTTTTAGGTAGATGCATTCATACGAATAATCTGAGAAATAAAATTTTTAGAGATTTAAAAAATCAAAACCTTAATATTAGTTCTGCTAATTTACAATTTGATTGTTGTTATGAAGATATTTCAAGAGTTAAGAATATCATTTTAAAGAATAATCATGATTCTGTTATTGCCGCTGGAGGTGGGAAAGTTCTAGATTCTGGCAAATATATAGCAGAGTGTCTTAATATCCCTTGTTTTACAGTGCCTCTTAGCGCTTCTACATGTGCAGGTTGGACAGCTTTATCGAATATTTATACAAAAAATGGCCAATTCATAAAGGATGTCCCATTAAGATCTTGTCCAAAAATCCTAGTATATGATCATAAATTTATTCAAACAGCTCCATCAAGAACACTTGCAAGTGGCATAGCGGATGCTTTGGCAAAATGGTATGAATCCTCAATAACAAGTTCAACAATTGATGATGGCCTTGTTCAACAAGCTATTCAGATATCAAGAGTTTTAAGAGATCAACTACTAATAGATGGGGGGAAAGCATTTAAGGGTGAATTTGAAAATAATCTTTCTTGGCGAAATACTATAGAAGCGTGTGGACTTACAGCAGGATTAGTAGGTGGTATTGGGGGTGAAAAGTGTAGGACTGCAGCCGCACATGCTATTCATAATGCAATTACTCAGATAATTACCCCAAATAAATTCTTACACGGTGAGATTGTTGGGGTTGGATTATTATTGCAATTAAGACTAGAAGAAATGAAAAATAACAATAAATTAGCTGAACAATCAAGTAAACAATTGTTGGTACTTATGAAAGAATTGAATTTACCAACTACTATTGCACAACTTGGAATAAATGTTTTTGAAAATAACAATTTAGAGAAAATTGCTGAATTTACTTGTCGAGATGAATCTGAGATTCATTTCTTGCCTTTTGAAACTCATAAACAGGATATAGTTGAAGTTATCGCAAATTTTGAACAACAAAAAATCAAAATATAATTATCTTTTTGACTAAAACCCATTTCGAAAAACTTAGTGATTTGAATGTTGAGTTTTTTGAGAGTGCCAAAATATCTCTATTAGATCCATTAGGTCTTTATTTGGCAAATGATGTTAAGTGGATCAGACTCAATGAGAACTGGAACTCTCTGAAATTCCCTGTGGTTATGGGAGGAAAAGGTCAACCTATACTTCTCCTACATGGCTTTGACAGTAGTTTTTTAGAGTTTAGGAGAATATATCAATCATTAAAAAGAAATTTCCAAGTTATAATTCCTGATCTGTTAGGGTTTGGTTTTAGTCCTAGGTGCGCAACGAATGAATACAACCCCTCGAAAATAATATCATATTTAATTGATCTCCTTAAGACCTTACAAATAACAAAGAATCTGAAAATCATTGGTGCCTCTATGGGAGGCTCAACAGCTTTAAAACTTGCTTTTGAATTCCCTGATTCTATTGATAAAATTATCCTTTTATCTCCCGCCGGATTGTTCGGAGAACCCAAGAGTATCCCTTTTCCTCTTAACCAAATTGGAGCCTCATTTCTTGGATTGCCGCAGGTCAGAAAAAGTCTTTGTAGGCAAGCATTTGCTTTTCCAGATGAATGTGTTGGTGAAATGGAAGAGCAAATTGCTTCAATTCATTTAGGTTGTAAAGGATGGAGGAATTCACTTGCATCATTTGCAAAAAGTGGAGGGTTTGCTGGAACACATAAATATATTCAAAATATCCCAATTAAAGCGGTATGTGGAGAAAATGATCGCATTCTTGGAAAAAAAGAGATTAAAAATCTAAGAAAAATTGATAAATTAAATTTTGTAGGGTTGCAAAATTGTGGTCATCTTCCTCATGTAGATTTACCATCATTATCTAGTAAAATTATCCATGATTATTTTTTGGAATAAAAATTTTCATAATTAATTTAGATACTTGAGAATTATAAAAATGTAATACAAAACAGATGGAGTAAAAATGTAGCTATCAATTCTGTCAAGAATCCCTCCATGTCCCGGTAAAAAAGTACCTGAATCTTTTATTTTTGCATCTCTCTTCATCATTGATTCAATTAAATCTCCAACTAATGCCATAAGTGAAATTAAAATTCCGTACAAAATTCCAACTAAAAATGGATTTTCCCAATTTAGTAAAAATGCGAAAAATATTGCTAATAAAATTGAACAGGATATTCCTCCAATTAAACCTTCTATAGTTTTGCTGGGAGATATTGGAGAAAGAGATTTTTTACCAAATGACTTCCCAATGAAATAAGAACCAATATCACTAGCTACAATTAAAAAACAAGAAGTTAAAGTTAAATTTAAACCTGTAGTATTTGATAAGTTTTCAAACGAAATAAAACCTTGATTTGAACTTAATATTACTGACTCTAATCCCCTTAACTTAATCCAGTAACTAGGTAAAAAACCTAAATAGAATAAACCAAAAATAGAGGCTGCAATATCTGAAATCGTTCCAGGTTTTGGTTGCAAAAGTAACCAAGTGCATATTCCAACTGAACAGATAGGCAGAATTGAATTTGATATTTCTCCTTCAAGCAAACCTATGCTCTCAAGATAAGTAGAAACTATAATAACGAAAGATGAAAATAATGTGGTTTTTGTAGCAGGTTTTATTCCTTTAAATTCTGCCATTCTAAAAAATTCCAATAATGCTAAATAAGTAAGCAAAGCAGTTGCTAATGTAAAAACCCATCCCCCCGACAAAACAACAATTAAACCAAATATTCCTATAAGTAATCCGCTTCTCAATCTCATATCAAATTTCTATGTTTATATAACTCTTATATTAAAATTTACCAGATCTTTGTTGCATAAACTTTGATTATTTATCCAATTAAACCTATCTATGTCAATTTTTTCTCCAGGAACTAGTAGAGGAATACCAGGAGGGTAAGGGCAAATAATTTCTCCAGAAATTTTATTTAATGATTGCGAGAAAGGAATACTCCTAGTCTCACTCCTCCAAGCAATTCCAATTTCAATGTCAGGTGTTTCAACTAATTTAAAAGGCGATTGGAGCGCTTTATATCTTTTTAATTTTTTAGAATTTAATAGTAATTTATTCCACAACTTTTCAAATAAATTAAGAAAATCTTTTTGATTTGCAAATCCTAAGCAAAAAGTTAGAGTCATCATTTCGGGTAATTCAGCAATAAGACCATTTTTATAAAAAAATTTATCAGCAGTAAAACCATCAATTCCAGCATTAGAGGTATTCAATACTATTTTTAAGGGGTCTTGAGTTTCTATGAGAGGAATATTCTTTTGGATTAATTTTTTGTAGATACTTTTTGCTTCTAAAATTCTTTTTTGATATTTTGATAAACTTTTTTTATTAAGCCAGTCTTTAATAGACTCTTCACAAGAAGAAAGTAATAAGGAACTTGGACTAGTAGTTTGCAACAAATTAATACTTTTGATTAAATTTTGCTCATTTACTAGATTCCCTTTGTACCAAAGTGCAGCAGTTTGAGTTAAACCATTAAGAGACTTGTGCAATGAGTGGACGACTAAATCAGCGTTTGATATTAAAGCGGATTTTGGTAGGTTAAGGTTTTCACAAAAAAGGAAATAAGAACCATGGGCTTCATCAACCAAAACAGGTAAACTTTTTTGATGACAAAGATCTATTAAAGGCTCTAAATCTCCCGCATAACCATGATAAGAGGGACTTACAAGAATTACCCCTACAATCTTTTTCTCATTAAAATTTATTTTTTTAAATACATTTTCTAGCCAGTTTTTTGTTATTGGTATGTAATGACCGGTTTCTGATGAAAAATCTAGGTCAAAGAATGTTGGATGTATGTTCTGCATCGCACAGATTTTTATAACACTTATATGAACATTTCTAGGCATCAGAATAGTTTCGCCAGGTTTCGCCATTGCAATTACCGCTGATTGTATTAATCCAGAGGCTCCATTAACTCCAAAAAAACATCTTTTCGATCCAAATTTTTCAGAGAATTCTCTTTGAGACTTGGCAATTAATCCGTTTTGGGATAGTGGTGAACCTATCTCTGGGAGTTCCGGTAAGTCCCAATACCCAGGTTGATTTTTTAATAATTTCACTAATTTCTTTGGTAAAGCTGCCCCTCTGTTATGAGCGGGAAAGAATAGTGACTTTAAAAACTTTTTAGTTAGAAAAGATGAAATGCTCATAAAGTATTATTGACATATATAGAATGGGTTAAATGGAATCTTTCTTTGATATTTTTTAACTTTAATGACAAGATCTTATTCGAAATATTCTGTAAAAGGTGACTTGATTTGGTTAATTTTGAGACCATGGATTTTTATCCCAAGAGTTTTATATATCCTTTTAACTTTTATTTTTCTTTTTTTAAGAATACTTTTTCAAGGTAACAGTAAAAATGAAAATGTTCAAAAAAATCTGTCAAAATATCTTTTCGATGTAATAACAGATTTAGGACCTTGTTTTATAAAATTAGGTCAGGCACTTTCAACTAGACCAGATCTTGTTAGACAAGATTGGTTGACAGAACTTACAAACTTACAGGATAATCTCCCAGCATTTGATCACAAAATTGCTTTAAAAATTATTGAAGAGGAACTTGGTTCGCCACCTAATGAATTATTTGATGAGTTCCCTGATAGTCCTATCGCTTCAGCAAGCTTGGGTCAGGTTTATAAAACAAAAACAAAAAATAATAGTTATGTAGCTGTGAAAGTACAGAGGCCAAATTTGTACTTTCTTATAAGAAGAGATGTTGTAATATTAAGGTTTTTAGCCACTTTTTTGTCACCATTTTTACCATTAAATATTGGTGTTGGAATTGGAGAAATAATAGATGAATTCGGTAAGGCACTTTTTGATGAGATTGACTATGAAAAAGAGGGTGAAAATGCTTTAAAGTTTGCAGATTTATTCAAAAATAATCCTAATGTTTTTATACCTAAATTCGAAAAACATTTTTCATCTAAGAGAATTATTACAACCTCTTGGATTGATGGAGTTAAGTTAAGAGATCGGACTTTATTGGAGGAAAATAACTTAGTACCTTCCTCTTTTATAAAAACTTGTGTAATCAGTGGTCTTCAGCAATTATTTGAATATGGATATTTTCATGCTGACCCACACCCTGGGAATATGTTTGCTCTTAAAGGAGGAAATGCAGATTGTGGAAATTTAGCTTATGTAGATTTCGGAATGATGGATACAATTACAAATTCAGATAGACTTACTCTCATTAAGGCAATCGTTCACATAATAAATGATGAATATTATCTTCTTGCAAAGGATTTTCAGAAATTAGGTTTTTTAACAAAAGAACAAGATCTTCAAAAACTTGTTCAACCATTAAAAGAAGTTTTAGGAGGATCTCTAAGCGCTGAGGTTGGCAATTTTAATCTTAAAAATGTAACTGATAAATTCTCAAAACTTATGTATTCTTATCCATTTAGAGTACCCAGCAGGTTTGCTTTGATAATTAGAGCTGTTGTTAGTCAAGAAGGTTTGGCATTAAGACTAGATCCCGAATTTAAAATTTTAAAAATCGCATATCCCTACATAGCTAAAAAACTACTTACTGATAATTCTGAAGAGATTTTAGAAATTCTTTTAGAAGTTGTTTTTGATAAAAAAGGTCGAATCCAAATAGAAAAAGTTGAAAGTTTACTTAATATTTTATTCGAAGATTCTGAAAACATTAATTCAGACCTAATACCAGTGGCTAATGCTGGTTTAAAATTATTTGTTAGTAAAAAAGGATCAGAAGTTCGGAAAAATCTTCTTTTAAGTCTTATAAAAGATGACAAATTAGAATTAACTGATGCAAAAAAACTTTTAGGTTTAATTAGAGATACATTTAGCCCTTTAAATATTGCAAAAAGTGCAGTTCAGAATATTATCTCCTCAGTTTAGTTTTTATATTTATCAATAGTAATTAACTAATGATTTTTAATTGATTAAAATTAAATAAAGTACAATTAATATTTTGAAAAATCTTTTTTTATTCTATAAAAAAACTAATAAGAATAAAGACTTGAATCATGGAGTATTTGATCATTATATGGAACTTGCGAAGTTAGTAAAAGAAGCAAGAATTCAACAAAATATATCATTAAAAGAATTGTCACGTATTTCAAAAATTCCAGAACAAACAATAATTTCTATCGAAAATAATTATCATAGTTTAAGACCAAAGTATCCCTTTATAAGATCAATATTAGTTAAATTAGAGGAATGCTTAGTATTAAAAAAAAATACATTAGTAAAATTAGCAATTAGAGAAAGAGAAACTTTAAAGAAAGAAAAAAAGGATTTTATAGTCAGGAAATTCGATCTTATAAATACTTGGCAGGGAAGTCTTTTATATTTTCTTATACTAGTTTTAACTATATTTATATTAAAGAGATACTTTGTTTTAAATGTAAATGTTATCGAGATTCAAAGTATTGAAAATAAAATCATTGATAAATAATTTTAATAAATTTCTATTTTCTAGTTCTCCCAAAACTATTTCCAAGTTCACTAAAAATTCTTATATTGTCTTCTATTTCCTCTAAGTTTCGATTTAACTTCCATCTCCAGTTGTTTTTTGTAGTGCCAGGTATGTTTAATCTACTTGAGTCATCTAGGGATAATATATCTTGTATTGGAGCGATGAAGAGACTAGCATTTGTATCCATGCCAATTTCTATTAAACTCCAAGAAGGATTTTCTGAAAATTTATACTCATCTTTTAGTCTTGTTTTGGACTCATTGTCTAAACATTCCCACCATGAGAGGGAAGTGGCATTGTCATGAGTACCTGTATAAACAACCCAATTTTCTCCTTTAATATTCTTAGGTAAATACGGGTTATCTTCATTGCCATCAAAAGCGAATTGCAATATTTTCATGCCAGGTAGTTCAAAATTTTTCCTTAATTTTTCTACATCTGGAGTAATCACTCCTAGATCCTCCGCGATAATAGGTAGATAGTCATCCCCTAAATCTTTTTTTAGTTTATTTAATAGTGCCCTACCCGGAGAGTTTATCCATTTGCCACAAATTGCTGTTTTAGAATTGCCATTAACTCTCCAGAAACCCGCTAAACCCCTGAAATGATCTAATCTCAATAGGTCCACAAGTTCAAATTGCCTTTTAAATCTTTTTCTCCACCAATCAAAATTAGTCCTCTTATGCTTTGACCAAAAATAAGTTGGGGTGCCCCATAATTGACCTGTGGATGAAAAATAATCAGGTGGCACCCCACTTTGAAAGATTAAATCTCCATTTTTAAAAATTGAAAATAGTGATTTATTACTCCATACATCTGCGCTATCCCTAGAAACATAAAAGGGCAAATCTCCTATTAGCTTAATATTACTTGATTTTGCAAAGTTTTTAATTGCTCTCCATTGCTCATCTAAATGCCACTGTATTAATTTTTTAATAAGTATCTCTTCACTTTTTTTCTTAATCCATGATTTTAAAAACTTATTGTTTTTTATTTTAAATTCTTGAGGCCATTGCCACCAAGGCAACATATTAAATTCCTCCCTGATAACAATAAATGTCGCATAATCTTCTACCCAATAATTCTTACTAACCCATTTGTGAAAATCAAGTTTTCTAGATTCAGATTGGGAACTCCAACTTTGCAAAAGGAGGTGACCTACTCTTTTTGTTAAATTATCCGCAAAATCAAAATCAAAATAATCCTTATTCTGATTTATTGGTCCTAATTTTTCTTTATTCCTAATGAAAATAAAACCTTTTTCGATTAAATCATCTATGTCAAGAAACCATGGATTAAGTGCAAAACTAGATGGTGAACTATATGGAGACCCTGTAGAATCAGTAGGTGTAAGAGGTAAAAATTGCCAGTATTCAATCCCATGCTTTTGAAGCGTTTTTATCCACTCTTTAGCCCCTCTACCAAAAGTTCCGCATACGCTTCCTCCTGGTAGACATGTAGGATGCACAAGTACGCCTAAAGATTTTTTTGTGAGAACTGTTTGAATAGGCATATTTTTATATTTTGATTATTTACAATTAAATTGTTATTAATTCTCTAAATTCAACAATATACAAATTTTTTTTAATTGACAAATATTATTCCAATTGATTTTCGAATGAATTAAAAAAATATTCTGTTTTTTAATCGATTCTTTATTTTTTGTTTATAAAGATGTGACTTTTGAAAAGATCCAGTAATTATCTTTTGCGAAATTCAGATAAACGATTACGATATGGATATAGTTTTATAGTGCTAATTTCGTGACAAGTTTTATCACGGCAGTGCAGAATAAAGAATCAAACTTTAATCTAACTAATAGTAGATTAAGGCTAGTAAGTGGAACAACAAACCCTAAATTAGCTGAAGAAATTGCATCATACCTAGGGATTGAAAATGTACCTTTAATCTCTAAAAGATTTGCTGATGGAGAACTTTATGTCCAGATTCAGCAATCTATTAGAGGTTGTGATGTATTCCTAATACAACCTACATGCGCTCCTGTAAACGATAGTTTAATGGAACTTATGATTATGGTTGATGCTTGCAAGAGGGCATCTGCTAGACAAATAACGGCAGTAATTCCTTATTTTGGATATGCAAGGGCAGATAGAAAAACTTCAGGAAGAGAGTCAATTACTGCAAAACTAACCGCTAATTTACTCGAGAAATCAGGCGTAGATAGAGTTCTTGCTATGGATTTACATTCAGCTCAAATACAAGGTTATTTTGATATACCATGCGATCATATTTATGGTTCACCTGTACTTATTGATTATTTAGACTCTTTAAATTTAGAGGAAATTGTAGTTGTTTCTCCTGATGTAGGTGGTGTGGCGAGAGCAAGAGCATTTGCAAAATTAATGAAAGATGCTCCTTTGGCTATAATTGATAAAAGGAGAGCAGCTCATAATATCGCTGAAAGTTTAACAGTTATTGGAGAAGTTAAAGGTAAAACGGCTATTCTAATAGACGATATGATAGACACGGGTGGCACAATTTGTTCTGGTGCTAATTTATTAAAAGAAGAAGGCGCTAATAGAATATTTGCATGTGCCTCACATGCTGTATTTTCTCCTCCTTCTTATGAAAGATTAAGTACTAAAGACTTATTCGAACAAGTTATTGTGACAAACAGTATACCAGTTCTTGTCAAAGATAATTTTCCACAGTTAAAAGTACTTTCTGTAGCAAACATGCTAGGTGAAGCTATTTGGAGAATACACGAAGAAAGTTCGGTAAGTTCAATGTTCAGATAATCAATAAAATTATTTTTTGCTTTCCTTTACAAGTTTCTTTAGCCTTTTTTCATAATCACTTTTTATCTTCTTTGGAATGCTTTCAGGGCAAATATTAAGTGCGCTCCCAACAATCTGAAATGTGCCTGCGTTATATAATCTTTTTTCGTCAAGTTTTTCTTTACCTAATTCTTTAATAGCTCCACCATGCTTGCCAATTATTACATTTGCAAAAGTAGCACTAGCAATGCCAAGACCTTTATTAAAATCTACTTCAGCTTTTGAAGCTATACAAAGATAAGAGGCCCCCATTTGTCGGTATAGGAAAAGATCTTTTTCAGAAGCAGCAATTAAATTTTCTTCGGCTTTAGTTTGTTTATTTATTGTATTAATATCAAAAAGTGTAAAGGGTATAATAAGACTAATACCTAACAATTTAAGAAAATTTTTTGAATAAAAATTAATACTCATTAACTAATAACATTTACTAAAAGATAACATTTTTGCTTTAAATATTAATTGATAGAAAGAAATTACTTAATAATTTTTATTTCGTGATGATTCTCTACTATTTTTAGTTTATTTTTGTTCCATGAATAAATAACCCTGAATCTATAATTATCCGAATCTACTAGTCTTGTATGTTCAATAATATACCAATCTTTATAAGAAGATTCAAAAATCATTTCGTGTTCATCGACTTGCTTAATATTTGAAATACCTTCTTCATTACTTAAATAAAAATTTTCCCTCATAAGTTGGTGACCCTTTATGAATGCACGCATTTCTCCTTGTTCTTTATATTGGGGATTTTCCTCAAAGAAATTATATTTTTTTTCTGGGTACCAGGTGAATTTATAGTGTGACTCCCATTCGGATTTATTCTCAAGAGCTTGTATATTTATGTTCATGCATAAATTATAAGTTTTTTGGACTTCATCAAGAAAATAGGATCTATTGGATTTCCACAATCCAATATTTCTTGAAAACCATCTTTTTAAATTACTATTTAAATTAATTTCTGGAGAATTATTTTCACCAAAATTTAAATTTTTCTTTTGATTAATAACAACCATATATAAAAAGTCGTATTTATTTCATAGCTTATCTGTAAAATAAATATAAATATCTTAATGTGTTTATAAGGATTAACAGCTTTTCAACACTTCAGGGAAAATCATTTGAATGATAAAAAAGAGCTAAAATTAATACTTGTAGCAGCTAGAAATCAACTTTCTAGTAGTGATATTAAGTCCCTGATAGCTTATTTAGAATCGGATGATTGTGAATTTGAGATATCTCTTCAGATTTCTGAGCCAATAGAACAGCCGGAATTACTGGAATTACATAGATTAGTAGCTATTCCCGCTCTTATAAAGGTTTCCCCAGCTCCAAAGCAAATATTTGCTGGAAGTAATATTTTCTCTCAGTTACAGAAATGGTTGCCAAGATGGACACAGGAAGGCTTAACAAAAAATCTGGGGATTAATTTGCAACCATCCAAAATTGATTCAATGAGAACTCAAAAAGAATTTCTATTGGAAGAGGAACTTCTTGTTTTGAGACAAGAGAATGAGACATTAACAAAAAGAATAGAATCTCAGGAAAGATTATTAAGAATGGTTGCGCATGAATTAAGAACTCCCTTAACGGCAGCTACTTTGGCTGTTCAAAGTCAAAAACTTGGACAAATTGATATTTCAAAATTGCAAGAGGTAATTAAAAGACGTCTTGAAGAGATTGAACTCTTATCTCAGGATCTTTTAGAGGTTGGAACAACCAAATGGGAAGCATTATTTAACCCTCAGAAAATTGACTTAGGTAATATTAGTGCTGAAGTAATACTTGAATTAGAAAAATTCTGGAGATTAAGGAATATTGAAATTGATACTGATATCCCCTCTGATCTGCCAAGTGTATTTGCAGATCAAAGAAGAATGAGGCAAGTATTTTTAAATTTAATTGAAAATGCTATTAAATTTTCAAAAGATTCTGGATCTATAAAAATAACAATGATTCACAAGACAAATCAATGGGTAGAAATAACAATTTGTGACAAAGGTGCAGGTATTCCTTTGAGTGAACAAAAAAGAATTTTTCTGGACAGAGTTAGGCTCCCACAGACTTCTGAGGGGACTTCAGGATTTGGGATTGGGTTGTCTGTATGCAGGAGAATAGTACAAGTCCATGGGGGGAGAATATGGGTTGTATCTGAAATTGGTGTAGGTTCCTGCTTCCATTTTACCGTTCCTGTATGGCAAGGACAAAACAAAGAGCAACAATACTTGACGAAAGGCTAGCCTTACTCTTAATTTTTAATAAGCTGCTATGCTTATTTCCTGGCCCCATCGTCTAGAGGCCTAGGACACCTCCCTTTCACGGAGGCGACAGGGGTTCGAATCCCCTTGGGGCTATTATTTAAATTTTTAATTAATTTATTGATGATTTTGCTTGCCTATCTACGGCAATCAAATTTTCAGAAAGATCTTTTTTTAGTCTTTTCTCTATCATCCCTATTGGCATCCACTGACAACCTTGAACAGTTAGATCATAAATTAATGAATTTTTTGAAGTATTTTTAATATTTTGAATTTTCCAACTACCTTCAAATTTTCGGAAATCTCCTTTAATCAAATTAAATTTTAAAATGCCAAGCTCTTTATCTTCAAATAAATCGATAGTTACTTCAGCTGAAAATTTCATGCCAAGGAAATCTTGTGCTCCAACTTGTTTCAGATGGACATTATTGTTCTTTTGATATATTTTTTTGCTTGAAAGTAGATTTGGGATATAAATATTTAGTCGATCATAATCTGTTAAAACATTCCATAACGAATCGAAACTTGCAGAAGTAGTTAGTTGAGCTGCAAGTCTTCTTGTCCCGCCAGAAAGCTTTTCCATCGTTTGCTCAATTGTCCTGAAATCACTTTTTTTAGAATGATCTACTGATTCTTGAGGATTAATCATAAATGAATTTTTTAATTAGATAAAAAATTATTTCTGTGTAACTATACAGATAAAAACAACAAATAATGAAAAATAAAAATAATTTGATTAAATTATTCCGATCTCAAAACGTAACCATTTTTGTAAAATCACTACAAATTAAACTACAAATTGATAATCTTTTATATAAAGAAAACTAAAAAATGTATTCACAATCAACAGTTATCGCAGGTGGCTTAGCTCATATACCAGTATTAATAGGAGTTTTTTATTTTATTCTAAAATCTTTTAGTAAAAGGGCCTCAAACTTCCCTCAAGATACAGAGCTGAAAAAATCTCAGGTAAAACCTGTTGAACAAAAATCAGTACCTAAGCCTGCACCTGTTGCAAAGGTTGAAGCTAATACTGTTGTTAAGAAGAAACATGCTGATGTACCAGTAAATATCTATAGACCAAAGACACCCTATGAAGGCACAGTAATAGAAAACTATAGTCTTCTTAAAGAAGGAGCTATTGGTAGAGTAAATCACATAACTTTCGACCTCAAAGATAGTGATCCATTCTTAAATTATGTTGAAGGCCAAAGTATTGGCATCATGCCTGCTGGTGAAGATGCTAATGGAAAGCCTCATAAATTAAGACTTTACTCAATAGCTAGCACAAGACATGGAGATGATTTTAAAGGAAATACTGTTTCTCTTTGTGTTAGACAGCTTCAGTATGAAAAAGATGGTGAAACTATCAATGGAGTTTGTTCTACGTACTTATGTGATATTAATCCTGGAGATAAAGTTAAAATAACAGGCCCTGTAGGTAAGGAGATGCTTCTCCCAGATGAAGAGGATGCCAACATAGTTATGTTAGCTACTGGAACCGGAATAGCCCCCATGAGAGCTTATTTAAGAAGAATGTTCGAAGCTACTGAAAAAGAAAAAAACAAATGGAACTTTAAGGGTAAAGCTTGGTTATTTATGGGCGCCCCAAAATCAGCTAATTTGTTATATGAGGAAGATTTACAAAGATATCTGACTGATTACCCAGATAATTTTAAATATACAAAAGCTATTAGTCGTGAGCAGCAAAATACAAAAGGTGGAAGAATGTATATTCAAGACAGAGTTTTAGAATCAGCAAATGAGCTTTTCAATATGATTGAAGATGAGAAAACACATATATATCTTTGTGGTTTAAAGGGTATGGAGCCCGGAATAGATGAAGCTATGACAAAGGCGGCAGAAGAAAAAGGCTTGAACTGGTCAGAATTAAGACCTCAACTAAAAAAAGCAGGAAGATGGCACGTAGAAACCTACTAAATCTTTGATATTTAAATTTAATTTTATCTTTAGAGATACTTTTTGATTTAGACACAATATGTAGCTAATCTTAGAAAAAAAGAGGATTTTAAAAAAAGAATACTAATAATATGCCTTCAACTTTAAGTAATCCTCTAAGATTGGGTTTACGGCAGGAAAGAGTCATATCTCCACAATGCTTAGTAATATTTGGTGCTAGTGGAGACCTTACTCATAGAAAATTAATACCAGCCTTATTTGAACTCTATTTGCAAAGAAGAATTCCTAGTGAATTTGGAATAGTTGGTTGTGCGAGAAGACCTTGGACTGATAATGATTTTAGAGAAAAGATGAAAGTAAAGCTCTCCAATCAAATATCAGGTAATGAAAAGGAATGGGAACAATTTTCTAATTATCTTTTCTATGAACCAGTTGACTTACAACAAAGTGATCATGTCGTTAGGCTTTCTAAAAGATTAAATGAAATTGATAAAACACAAGCTACTCATGGAAATAGAACATTTTATTTATCCGTATCACCTAATTTCTATGCAAGTGGATGTAAAGTTCTTAAAGAGGCTGGCCTTTTAAATGACCCTAAGAAAAGTCGTTTAGTGATTGAAAAACCTTTTGGAAGAGATTATTCAAGTGCAAAAAAATTGAACAAGATTGTTCAAAGTTGTGCTGAAGAAAGTCAGATTTATAGGATTGATCATTATTTGGGTAAAGAGACAGTTCAAAACATTCTTGTTTTGAGGTTTGCTAACACTATTTTTGAACCAATCTGGAACAGAAATTATATATCAAGTGTTCAAATCACTTCATCTGAAACAGTAGGGGTTGAAGATAGAGCAGGTTATTACGAAAGTTCTGGCGCTTTAAGAGATATGCTTCAAAATCATATGACTCAAATGCTTGCTGTTACTGCTATGGAACCTCCTGGGAAATTTGAACCAGAAGCAATTAGAAATGAAAAAGCTAAGGTTCTTCAAGCTTCAAAACTTGCTGACGAAAATGAACCGTGGAATTGTTGTATAAGAGGTCAATATGTAGAGGGAGGAAATATCTCAAATCGACTCAAAGGATATAGGCAAGAAGATGGTGTGCATTTTAATAGCACTACAGAAACTTATCTTGCAGCAAAAGTTTTCGTTGATAACTGGCGTTGGCAAGGGGTACCTTTTTATTTGAGAACGGGGAAAAGACTACCCAAAAGACTTGGAGAAATAGTCTTGACTTTCAAAGACGTTCCTGTTCATTTATTTGAATCAACAATAATTAACCCTGCACCAAATCAACTTGTTCTTAGAATTCAGCCAAATGAAGGCGCTACTTTTAAATTCGAGGTAAAGTCACCTGGTTCTGGAATGAAATCCAGACCTGTTGAGATGGAATTTTCTTATGATGAATCATTTGGAGAACCCTCAGATGAAGGCTATGTAAGATTATTAGCCGATGCAATGCTTTCTGATCCAACCTTATTTACAAGAAGTGATGAAGTAGAGGCTGCGTGGAAACTTTATACGCCATTAATAGAATTGATGGATAATTCTCCTTGGAAGTTACCTATTTATAATTATGAATCTATGACGTGGGGACCTCCTGAGTCTGATCAATTACTTTCAAAAGATAATATTTTCTGGCGCAGACCTTAAAAATGAAACCTCAATTAACACTCCAAACCCCATTAGAGCTTCCTTATCAGGAAATTTCCAATTACCTTAATAAGTTATGGATTGCAGAAGATAAAGATAATACTGGAGCTAATACTTTTACATTAATGGTCTGGCAACCTGCCTGGCTAGAACAATGTTTAGTTCAAAAAGGATTAGTAAATGGACCAATTACTGGAAATTTAAGTCCAGATATAATTGAAGTAGCCAAAAAATTTATACTAGATCAAGGACTCCCTATCACTACTTCCCTTAATAGCGAAGAATTATTGAATTTGTTGAAGGAAAATTTATCTAATAAAGACTTTGAAGACTTTAGAGGACAATTTTTTGAATCATCAATAAGTACATTAAATCCAAGGAGATTAATAACTTTAGCTCCAACGTTAAATAAAAATTCAGATATCAAAACTTTTGTATCCGCGTACTGTCCATTAAGTGATACGCCAGCTATGCAACCTATATGTGGGGATTTAGTTGTTATTAGGGGAGACTCTGTCTCAATAAACCAAAAAGGATTAAAAATAATTGATGAATTATCTATTGATGAATTACCTTCTTGGCTTTGGTGGAATGGAAGCCTGGATGAATCGCCTCAAATTTTTGAATACTTTACTAATCATGGTTTAAGGTTAATAATTGATACTGCTCTTGGATCGCCTAACAGATGTTTAAAAATTTTAGATCAATTAAAGAAATCAAATAAAGCTATTAATGATTTAAATTGGGTCAGGTTGAAAAATTGGAGGGAATCATTGGCGATGATTTTTGATCCGCCATCGAGGAGACCAATTTTAAATCATATTACTGATATTGATATTGATATTGCAGGAGATCATATAAT
>QCKZ01000012.1 GCA_003214975.1 Prochlorococcus sp. AG-412-C21
AGCTTTTAGTTCTCGATAATCAAAAAAATTCCCTAGAGAAGGATTTAGGTTTATTGAGAAGGAAAAGAGATGAATTAAACTCTTCAATTTCAAATAAAAGGCAAGAATATAATAACTATCTATTGAAGCTTGAATATCTTGAAAGGGATATGCATTCTCTTAAAGAAGAGATGAGAAGCGAGAAAATAAAATTAGAAAATTATAAAAAAGATCTACCTAATCCTTCTCCAAAGTTTGGAGAATATGAAGGGAAGACTCTTGAATCTTTGCAATCAGAAATCTCGATCATAAATGCAAAACTACAAAGTTTAGAACCTGTTAATATGTTGGCTCTTGACGAATTAGAAGAATTAATTGAGAGATTGAATGGTTTACGAGAAAAATTAGAAATTCTATCTAATGAAAGATCTGAATTATTGTTGAGAATAGAGACTGTATCGACTATGCGTCAGGAGGCTTTTATGCAAGCATTTGTAGAAGTTGATAAACACTTTAGAGAAATTTTTGCAAATTTATCTGATGGAGATGGTTTCCTTCAGCTTGAAAATCCAAATTCTCCTTTGGAAGGAGGATTAACTTTGGTAGCTCACCCTAAGGGAAAAAATGTCAGAAGATTAGCCTCTATGTCAGGTGGTGAAAAATCATTAACTGCTTTAAGTTTTTTATTTGCTTTGCAAAAGTATAAACCTTCCCCTTTTTATGCATTAGATGAAGTTGATAGTTTTTTAGATGGTATAAATGTTGAAAGGCTGTCAAAATTAATCTCTAATCAGTCATCAAATGCTCAATTTATAGTCGTAAGTCATAGAAGGCCTATGATTAGTGCGTCTGAACGAACAATTGGTGTTGCGCAAGCAAGAGGTGCTAATACTCAAGTTGTTGGGTTACCAAATGCTGCATAAACACACTTTTTTAAATTTATACGTCAGAATAATAAAAAGTTATTTATGAGTTTGTCTAACACATCTGCAAATAAGAATCTTTCTAATTCTGTTCCTAGCGAACGGTTATGGTTAAGGTCAGAATTGATGGGAACACAAGTTATAACTACTGACACTGGGAGACGGTTAGGTGTAGTTGGCGAAGTTGTTGTTGATATTGATAGACGAGAGGTGGTCGCTTTGGGACTTAGAGATAATCCACTAACAAGATTTTTACCAGGCTTACCAAAATGGATGCCCTTAGAAAGTATAAAGCAAGTTGGAGATGTCATATTAGTCGACTCCCTAGATTCATTGAGTGAAGGTTTTTCTCCAGAAAGATATGTAAAGGTAATTAATTGTCAGGTGATTACGGAATCTGGACAACTTTTAGGCAGAGTTCTTGGGTTCTCTTTTGATATCGAGACTGGGGATTTGATTTCTCTTGTCATGGGTGCAGTTGGTGTTCCGCTTTTAGGTGAGGGAGTTTTAAGTACTTGGGAAATTCCTGTGGAAGAAATAGTAAGTAGTGGTACGGATAGGATTATTGTTTACGAAGGCGCTGAAGAGAAATTGAACCAATTAAGTAGTGGGCTACTTGAGAAACTTGGAGTAGGAGGTTCTTCATGGGATGAAAGGGAATCAAATGGATACGCTGCAAATCTTGTGCCAGTTGAGAATCAGTTATTGTCTGGTTCTGAATCAGAACAACAAAACAATTTGGTGGAAGCATATGAAGAACAAGATGTTGAACAAGATGTTGAACAAGATGATTATGAAGATGATTATGAAGATGATTATGAAGATGATTATGAAGATGAACTTGAATATGTTGAAATAAAGGGTTCTTCAGAAGAAATTAATAACAGAAAAAAGCTATACATGGATAATGATTATCCTAGTCAGATCGAGAATCAAAATAGCGTTAATGAAATAGATGAAGAAATTAATTTTGATTTTAAAAAAAAGAAACAATCAAATATTAATTTGGCATCGAAAAGACCAATTCAAAATGCAACAGAGCCTTTAGATATTGAACCATTAGATGAAAAAAATTTAGTGAAAGATAAAAAAAAATCAGAAAACTTTGAAATTGATGATCCTTGGTAATTAACAAAGTTTTTTTATTGAATCAAAAATTATATAAGCAAGTTTTTGTGCAGCTCCTTTTTCACCTCTTTCTTTGAGTAAATTATCACTAATACTTTTTAATTGATCTCTATTTTGCATTAGATATAATACTTCTCTTGCAATTGTTCTAGGCGAAATATTTCCTATCCTTTCTGGGACAATCATTTTTTTTGCTTTAATATTTGGCCAAGCAAAAAACTTTTTTTTTCTTAAATAAAAATTTTTAATTATAAAAGATATAAATCTATTTATGAATGAAATTTTTCCAATTACTCCAAAAATACCATCCCAGGCATTCATCATATTTAAATGTTGAGTTGGTAGAACAACTAACATTGGAAGACCTATTGCTGCTAATTCTGCAGTATTTGCCCCCACAGTTGTAATCGCTAGATCACATTCTTTTAAAATTTCATAGCAGGGATGTTTCTTGATTAGATAAATTTTTGTATTTCTTGATGTTTCAATTACATAATCAAAACTTGAGTCTTTAATGTTTTGAATTGTTTTGATTTTTGATGAGTAATATTTTGCAATAGGATTTCTCTCACTTTGAAAGAATAAATATTCACTTTTATTGGTGGTTGGGGCAATGGGGATTATAAAATTTATATTTTGATTTTTTTTAGCTATATGATCTGCTATTTCTAAGAAGAAAGGGATTCCAATTGAGAGCTTGGCTTTTTTAGAACCTGGCAACAATGCAATATAATTAACATCTTTATTTTTGAATGATATTTCACTATTTAGTTTGATATCTGCTATCAAATCTCCTATTATTTGGCATTTATTTTTATATCTTTGAGGGATTAACTCTTTTACTTTTACATTCATAGCTGCAATTTCGTTTGTCCATTGAGGCCATCTTGAAATCCATTCAGCATATGTGATATTTATATAACCTAATCTTTTAGCTAGTAAAATGCTCCAAAGTTGATCCCCACCAAGGAAAATCACTATCCCTTTTTTTGGCCAATTCGCAAAAGAATAAGGTTTTACTAATAATTTCCAAAAACTATTTGCTTTCGTTATTAATTCGAATTTATTCCATGAATTTGCAACTGCAAATTCTCTACCAGTAGCATTTGGGCAAGGAACTAGGACTAACCTAAGGGTGAAACCCAGTTTATCTTTATCAAATAGAGATTCATTTATTTTGTTAAGCTCATCCACAACAGGTCTTACCCATGTAGCTAATTCGCCAGGACCATTAGAAACTATAACTACTGCAAGTGATTTTTTTTTCATTGCAGTTCAACAAGAATACATTAAATGCGGACGGCGAGACTTGAACTCGCAAGGCCTAAGCCACACGCTCCTTAGACGTGCGCGTCTACCAATTCCGCCACGTCCGCAAAGGGTTTTCAAGCACCAGCGGGTGCCTAAACCTTAAAAATATCATACATTATTGACGGAAATAAGGATGTAGTTCTCAGAGATAATTTTTGAATATTATGAATTATTTTTCTATTGCATAAAACAAATATTTATACATATATAACGTTCAAGGTTGTATTGTAAAAAATGTGCTCTGATCACTAAAAAAAATTTTGTTAAATACTTTGACAAATAATTTTTTATTTTAAGTCATTTTCATTTCTTCAATTTTCATAATGGTTGAAAAAGTTTTAATTGCTAATCGTGGAGAAATAGCTTTACGAATTGTCAGAAGTTGTAGAGAATTAGGTATTGCAACAGTAGCAGTTTTTAGCACTGTAGATAAAAAAGCATTGCATGTTCAGCTTGCTGATGAAGCGGTGTGTGTTGGGGACTCGTTAAGTAATAAGAGTTATTTAAATATTCCAAATATACTTGCTGCTGCTACATCAAGAGGAGTCGATGCTATTCATCCTGGGTATGGATTTCTTGCTGAAAATGATAAATTTGCTGAGATGTGCAACGATCATGGCATAGTTTTTATTGGTCCTTCTCCTAAAGCTATTAGATCTATGGGAGATAAATCTACAGCTAAAGAAACGATGGAACAAGTAGGAGTTCCAACAGTACCGGGAAGTAAAGGCTTATTATCAAATGTTGATGAGGCGTATAAATTGGCAGATAATATAGGCTATCCGGTAATTATAAAAGCGACTGCTGGAGGAGGTGGAAGAGGTATGAGGTTGGTTGAAAACGCGGATAATCTTGAAAAAATGTTTAAAGCAGCTCAAGGTGAAGCAGAAGCAGCTTTTGGTAATGATGGTTTATATATGGAGAAATTTATAAAGAAGCCAAGACATGTAGAAATTCAAATTTTAGCAGATAGGTCCGGTAATGTTATTCATTTAGGAGAGCGAGATTGTTCAGTTCAAAGAAGACATCAGAAGTTATTGGAAGAGTCTCCTAGCCCTGCAATTAATACTGATCTAAGAAAAAAAATGGGAAATGCAGCTATTTCTGCTGCAAAAAGTATCGGTTACGAAGGAGCTGGTACAGTTGAATTTTTAGTTGACGATGATAATAATTTTTATTTCATGGAAATGAATACTAGGATTCAAGTTGAACATCCCGTTACTGAAATGGTTACAGGGGTTGACTTAATAGCTGAGCAAATTAAAATTGCAAGCGGATCAAAACTGGAATTTAATCAAGATGATATTCATTTAAATGGTCATGCCATTGAATGCAGAATCAACGCTGAAGATCCTTCTCATAATTTCAGGCCATCACCGGGGAAAATAACTGGTTGGCTTCCTCCTGGTGGACCTGGTGTAAGGGTGGATAGTCATGTTTATACTGGTTATGAAATACCTCCATTCTATGACTCCTTAATTGGTAAATTAATAGTCTGGGGAAAAGATCGTAATACTGCAATTAAACGTATGAACAGGGCGTTAAATGAATGCGCAGTAACCGGTATTCCTACAACAATTAACTTTCATTTAGCTTTACTGAATAAAACTGAATTTAAGGAAGGTAAAATACATACTAAATATGTTGAAGAAGAATTATTACCAAATTATTGATTAATAATTAAACAATTTCTATGAAATATTTGTATGCAATGCAAGTTTTATAAGCCCTTGTTGACCAACTAAAATCTCTCTTAAAAAACTTATAATTCCAATCCAAATTACTGGTCCTACATCAACTCCTCCTATAGGAGGAATTAATTTTCTTGTTAAATTAAGGATAGAGCTTGATGGTATCGAAATTAATAACCAAAAACCTTTGCTTAAATCAATTTTTGGGTACCAAGTAAGAATTAACCTTATTAAAAAAACTATAGTTAGATACGATAGAGAAATTCCTAAACTAACATCTAAAATTTGGAGAGAGTTTTCAAGCAAGGAAATCACAATTATTTAATTCATCTTAATAAATAACCCATTGAATCGTATTTAATTCGTATTATAAATTGAGAATTAAATATTTTAAAAGTGTTTCAAATCTCAAATTTATTACTAGCTGCAGATTTTTCTGCAGAAGTTACAAATAATTCCGCAGTTGGAATGATAGGTAGTTTTATTGCAGCTGCTTTACTTATCGTTATTCCAGCAACTGCATTTTTGATTTTTGTTAGTCAGAAAGATTCTCTCGATCGTACTTCTACTGGGAGACGCTAGTTTTTGTAGAAGTTTTAAGTACACTATATATATAGGGTAATTTATGTCCCCCTTAAAAAAATAAATTTTGGAGAAAGAATGTGGTCAATGCTAGTCTCAATTGGGCCAGTATTGTTGGTATAGTTTTAGCTGTATGTGGCGGTGGCCTTTACTTTTTAAGGTCTTTTAAACCTGCTTTAGCAAGAGATTATGATGTTTTCTTCGCAGCTATTGGACTTTTATGCGGGGGAATATTATTTTTTCAAGGCTGGAGATTAGATCCTATCCTTCAGTTTGGTCAGTTTTTGTTAGCAGGAACTACAGTTTTTTTCGCATATGAAAGTGTGCGACTGAGAGGAGTTGCTACTGATCAAGCTAGAAGGTCATCTTATTTTGAAGATGATCCTATGTCTGACATTCCCAGAAATTCTAGAGGTCGGTTTGATGAAGAATACGAAAGGTTTGAAGAAGTTGAAAGACCATCTAGAAGATTTAAACCTCAGGAAGATGAGTTGGAAGAAGATTATATCGAGGAGAGATCTCCTAGGAGGAATGTTTCAAGAGCTATACCTGCTTCTGCTGTTAGTAGAAGCAGACTATCTTCAAGAGAAATAAATCAGTTTGAAAATGACGAACCTTCAAGAAGAAGAAGGCAGACTCCTGAAGATAGGAATAGTAATCAATCAGTAAGAAATAAATTTGGTGAGAGACGAAACTTATCTCGTAATGAAGTTAAATCAGGATCAAGACCTAGAATGAATCAGAGAGTATCTAGGCAAGATAATATTTCTTCTTCTGATGATTCTTCTTCTCCATTAAGAAAGAAATCCACAAAACCTCCTATCAGGCAGCAAACTTCAAAAGAGCAAGTAGAAGATGCATCATTCAAAGATGCTAATCCAGTAAAAAAACCTCGTGAGAGTCGAAGTTCAAGGTCTTCAGTGAGATCAAGTTCAAAAAACCAAAATGGCAGATATACTGTTGGATCAAATAAAAAGAAACCTAGAGATAACAGTTCTAGATTTGATGATTAATTATAATATACCTGCCCATTTTAAAAATGATTGTTGACTAAATAATTCAATTAGTATTATTGCTAGGAATCCTATCATTGCAAATCTTCCATTAGTTATTTCAGAATAACTACTCCATCCAAACTGATAGCTATCATTGACTTCTTCAGATAATTTGATATCTTTCTCTTCTTTGTTTAGTTCATCAGCTGTTGTGGATGGTTTATCCTCAACTTCATTAGCTAATTTTTCATCTCTCTCTTCGCCAGTTTTCATAAAAATAATTTAGTTATCAAAATTATAGTTTTTTGTAGGTAACAATTGCCAGTTACCTTTACCGTTTAAAGCTAATACATTGTTATGAAATTCTTTTAGAGTTGGGCGATGTCCAACACTTATTAGAGAAAGTTCTCTTTTTATCAACAAACTATATAGATATTTTTCTGTTTCAATATCTAATGCACTAGTTGCTTCATCAAGCACTGCAAATTGTGGTGAATTTAGCAAAAGCCTTGCAAAAGCCAGTCTTTGTTGTTCTCCAAGAGACAGTATCCTTGGCCAATCTTGCTTTATATCAAGATCTGGATATCTAGCAAGAATAGAATTTAGATTAACTTCCTTAAGCACAGAGAATAAGTGATCGTCGCTAAATTTGGTGACTTCAGTTGGATAACATAGTTGCTCTCTTAGTGAACCCAAAATCATATATGGTTTTTGTGGAATAAAAAGTAAATCTCCTGTTTTTGGCTTTTCAATTAATCCTTTATCAGGTTGCCATAAACCACTAATCATTCGTAATAGTGAGGTTTTGCCACAACCTGAAGGCCCAGTAATTAAAAGAGTATCCCTATTATTAATATTTATACTCAAATCCTTAATGATTGGATTCTTAGACCCAGGAGTATACAAATCAGCATTTTTAATAAGTATTTCTGGTTTGTCAGTAATAGAGATATTATTTTGTGATGGTTTTTCTTTACTTATTAACTCAACCTCAGATTGAAACCCTTCTAACCTGCTAATCCCTGCAGTAAACTTTGCAAGTTCATCTATCTGATTAACTATAAAAAATAGAGACCCTTCAACCATGTTAAATGCAAAATTTGCTTGAACAAACTTACCGTAATCAATAGTTCCAGTGAAATATGGAACAGCCATAATTAAATAGGGAAAGAATACTCCAGCATAATTAGTCGATCTTTTCATTGTAAATATTATTGTTTTCCAGATAATCAGTAGGTTGAAATTTTTTACTAAGACTCCTAATCTTCTTTGATTTTCTACATTTTCTGGGTATTCTCCTGAATAAAACGCAATTGCTTCGGAGTTATTTCTTATGTGAACTAAGCCATATCTGAAATCAGCCTCATATCTTAATTGATCAAAATTAATTTTTACTAATCTTTTTCCTGCATATATTAGAAGTGAAGAAGCTATTGCAGCAAATGTAAATAGGGAAAAGGTTAATGTCCTACTAATAGTGTAAAGAATGAGAATATTCAGAGAAAAGGTCAAGATGGCATCAAATATACCAATTGTGAAAGTTAAGCTTTGTTCAGTAAAAGATTTTGTATCTTCAGAGATTCGCTGATCGGGGTTGTCAACATCAGTTGCCTGCTCATCATTCGGATTAAGCTTAAAGTAAGCTCTGTTAGTCAGATATTGGCTGATCAGACTTTTTGACAACCAATCCCGCCAAATAATGCTCAATTTTAAAGTAAAGAAAATTTGTAAAGCTCTTATTGGTAATGCAAAAATAAAGCATGATGCGTATATCGCCAAAATTCTGTAGAAACCATCTTGTTCTTTTTGAACTAGCGCATTAGTTAAATCTCGTGCAATAAAACCAATACCAGCGTTGATACCATTAATTGCTAAAAGCATCAATACAATTACGCCTAACAAAATCCAGTGAACCCATCTTTTTGCTTTTAGTTGATTCCTAAAACTAAAAAAACTTGAAGAACCTATTACGAATAATGCAGAGAAGATTAAACCCCATTTCCCAGACCAAATTGTATTAAGAGTGCTAACAACACCTCCAAAATATTTTTCTAATAATTCTGGTTGAAAATTTTGAAGTGAATTAATCAGGCCTGTTAATAAGACAAGGACTATTCCTCCTACGCAGAATAAAAGAGAAATTAAGAGCCAAATGAATTGTATTCCATTATTTTGATCAATTGGCAAGAAAAAAGGTTGAGATAATCTCCTTAACTTTTGTAATTGCAATATAATTTTAGATTTATTTATAACTGCTGTTTTCATTAATTATCTAAGTTTCATAAAAATAATTATATCTTTTATGTAGACTATTGACCAAAGCCAATTAATGAAACTGCCCAGTTAGGAAGATGAAGATAATTCAATATATATAAGTCAAAATTATGAACTTCTGTAATTGACTTATCAAGTCCCCACCAAATTAAAAAAGGTAAATTAAATAGAATTTGCAATTGCCATTTATAAGTTAAGACTTTCCATATTTTTGTGAGTGAAGATTTTTGGGAGGCATCTAAATTGTCCCAATTTTTGGAAATTAAATTAAATAAATTTTTAGAGTCTGAGTTTATTGATTCAGGTGTATTCATATTGTATTTTTTATTTTTTCTTATTTATAGCTCATAAACAATTTTTTCGAGAGTTTAGCCTGGTGGCCATTGTAATTTTCTTCCAGATAAAAAATGAATATGTAAATGAAAAACTGTTTGCCCAGATTCCTCACCAGTATTAATTACAGTTCTCCAATTAGTTAAATTTTTAGATTTAGCTATTTGACTTCCTACAAACAATAAATGACCTAATAAGGCTGCATCCTTTTCTACACATTCACATAAACTTACTATTGGTTTTTTGGGGATTACTAAATAATGAATTGGGGCTTGAGCTGAAATATCATTAAATGCAATACACAAATCGTCTTCATGGAGTTTTTCACAAGGGATTTGACCATCTATTATTTTTTGAAAAATTGTAGTCTCGGTCATTTAATTAATAGAAATGACATCTTTTTTGTGAAAACCTTCTTTTGTAAGTTCTTTATGTAAATCATCTTTTGATGTAACTCTATCAACAAATAGAATCCCATTTAAGTGATCCATTTCGTGTTGAATGCACCTTGCTAGAAGTCCATCTGCTTTCATTTTACGAGGCCTTCCCATTTCATCTCTAAATTTTAATTTTATAGTTGATGGTCTCACGACATTCAAATAGACACCAGGTATACTCAAACAGCCTTCTTCGTATGAATTAAGTGTTGTTCCATAATCTGTAATTTCTGGATTGATTAAGATTAAAGGCTCTGCTGCTGAATCTTCAAAATTTACATCTATCACAAGAAGCTCTTTGTTGATCCCAATTTGAGGCGCAGCAAGTCCAATACCTTTTGCTGCATACATGCTTTGAAGCATTTCTCTAGATAGTTTTCTAATAGATTCATCAACCTTAATTATTCTTTTGGAATGTTGTCTTAACACATCATCACCAAGTTTATAAATTTCTAGAGATGGATTACCTTTTTGCTCTTTTACGATTCTTGCCGAGTTCCCATTTCTGCTTGACTTTTTTGCAAGTTGTGAAAAATGGTTTGCCACGTTAATAAAAAAGTTTTTAACAAAGACTTTAGCTATAAAAATACTAGCACTTTAATTTACTTTCTTTATAGTTTTTTAAATGAGTAACGATGATAAATTAAAAATTAGTCAAAAACTCCCTAATAAAAAAGCTTTTAATGAATTAACTCTTATTAGGGATACCATTTTTTGGGTTGGTGTTGTTGGTGAAGGTCAGAACCATAATGCTATTTTTGCTAGACCATTTAATGAGAAAGATGCATTTCCTCAAAAATTAACTGAAAAAGAATACAAAATTAAAAGTAATTTTCATGGATTTGGTGGTAAATCCTATAAATGTATAAGTTTTAAAAATAATTTTTATTTGATATGGATAGATCAGCTTTCCAAGGCAGTATGGTTTCAAATTTTTAAAAAAGCAGGAATAAAAGATAGAATTCAAAACAAATATCTTGAGTCAGTTCAAGAACCAAGGCAACTATCTAAATCAATAGAAGGAAATTTCGATTCTTCATTTGTTATTTCTGAAAATTTTTTTTTATATGGTATTTGTGAAATAAATAATATAGATTATTTATTTTCTTTAAACTTAGAAAAAACTAAACAAGATATTTATAGAATAAGAAAATTTAAAAATTTTGCCGGAGATTTATCTTCTAATACTTCTGCTAGCTTACTTTCTTGGATCGAGTGGGATTCTCCATATATGCCCTGGGAAAAAAATGATCTGTTTTTTGCTCAAATGGATTGTAATGGAGAGTTAAGAAAAATAAAAAAATTCTCCAACAAACTTATCAATGCTAAAAAAAACGTTTCTTTTTTTCAACCTTATTGGATAAGTGAAAAACTATTAGTATGTTCTGAAGATAGTTCTGGATGGTGGAACTTATTGTTTATAGATGTTAGTGATATTGAGAGGATTTTTATTACGAAAAGAGTTAAAAGAAATTTGATTGAATATGGAGCACCGCAATGGGTGTCTGGAATAAAATTTTTTTCAGGAACTTTAAAAAATTTATTTTGTTTAGCAAAAAAAGAAAATAGTTGGATATTAGAACAATATAAAGATCTTAGATTTTTTGAAGAATATTCTACTCCTTTTTCTTCATTAAGTGATTTCAGCGTTTTTGAGAAGAAAGTAGTTTTTAAAGGTTATGGATCTGATTTTTTGGGAAATTTATTTGAAATTGATTTTGAAGAAAAAGTTTCATCAAATCTTTCTGAAGAAATATATGTTGAACATATAAAAGATTGTTCAAAACCTGAATCTTTTTGGTTTAAAGGTTTTGAAGATAAAGCCACTCATTCATTATTGTATAGACCCCTTGTTGAAAAATTTATCAAACCACCACTGCTAGTTAGAGCACATAGCGGACCAACTTCATTTTTTGATGGATCATATAATTCTGAAGTTCAATTTTGGACGTTGAAGGGATTTTTTGTTGCTGAAGTTAATTATGGAGGATCTTCTGGGTTTGGGAAAGATTACAGAGAGAGGTTGAATTATAAATGGGGTATTGTTGATTCTTATGATTGCAAAGCACTAGCTCTAGAATTACTTAAATTAAAGCTAGTTGATAGTGAAAAAGTAGTAATTTTTGGAAATAGTGCTGGTGGGTTCACTGCTCTAAATTGTTTACTATATCGGTCTATTTTTACAGCTGCAATTTGTAAATATCCTGTTATTGATCTTGAGGATATGCATTACAACACTCATAGGTTTGAAAAAGATTATTTAAATTCTTTGGTAGGAAATTATGCAAAAAATCAATATGATTACACAAATAGATCGCCAATAAATCAAATTAACAAAATAAAAAAACCTATTTTATTATTTCATGGAAAAAAAGATACAGTTATTTCGTATAAACAAACTTTAAAAATTCAAGAAATTTTGATTCATAATAATAAATATTCAGAAGTCATTATTTTTGAAAATGAAGGGCATGGGTTTAAAAATATTGAAAATAAAGAAGTAGTAATGCAAAAATGTCAGGAATTTTTAAAAAAAGCTTTGAATATTTAAGAATTTATTTTTAGAAAATTAATAGTATCTTTTAATTTTTCTATAAATATATCAATTTCGTCCTTATTGGTTGTGAAATTCATGCTAATTCTAGCCGTTGATTTAATTCCAATGTATCTGTGAAGAGGTTGACAACAATGATGCCCACTTCTGATGCAAATTCCTTTTGAATCAAGAATTTCAGCAATATCATTTGAATGTATATTTTTTATATAAAAGGTAGCAAGTGATGCTCTGTCTGGATCTATCTCTGGCGATGGACCTATAATTTCAACATTTTCTATTTGATTTAATTGTTCAAATAAATATTTAGTAATAGTCTTTTCATATTTATGAATCTCATTCAATCCAATATTGTTTATATAATTAATTGCTTCCGCAAGACCTATGGCTTCTGCAATAGCTGGAGTTCCAGCCTCAAATTTATGTGGGAGCTCTGCCCAAGTACTTGTCTCTTCAAAAACATCTTGAATCATTTCGCCACCTCCAAAGAGAGGAGGAATTTTTTCTAGGATTTCTTTTCTTGACCAGAGGAAACCAATACCTGTTGGACCACAAAGTTTATGTCCAGAACCCGCTAAAAAATCTATATCAAGATCAATTACATCCAGTTTTTGATGGGCTAAACTTTGACATGCATCGATTAAAACTAAAGAACCTTTTTGTTTAGCTAATTTAGTTATCTCTTTGATTGGATTACAGCAACCTAGAGTATTACTAATATGTACGAGGCTAACAAGCTTTGTTCTAGATGTTAGTTTTAATTTAAAATCGTCTATATCTAATTTTCCATTTTTATCTAAACCTATAAATTTTAATTTGCATTTATTTTTTGCTGCAACCATTTGCCAAGGAACAATATTGCTATGATGCTCCATTATTGATAAGAGAATCTCATCATTTTCTTTTAATGAAGATTCACCCCATGATCTAGCAGCGAGATTGATTGCTTCAGTCGCATTTCTTGTGAAAATAATTTCTTTTGTAGAATTCGCTTTTATATATTTACTAATTAAATATCTTGCATTTTCAAATTCTTCTGTTGCTTTTGCACTTAATTGATGAGCACCTCTATGTACATTAGCATTAAAGTTTCTATAATATTCATCAATTTTTTTTAAGACTTGTATTGGTTTTTGAGTGGTTGCAGCATGGTCTAAATAAATAATTTGCCCATTACTTTTTAAGTTATTACTTAAAAGAGGAAAGTCTTTCTTGGTTATTTCAGAAAAATTTTGAATAGTTTCCATTACTTCTCATTTAAAAGTTTATCAAGCAAATCCCATCTATCTTTTGAAACGGGAATAAATGAAATTATCTCTTGAAAGTAAGAACTTAATTGTAGTTTACTGGCTTCTGGTAATGTGATCCCTCTTGTTCGCATATAAAAAAGTTCTTCTTCATTTAATTGCGAAATTGTAGCTCCATGTTTGCATTTGACATCATCAGCAATTATTTCTAATTGAGGTTTGGTATCTATTTGTGCGAGATTTGATAAAAGTAAATTTCTGCTTAATTGAGAAGCATCAGTTTTCTGGGCAATTTTCGGAACAATTATTGAACCTTCAAATATTGCATGTGATTTATCGTCAGCAAGTGATTTGTTGAGTTGATCTAGAAATCCATTTGGGCCATTAAAGTCTATTTTTGTATAAGTAGAAATTTGTTCATCTTTTTTTGTTATTTGCATACTTTTGATATTGGTTTTAGCGTTCCCCGCAGATTGTTTAATACGAATTTCAAATCTTGCAAAATTGAATTTGAAATGTAAAGATCCTAAATTGTATTCGCTATTTTTTTGTTGAATTACATTGAGAGAATTTAATAGATTTGATCTGTTTTCTCCGTAAGAAACAACACCATGATTTACGGAACTATTTTCTTCTAAACAAAAGAAAGTTGATTGAGATAACGAAGAGTTTTCTTCACCAAGATTTACTTGTAACAAGTCAATATCACAATTCTTTTCTAAAAATATTACAAGGGTTTTTGCGTTTAAAGAATTACTTGATGCATGACTAAAGATTTCAATAGGAGGGATTTTTGATCCATTTATTTTTAATCCCAAGATATTCTTTGTACAACTTAAAGACAGATTTAGTAGGTCACTCCAATTCTCGTTTTGATCAAAATAAGATATCTGTTCCTTGATATGTTTATCTAATTCATCCTCACTTAATTGCTGTATTGAATAATTTTCCTCTATTATTTTAATTTGGTAACTCTCACCAATTATTAATCTAATAGTACTTTGAGAATTTTTCGGATACGGTATATCAAATTTTGGATCTTTTTCATTAATCGAGTAGTCTAAAAAGTCTGAAAATTTTGATTTATTTGAAAGTCTCCATAGTTCACTTTTAGGATTAGGGAGGGGGCTTGATTGTAATTTATGAAGACAGATTTTTTGTATTTCTGTTTGATTGTCAATTAATTTATTATTTTTTATTTTTTCAATAATTTCCATTTATTTAAGTCTCTTTTACAAAGTTATCAGTCCATTCATAACCTTTTTTTTCAAGCTCTAGAGCAAGATCACTCCCACCAGTTTTTATAATTTGTCCGTCTGCCATAACGTGGACATAATTTGGTTCAATTTCATCTAGTAATCTTTGGTAGTGGGTAATTAATATGATTCCAGTTTGTGCATTAGATATTTTTTTAATTCCTGATGCGACTATTCTTAGAGCATCAATATCTAGACCAGAATCTGTCTCATCTAATATTGCTATCTTAGGCTCAAGTAAAGCCATTTGCAGAATTTCATTTCTTTTCTTTTCACCTCCGGAAAATCCTTGATTTACACTTCTTGTTAGGAATGCATGATCCATTTTCACAAGTTCTAACTTTTCTTTAACTAATTCCTCAAAATCAAAAGTATCTAATTCTTCTTTGTTAAGGAATTTTCTTCTAGCATTCGTTGAAACTCTAAGAAACTCAAGATTACTAACTCCTGGAATTTCTATTGGATATTGGAAACCAAGGAAAATTCCGGATTGAGCTCTTTCTTCAGGTTCTAGAGAGTTGATATTTGCACCTGAAAATTTTATGTCGCCATTTGTAATATTATACGAGGGATGTCCTGCAATGATTTTCGAAAGAGTACTTTTGCCACATCCATTTCTTCCCATAATGGCATGGATTTCTCCAGGATAGACAGTAAGTGAAACCCCCTTCAAAATTGGAAGATTATCAGTAGATGCAAAGAGATTTTCAACTTCTAATATTGGATCTGATTCTTTCATTTTACTTGCCATTTCAGTTTAGAAATTGATTAATTAACCTACTGATCCCTCGAGTTTAAGAGCCAGTAACTTATCTGCTTCAGCAGCAAATTCCATAGGTAATTGATTAAAGACATCTCTGCAGAAACCACTGACCATCATAGATATTGCCTCCTCAAATTCTATACCTCTGCTTTGGAGATAAAAAAGTTGATCTTCGGAGATGCTACATGTGCTTGCTTCATGCTCAATTTCAGAATTGGGTTGTTGAGATTTGATGTATGGGAATGTATTTGCAGAAGCTTGATCCCCTATTAACATTGAATCACATTGACTGTAATTTCTTGATCCTGTAGCTTTTGTTCCCATTTTGACAAGCCCTCTATAGCTATTTATTGAATTACCTGCACTTATACCTTTGCTAACAATAGTTGATTTGGTCTTGGGACCAATATGAATCATTTTTGTTCCGGTATCTGCTTGCTGAAGATTATTGGTGAGTGCTACTGAATAAAATTCCCCTACAGATGCTTCCCCTAAAAGGAGACAGCTGGGATATTTCCATGTAATTGCAGACCCTGTTTCAACTTGAGACCAGCTAATTTTACTTCTCTTACCTAAACATTTTCCTCTTTTGGTGACAAAATTAAAAATTCCGCCAACACCTTCTTCATCACCAGCATACCAATTTTGCACTGTTGAATATTTTATTGAGGCATCGTCTAGGGCTATAAGTTCCACAACTGCTGCATGCAGGGTATTTGTATCAAACATTGGTGCTGTACAACCTTCTAGGTAACTTACAGAACTTGATTCTTCAGCAATGATTAGTGTTCTCTCGAATTGTCCAGAATCTCCACTATTAATTCTGAAGTAGGAAGATAGGTCCATAGGACATGTAACACCTTTTGGGATATAAACAAAAGAACCATCACTAAAAACAGCAGAATTTAGTGCTGCAAAATAATTATCACTAGCTGGAACTACTGTGCCTAAATATTTTTCAATCAAATCCGAGTGATTTTTTACTGCTTCACTGATTGAGCAAAATATAACTCCATGTTCAGCCAGTTCCTCTCTAAATGTTGTAGCTATAGAAACACTATCAAATACTGCATCTACTGCTACATTTGTGAGTTTTTTTTGCTCAGTAAGAGGGATCCCCAATTTGTCAAAAGTCTCAAGAAGTTTGGGATCAACTTCATCTAAACTAGAAATTTTCTCTTTTTGTTTGGGAGCGGAGTAATAAATTATATCTTGATAATCGATTTGTTTGTATCCCAATCCTGCCCAATCAGGTTCATCCATTGTTTGCCATTTTTTAAAAGCTTTTAATCTAAAATCAAGGAGGTATTTTGGCTCTTCTTTTTTTTGTGAAATAAGTCTAATTGTGTCTTCATTCAATCCCTTTGCAATTTTTTCAGTTTCAATATCTGTGACGAAACCATACTTGTAAGGCTCCTTTACTACATCTTCAACTAAATTTTCGTTAACCATGTTATACAAAAATAGACTATTACAATTAGCTATATATACTTTAAACGAAAGATACCCCCAATATTGAGTTTTACTCCTTTATTAAAACTAAAAATTAATGTCTAAAATTCAAGATCCTTTCTCAAACCCTTTAAACATCGAAACTATTAAAGAAATTGACAATCTCGACTTACCAATAATGCAAAAACATCATGTAAGAATACTTGCTCATTGCCTCCAGATTTTAAAAATCATAAACCCAGATGATAGTTCTGAATTACGTGATCAAACTTCTCTTAGAGAATGGTGTGATAATCAATCCAGCAAATTTGACGATAAAGAATTTAGTGACCTTTTTTATGCCCAATTAGATTCCACTGCAAAAAAATTAAATACTTTTTCACAAAGAATAGGTAAAAATATTAAGGATCTAAAGATTGATGATTTAGTACTTCTAGTTGAACAAAGTTAGAAATCTCCCCAAATTGATCCCGAAGAAAAAATATATTTTTGTTGAGTCGTTAACAAATTCAGGTAATAAAATTTAAAAAAAAAGAAAATTAATATACATTTAAACGATCGCTGAAAATTAATTAATTCCTTTGATACCAACTGTTTTGACAATTATTATGAATTCTGTAAATTTTTGAGTAGTCAGAGGATCCTGACGACAGCTCCAAAAGACACACAATTGGTAAAAAAAAAGAACATACTGATCCCAAACAAAAACGGAGATTTTAAAGTGGCTGATGGGATCATGAATAAAGATCAATTACTCTCACTTACCCTCAGACAATTACGTCAAGAAGCAAGTAAATTATCAGTTCCTTTATATAGTCGTAAAACAAAAGTAGTTTTAGTTGACTTAATTCTGAAATATCAAGAAAAATCTCCTAAACAAATAAATAACAGTTCACCTCAGTTAAACTCTGAAAATACTTTTGAGTCCAATACTTACAACAGCACTGAAGAGATTAAAACAAATGTAGTTTTCTTACCCCGGGATCCTGATTGGGCATATGTTTTTTGGCAAATTTCTGATTCTGATAGAGAAAAAGCAAAATCTTTGGGGGCAAATAAATTATGTTTACGATTATTTGATGCATCTGGTTCTGACGGAAGCAATTTAAATCAAGGAACACTAAGGGAGATTGCAGTAGATAGTTTTAGTACTGAATGGTACTTACCAATCCCACTTGCAGATAGAGACTATAAGGTTGAATTAGGTTACAAATATGGTTTTAACTGGATGTCATTGGCATTCTCTTCGATAAGTCACGTGCCTGGATCTCATCCATCTGAGCAAATTCTTGATAAATTCGTACCTTTTACTTTGGATTCTACTTCTGAATCAATTCCAGATATTTCAAATTCTGTTTCTTCAGAACAAAATGGTATGCATGAAAGGTTATATCAAGCAGCAACTAATATACCTCTTAGAAGAAAAGTTGGTTCTGAAGAGTTTATGGAAAATGTAAATTCAACAAATCTAAATGATAATCTTACTGATTCTGGTGTTGGGAAATGGTCTTCAGGTTTAAATGAATCAGGAAGTGGAATTGCTAATAATAGATCTTTTTGGCTTGTTGCAGATGCTGAATTAATTGTTTACGGAGCTACTGAACCTTCTGCAAAATTAACAATTGGTGGAGAAGAAGTTCCACTTGCTGCGGATGGTACTTTTAGAATTCAAGTCCCATTTAGAGATGGGACTCAAAAATACGATGTTAAAGCTCTTGATGTATCTGGTCAACAAGAAAAAAATATATCAATGAATTTTGATAGAACTACTCCTCTGGACAATACTAATGAAAAAGATAATGCTGAGCCAGAATGGTTTTAATCAATGAAATTAATGTTAAAAAAAATTGTAGCTTTTACCCCTTTGTTTGGAGCATTAACATTCCCACTTATAGTGCCAATTACAATTTCTAAATTGGGCGTGAACTACGGAATCTTAAGTGCATTATTGATATCTTCATTATGGTTTATCGCTATGTTAAGAACATCCGAAATGCCTCATTAATTTAGTTAGATTTCTGTAAGTTTCCAAAAAGTATGACTGAAGTAAATGTAATCAATATCAATTCTCCTTTCTTAGATCAAAAACCAGGAACTTCTGGTTTAAGAAAAAGTACTTTAAAGTTTCAGGAAGAACATTATCTAGAAATTTTTATAGAAGCAATTTTACGATCACTGGAAGATTTACAAGGTTCAACATTAGTAGTTGGCGGAGATGGTAGATATGGAAATATTGAAGCAATAAAAAAAATTCTACAAATTTGCGTTGCGCATAACGTGCAAAAGGTTATTGTTCCAAAAGGTGGTTTATTATCTACTCCTGCTACATCACATTTAATTAGAAAAGAAAATGCTATTGGTGGTATTATTCTTTCTGCAAGTCATAATCCTGGAGGGATTGATGGTGATTTTGGAGTTAAGTTGAATATCTCTAATGGTGGCCCAGCCCCTGAGATTATTACTAATAAGATATTCAAAGCTTCACAATTACTAACAAGTTATAAAATTTGTAAAATTCAGCCACCTGATTTTAGTAAATATGGAACGTACTCTTACGGGGAAACTACCTTAGAAATTATTGATGGATTGAAAGATTATTCTGATTTGATGGAGAAAATATTTGATTTTGATCAAATTAGTGATTTTTTAAAAAAAGACTTCTCATTAATCTTTGATGCAATGAATGCGGTTACAGGCCCATATGCAAAACATATTTTTGTTGAAAAAATGGGTCTCGCAAATGATTGTGTTATGAATGGTAATCCATTAAAAGATTTTGGCGGCTTACATCCTGATCCAAATCTTACTTATGCATCTCATTTAGCTGATTTATTATTAAATAAAAAATCTTATAGTTTTGGTGCTGCTTGCGATGGAGATGGTGATAGGAATATGATTCTAGGAAGTGGTTGTTTTGTAAATCCTAGTGATAGCCTTGCAGTTATTACTGCTAACACCAAATGTGTCCCTGGTTATAAGGATGGCATTACAGGTGTAGCCCGATCTATGCCAACCAGTTCGGCAGTTGATAATGTTGCGCGAGCATTAAATATACCTTGTTTTGAAACACCTACTGGTTGGAAATTTTTTGGAAATCTTTTAGATTCGAATTTAATTACTTTATGTGGCGAAGAAAGTTTTGGAACAGGGAGTAACCATGTAAGGGAGAAAGATGGATTATGGGCAGTTTTGTATTGGTTACAAGTTTTAGCTGAAAAAAAATGTTCCATAAGTGATTTGATGCAGAATCATTGGAAACAATTTGGTAGGAATTATTATTCAAGACATGATTACGAGGCAATCCCCTCAAATATTGCTAATCAAATTTTTGGTAATCTAACTTCTATGCTTGACAATTTAAAGGGCAGTAATTTTGCAGGCCATTTAGTTCAAGTTGCAGATAACTTTTCATATTTAGATCCTGTTGATGATTCCCTAAGTGAAAATCAAGGTTTACGATTGATTCTTGATGATAATTCCAGAGTAGTTGTACGTCTTTCTGGAACTGGAACTAAGGGTGCAACATTAAGACTCTACTTCGAGAAATTTTTCAATCCTCAACAGAATCTTTCGTTAAATCCACAAGTCGCTTTGAAACCTCTAATAGATGATTTAGATCATTTATTAAACATTTCAAAACTTACTCAAATGGAAACTCCTACAGTAATTACATAAACTTTAAAGTAATGATTGTTTGATTTAATTTATATGTTTTCAGAAAATTTATTTACTAATCATTCTCCAATAGAAAATAATGCTCCTTTGGCTGATCAATTAAGACCAAAGAATTTGGAAGACTTTTTTGGTCAACAATCAATCTTGAATGAAAATTCGCTTTTAAGAAGTGCAATATTAAACGATAAGATTAGTAATTTTATTTTTTCTGGCCCTCCTGGTGTTGGAAAAACTACTCTCATTGAAATTATTTCTTTTAATACTCGTTCAAAATTAATTAAATTAAATGCAGTATTATCAAGTGTTAAAGAATTAAGAAATGAAATCGCTAATGCAAAAGAAAGATTAATAAATTCTAAAAGAAAAACAATTTTATTTATCGATGAGGTTCATAGATTTACATCAGTTCAGCAAGATGCTCTATTACCTTCAATAGAGAATGGAACTATAACTTTTATTGGTGCTACAACTGAAAATCCTTTCTTTGCTGTTAATAAAGCGCTTGTTAGTAGGTCTCGTATTTTTACATTACTTCCTTTGGCTGAAAATGATTTGAAGAAAGTAATACAAAAAGTCACAACTCACTATTCAAAACAAAAAGATTCAAAAAAGGTTTATTTAACCCAGGAAGCAATAAGTCATTTAATTAAATTTTCTGGCGGTGATGCAAGAACATTAATCAATGCTCTAGAGATGGCTATAGAAACAACTGCTGAAAATGATGCTAAAGAAATAAATATTAATCTCTCAATAGCAGAGGATGCAATTCAAAAGAAAAATATTGTTTACGATAAAAATGGTCAAAATCATTACGATATAATAAGTGCCTTTATCAAGTCCATAAGAGGTTCTGATCCAGATGCTACTTTATTTTGGCTTGCAAATATGCTGGAGGCTGGTGAAGATTATAATTTTATTTTTAGAAGACTACTTATATCTGCCAGTGAAGATATTGGAGTCGCTGATCCTAATGCCATAGTAGTTGTACAATCCTGCTGTGATGCTTTTGATAGAGTTGGTTTTCCTGAAGGATTATATTTTTTAACGCAAGCTTCTTTATATTTAGCTATATCTCCAAAAAGTAATAGTACAAAAAGTATTTTTAAAGCAATCGAAACAATCAAATCTATCAATACTTTTGAAGTTCCATGTCATTTAAAAAATAATTCTAATAGTTATAGCAATCCTCATAATTATCCAGGCAATTGGGTTGCACAAGAATATCTTCCTAAATCTGTTAGAGGTTTAAAAATATGGGAATCAAATAATAGTGGGTGGGAGAAAATTAAATATGATGAATTGCTTAGAAAAAAAGAAAACTAAAAATTTTCCGAACAACAAATAATTTCAGGATTTAAAGAAGTTTTTTCTTTATAGGCTAAAGCAATAGTCCAATTATGGAAATTAATCTGTGAATACTTTAAATGTATGTTTTTCTTCTTATGTATTAACTCTTTTGGCTTTTCAAAATATTGCCAATGGTTTATGTCTTGAGCTAATTTTCCATGATCCCATTTTATAGCCGCTTCAACTGCACACCATTGATTTAATATCATATTCTTAGTAAAATTCTTTTTTTTATGAATTGATTGATTGGTATGAAAAAAATATTTTTTCGCAAATTTTACATGGTTAAAATCTCTATCTTTTCTCTCAATATCTATCCCTATTTTGTTTTTATGCCAGACTATAGTTATGGCATCTTTGCAATGACTTAAACTTATATTACCCATTCCAGGAGGTAATGTTGGAGGTTCTCCAGGATGAGCATTTATAGGAATTTCTAGGGGATCTAAATCAAAAAGTGTTGATAGTGATTTTCTTAAATAAGCTCTTGTTTCTAAAAAAACCTTTGATCTTAAACCTGACAATTTTTTTGCAGTTTTAAATTCCTCGAACGTTGCGACATCTTGTACACCTTTAATCTCATAAAACCAAATTTTTGGTATTTTATATTCATACTCATTTAATAATTTCAATGGCTCTTAAGGTTGGCGACAAAGCACCAGAATTTAAATTAAAAGATTCTTTTGAGAAAGAAGTTTCTCTTAATGATTTTAAAGGTAAAAGAATAATACTATATTTTTATCCAAAAGATAATACTCCAGGATGTACTAAAGAAGCTTGCAATTTTAAGGAAAATTGGGATTTGTTTCAGAAAAATAATATTGTTGTACTTGGTATAAGTAAAGATAATGCACTTTCTCATCAGAAGTTTATAGAAAAATTTAATTTACCTTTTATTCTTTTAACTGATCCTGAGCCTTTTAAAGTTTCTTCTGATTACGATAGTTATGGACTTAAGAAATTTATGGGAAAAGAATATATGGGAATGATGAGGAATACATTTTTGATTGATACTGATGGTAATATTGAAAAAATTTACTTTAAAGTAAAAGCAGCAATAATGGCTGATCATATAATTGCTGACCTCGGATTAAAGTAAATGCTTGGGAGATAGATGGTGAATGATCATTCCTTCCATAACTAAATTAGGAGCATTGATAATATTTTTTTTCTGAGTTTTTAGAGATTTTGTAAGGAATTCAGAGTCTCCTCCACAGGTTATCAAGATATCATCGAGTGGATTAAAAGAACTATTAATGACTCCAGTAAGGGAGTTTATTACTCCTCTTAAAATTGATTCTTCTGTATTTATTAAAAAATTTTTCGTTGGAATTTCATATTTTTGGGGAACTTTTAGGTTTTTTGTGTTTTGTTCCATTGATTTTAATTGTGTCAGAAAACCTGGAATAAGTTGGCCACCGATAATAGATCCATTTGGATTTAATTTTGTTATTGATAATATTGTTCCAAAATCTGCAATTAGCAAATCTTTTTTTAAAGGGTTTGCAATAATATTTAAAGCTGCAAGACAGGCAAGAGCTCTATCAACTCCAAAATAATCAGGGAGATTTGATAATAGAATATCTTTGGTTTTTATTTCATTATCTTTTTTCAGCAAAAAATTTGGTAATTTTCCTACAGAAGCCCAAATTAACTGATCAAGATCTATATTTTCCGGAACTTTCTGCTCTTTTTTGGTATGGAAGAATTTAGATTGATTTTGAGAATATTTTGCCCAATGAAGCCTACTATTGCCCACTAATAAAAAATTTATATCTGAGACCATTTTTTTATGATCAATTTAATTGTTAGTGTGTATTCCACATTCTTGTTTAATCCCCCCAAATCTTGTTGCTCTGCCTTTGGTTTCGATACTATCGGGATTGCTTGAGTGCCAATCACCTACACTAGAATAACCTTTGCCAAAAAGTGGATGGGCAGGTAAATTATTTTCTTCCATGTAGTAAAAAATATCTTTATTTGTCCAATTTAATAAAGGCCTTAAAGAAAGTCTTTGACGAATTACATCCAGGACTTTCATTTCTTTTCTGTGTTCTGTTTGCCTTGATCTAACACCGCTTGCCCAGCAGTGAACGTTATATTTTTCTAGACCACTTTCTAAAGGTTTTATCTTTCTCAATTCATGATACTTATCTAAATCACTCGCTTTATTTGTTTCCCAAAGTTTTCCGTGTATAGCCTCCATTCTTGCTGGGGATAATTCACTTTGTAGAACTTTGATGTCTAAGGATAAATCATTAATGAGCTTTTCAGCGTAATGGTATGTTTCTGGAGGTAGATACCCTGTATCTATCCAAAATATTTTGATTTTTTTTTGTAGACATAATTTACTAACCATATTTAAAAGGACTGACGACTGTATACCAAAACTTGTTGTAATTGCGAATTGATTATCAAACTTTTTATGACCCCATGTGAGAATTTCTTGAGCCTTCATATTTATTAGCTCTTGATTATATTCCTTTATTAATTCAGGTTGAATATCTTTATGGATTTTTTCAATCATTTTTCAAGTTGGTTATGAGATTAATGTTATTTCGCTCAATTTGAAAATTATTCCTATAGTTTAATAATACATTTACTGATAACAATATTTAGCTAATGCAATCAATACAAAAACCAATAGTAATAGTTGGATCAGGTTTCGCCGGGATGACAGTCGCTTTGAATTTGAAGAATCTTAATCCTTCCTTACCGATTCTTGTAGTTGATTCTGCATCAAACTTTATATTTAAACCTTTAATGTATGAAGTTTTAAGTAAAGAAATAAGAATTTGGGAGGCCACGCCAAAATTTGCAAATATCTTTTCTGATGCAGGTATAACTTTTTTAAAAAATTGTTTAACAAAGATATCCTTTAAAGAAAATATTCTTGAATTTAGTGAAGACTTAAAATTAAGTTATCAATATCTTGTAATCTGTACAGGATCTTTACCAAATAGTTTTTTAATAAAAGGTGTAGAGGAAAATTGTTATTTTTTTAATGATTTTCATGACCTAAATAAATTAAAATCTTTTTTAAAAGAATCACAAAAAACTTCGCTTCATAAAAAATTATTCATAGTTGGAGGTGGACCCTCTGGTATCGAGTTGGCATGCAAAATTAAAGATATATTTATAGATCAATTTGAAATTAATTTAATAGAAAAATCTAATGAAATACTTAATAGAAATAAAATTTTTAATAGAGAACAAGCAGAGAGGGCATTAGAAAAAAGAAAAATTAATGTTTTTTTAAATTCCACAGTCAAAGAAGTCTCAGAAACTAAAATTATTATTTCTAGTGAGGATGAAATAAATTCTTTGGATAAAGATATTGTTATTTGGACTGCAGGCGTTAAACCAAATTTGTCTTATTTGCAAACCGATGACATAACAAAAAAATATGGAAGAATTTTAGTTAATAATCAATTGCAAATAGAAAATCATAACAACTGTTTTGCTATTGGCGATATTTCAATCATTTCAGGGATGGAGGATCTACCCATAACAGCTCAGGTTGCTATGCAGGAAGGAAATCATCTCGCTAAAAATCTAGCACTATTAATTCAAGGAAAAGATCCTTTACCTTTTGAATTTAAAGATAATGGTGAAATGATTAGCTTAGGAATAGGGGAAGCATCAATTTCTGGTCTTGGTATTACTTTGTCAGGGAAATTGGCTTTTGAGGCAAGGAGACTTATATATGCTTCAAAACTCCCTGATATTACTGAAAGCTTAAAATCTGCATCTTCATGGATATTCCAAAAAAAATCTATTCTTAAAAAGTTTTTTAAAAAAGATAATTTAACTTAAGCTTTTTTGAAATATTGTTTTTGGGTATATTGAGTTAAATAAGTTTGATATGAATTTCATCGCAGTTGTTAGTAATAATTTTGATGCGTTTATAACGGTAGTTGTTTTAATAATGTCAGTAATTTTGTTTATCAAAAATACTATTGCGCCAGAATTGACTGGTTTGTTATGTGTTGGAATATTTATAGCTACAGGGGTTCTTTCCCCTGAAAAAGCTTTAGCTGGATTTGGCAGCCCATCCTTAATTACTCTTATGGGTTTATTTGCAGTTTCCTCTGCATTATTTAAAAGTGGTGCCTTAGACAGAGTAAGAGAATTGATTTCTTCTGAAAGTATTAGAACGCCAAGGAAATTAATTTCATTAATAGCTTTCTTGATTGCTCCAATATCTGGAATTGTTCCTAATACTCCAGTAGTTGCCTCCTTGTTACCTTTAATTGAAGGTTGGTGCGAGCGGAGAAATATATCACCATCTAAGGTTTTATTACCTCTTTCTTTTGCTACTTTACTAGGAGGAACTCTGACATTATTAGGCAGTTCAGTAAATCTTCTCGTAAGTGATATTAGTCAGCAATTAGGTTATGGAACTTTAGAATTATTTAGTTTGACTTCAATTGGAATTCCGGTCTGGCTGATAGGCACAACCTACATGATTCTTGTTTCTGATATGCTTTTGCCAGATAGAGGTAGAGATAAGGATTTTATTAAAAATGGTGATATGAATATTTATTTTACTGAAGTTACTATTCCCTCTTCATCAGAATTAGTTGGACAATCTGTTAGAAATAGTAGATTGCAAAGACGATTTGATGTTGATGTTCTGGAGTTGCAACGAAATGGAAAAGTTATTCTTCCCCCTTTGGCAGATAGAAAGATTGAACCGGATGATAGATTAATAATCCGTGTTACGAGAGCAGACTTATTTAGACTGCAGCAGGAACATACCATTTTATTAGGAGAGAATAAAAGATCTTTCGGAGGAGCTAATTTGTTCTCAGATGATGAAGGTACTAAAACCTTTGAAGCCTTGTTGCCAGCAGGCTCAACTCTAGCTGGTGCAAGTTTAAGAGAATTAAGATTCAGGCAGCGTCATAATGCAACAGTTTTGGCATTGAGAAGAGGTCAGCAAACTGTGCAGGAAAGATTAGGTCAAGCTGTTTTAAGGGCTGGCGATGTTTTATTATTGCAAGCGCCGTTAGATTCAATAAGGGGTCTACAGGCCAGTAATGATTTGCTTATTTTAGATCAATTCGAAGATGACTTACCTTTCTTGATAAAAAAACCTATTTCGATCGCAATTGCAATAGGAATGGTAGTTTTGCCTTCAGTTACTAATATTCCATTAGTAGGTTCAGTTCTTTTAGCAGTTATTGCAATGGTTGCTTTTGGGTGCTTAAGACCTGCAGAAATACAAAAATCAATTAGGCTAGACGTTATTTTATTGCTGGGATCATTATCAAGCTTTAGTGTTGCTATGCAATTAACAGGATTAGCAGATTTGATAGCAGTCAATCTCAATTTTGCTCTTGATGGAATGCCTCTATATTTTGCACTTGTCGTAATTTTTGTATCGACTGTTATTCTTACCCAATTTATTAGTAATGCTGCTTCGGTTGCTTTAATTTTACCTGTCGCGATTGAATTCTCAAATGTTTTAGGAATATCACCTAACGCTTTAATAATGCTTGTTTTATTTGGAGCAAGTCAATCTTTTTTGACTCCAATGGGTTATCAAACTAATTTAATGGTTTACGGTCCTGGAAGATATAGATTTTTTGATATTGCAAAATACGGAGCTGGATTAACACTTATAATGTCCTTTATAGTGCCAGGATTGATAATTTTAAATTTCAGATAAATAAAGTGAAATTCACCAGTAATGTTTTTAAGTTACAAGATGCTTACAGAAAACTATCTGTACCTCAATTTACTATTGTTACCGGCTTGTTTATTATTTTCTTTGGAACTTTAATTTTGAGTTCTCCTTTGTGTTCATCTTCAAAGGTTGGTTTGTGGGAGGCATTTTTTACATCTACTTCTGCCATAACAGTTACTGGCTTAACCATAATAGATATTGGTGCTGATTTGAATTTCTTTGGCCAAGTTTTTTTGGCTTTCATGCTTTTATCAGGTGGGCTAGGATTAATGGCTATTACGACATTCCTTCAAGGTTTCGTTGTAAAGGGGACAAAGCTTAGAACTAGATTAGACAAAGGAAAGACTCTAGATGAATTTGGAGTTGGCGGAATTGGACGAACTTTTCAAAGTATTGTCATAACTGCAACTTGTATCATATCTTTTGGCGCAATTGTTTTATATTTTTTCGGATTTGTAGATATTCAAAATAATTGGGAAAGACTTTGGTCTTCGATTTTTCACAGCATATCTGCATATAACAATGCAGGGTTTTCTTTATGGTCAAATAGTCTTCAAGACTATAGAACAAATGTTTTGGTTAATAGTGTGTTTGTTTTTCTTATTGTGATGGGTGGACTGGGATGGCGGGTTATTGATGATATTTGGAGTAATAAAAAAAATCTTTCATATAAAAAATTGAGCCTTCATTCCAGACTAGTTATTAGGACAAGTTTGTCTCTAATATTATTTGGATCATTAGGATTCTTCATAACTGAATCATTGTTAAATAGTCAATTTTTTAATGATTTGAATTTCTTTGAAAGGTTATCATCGTCAATCTTTGAAACAGTGAGTGCAAGAACTGCAGGCTTTACAAATTACCCGATCTCCTTAAACTCTATCTCAGATACGGGCCTCTTGTTATTAATGACACTTATGTTTATTGGAGCAAGTACTGGAGGTACTGGTGGAGGTATAAAAACAACTACATTTATTGCTTTAATGGCTGCAACTAGATCAACTTTAAGAGGTCAGAAAGATGTAATAATTAGCAATAGATTAATTTCAGATAAAGTTATTCTAAAGGCAGTTGGAATTACAGTTGGATCTTTGCTTTTCGTTCTTTTAATGGCAATGCTGCTAAGTACAACTAATACTTTTGTTAAAAAAGAATCTTTCACATTCCTAGAAATTCTGTTCACTTGCATATCTGCATTTGCAACAGTTGGTTTTGATATTGGTTTAACTGCAAAATTAAATCATTTCGGCCAATTTATTCTTATTATCGGTATGTTTGTTGGCAGACTTGGGATACTTTTGCTATTAAGTGCGCTGTGGCAGGCTCTTTATAAGAGTAGAATAGATAGACAAAAGAGAATTGGCTATCCTAGGGCTGATCTTTATGTATAGGATTAACTGAGTTTATTATGGCTGATTGGTGGCAGTGGTCTCAAAAGAGAGAAAAAGAAGCCCTTACTTTTGCGGTTGTTGGTGTTGGAAGATTTGGGACTGCTGTTTGTAGAGAACTTATAAGTAACGGTGCAGATGTTTTGGCTGCAGATTATTCGGAAAAAGCTATTGATGATTTGAGACAATTGGAACCTTCGATAGAAGCTAGAGTTGTAGATTGTACTGATGAAGAGTCTATGAAGGAATCTGGAATACTTGAAATGAATACTGTTGTAGTAGGTATAAGTGAACCTATTGAGGCAAGTATCACTACAACACTTATTGCTAAGGATAGTGAAGGTAGCAAAGTAAAAAGGGTAATAGCAAGAGCTACGAGTGACTTGCACGAAAAAATGTTAAAAAGGGTAGGTGCAGACAAAGTTGTCTTCCCTTCCAGAATGCAAGGAGAAAGATTAGGTTTAGAACTGGTTAGACCAAATCTAATTGAAAGATTGGAACTAGATAACCAAACTGGTATAGATGAAATAACTGTTCCAGAAGAATTTATTGGAAGATCTTTAAGAGATTTAAATTTGAGGAAAAATTATTTAGTAAATGTTCTTGCAGCAGGACCCGCTGAAGAGTTAACAGTAAATCCTCCGGCAAAATATATTTTGGAAAGAGGAAATATTTTGGTAGTTATGGGAAAAACTGCAGATTTGCAAAAATTGCCTCAAAATTAATTATTTTTAATCCGATTTTTTATAGTATCGAATCCTTTGAGGAGCTCTTTTTAATCTTCTGACGCTTTGTTTTTCAAGTTCGTCTCTAAATTTATCAGTATTTAAATTATTTAATGAGACAAGTGATTCGCCCTCTTTCTCGAAGTATTTTTTTATACCTTCTTGTATTAACACTTTTGCCATGTTACTAACAGTCCTAGATTCATTACTGGCTAAAATAGTCAGTTGCTCACATATTAATTCTGGAAGCACTACTTGAATTCTAGGGGATTTAGGCTTCCCATTTGTTGAGTTTTGCCGGGTAGCCATGAGTTAAAGTGTATAACTGTTACTTATTATTATACACAGTTAGTCAAGGATACTATCTTTGTGTATATTATTTAGTAAGGAAATATATGTCCGTATCAATTAATTGTTTTTATTGCCTTATGAAAAATTCAAGAAAACTTGATTCACCTAAAAGGTCGATAATTGATAAAAAGAAAAAAAGATTAGTTAATTCTGAATCGCATGATACTGAAAACAGTGATGTTTTGGTATCAGCTGTCATTAGTCCATATTTGTTAACTCATCTTCACCATATTCTTCAACAGTCTGAGTATTTTGCTCAAAAAGATGGTAGAAAATCTCATGCAGCTAACTTTGCGAAACTTAGAAAGGTATTATGTTTAGATGCTAGAAGTATGGCAGATGCATCAGCAAAAGAAATAAAAGATACGGATAATGATTTATCTATTAATAAATATAATGAACAAAATGTAGCTTGAAGTAATAATCTATTAATAAATAGATTTAAAAAAAATGTCCAGTAATGCCGAAAAGCTCTATAAGTTAATAGCAAACGACTCCAAAAAGAAACAAATATTGTTTATGACAGCCTTGACTAATCCTAAAAAAGCCTTAGATAAAATATGTGATATTGGCAACGAGTTAAATATTGCTGTCACCAAAGAAGAGGTTATTGAATATTTGAGTACTATTGATGACGAGGCTACTAAAATGTGGTTAGTTAAGGCTCGAGGAGGTCTTTAGGAAAAGGTTTCGAATAATTATTGTTTTGATTCGTCATAGGTTTTATTCTTTTGTTGTAGCCACCTCCACCAGCTAAAGTCCAAAAAAACCAATAACTTGGAATTGCAAGAGCTGCAGCTATGAAAATTACTACAATTTGTTCTATTCTTTTCATAATCCAATTTTATTCCACAAAATATTTTTTAGTAAATAAGCCGCAGATTTTGTAAATTCTATTTTTAAAACAGTGATTAGATTTGAAGGTGTAAGCAAAATTTATTCCACAGATATTGTTTTAAAAAATATTAATTGGGAGATTAAGAAAGGAGAAAAAGTTGGCTTAGTTGGTTCTAATGGTGCAGGTAAATCAACCCAATTTAAGATTTTAATTGGAGAGGAAGATCAAACAAGTGGATCGATCATTAAAGAGGGAAATCCTAAAATTGCCCATTTAAAACAGGAGTTAGATTGTGACTTGAATTGTTCAGTGAGAGAGGAATTAGAAAGTTCTTTCAAAGATATACAAATTGTTGCCATTAAACTTTTAGAAATTGAGAATAAAATGAAATCATTGGATATTAAAAACAATTCCAATGAACTTGAAACATTAGTAAATAAACTCGCAAAATATCAAGCAAAATTTGAAGCTTTAGGTGGCTATAAAATGCAATCTGATGTAGAAAAAATATTGCCAAAATTAGGATTTTCTATCGAAGATGCTGATAAATTAGTTGGCAATTTTTCAGGTGGTTGGCAGATGAAAGTTGCACTTGGAAAAATAATCTTACAAAAACCTGATTTACTTTTACTTGATGAGCCAACAAATCATTTAGATTTAGATACTATTTTCTGGTTGGAAGAATATTTATCGTCCCTTAAAATTGCAATTATTATTATTAGTCATGATAGATATTTTTTAGACAAATTATGTAAAAAAATAATTTTTATAGATAGAGGAATATCTGAAATATATAATGGGAACTATTCTTTTTTTGTTGAACAGAAATCTTTAAATGAAGAATCACAAAATAAATCATATCAATTACAACAAAAAGAAATTGAGATCCAGAAAAAGTATATAGACAGATTTAGAGCTAGTGCAACTAGAAGTTCTCAAGCCAAGAGTAGAGAAAAACAATTAAAAAAGATTTCTAGAATTGAGGCTCCTAGAGCAAAATCTAAAAGTCCTGCTTTTAATTTTCCAGATTGTCCCCGCTCAGGAAAATTAGTTCTTAATATGAAAAATTTGTCTCATAGTTATGAAGATAGAATTCTTTTTTTAGATGTTAATTTAAAAGTTTCTTCGGGGGAGAAAATTGCAATCTTAGGACCTAATGGCTCCGGTAAATCTACATTGCTTAAAATTATTATGAAAAAAATATCCCCTGAAATTGGAGAAATTAATCTTGGTAAACATAATATAATTACTAGCTATTATGAACAGAACCAAGCTGAAGCACTTGCACTTGAGGAAAGGGTAATTGATTTAATATGTAATAAATCTCCAGAATGGTCACAAAAAAAAGTAAGAACATTTTTAGGAGGTTTTGGCTTCCAAAATGAAACTGTTTTTAAATATATTAAACAACTAAGTGGTGGAGAAAAGGCAAGACTAGCATTGGCTCTTATGATTATGAATCCGAGTAATTTTCTGTTATTGGATGAGCCAACTAATCATTTAGATTTGCAATCTAAAGAAAATTTAGAATTAGCAATTAAGAATTATAAAGGTTCATTATTAATTATTTCTCATGATAGATATTTTATTTCAAAGGTTGCAAATAGAATTATCGAAATTAAAAATTCAAAGTTATTTTCATATGATGGTAATTACGAATATTTTTTAGAAAAAAAATAAAAAGTCTAAAAATTAGTAATTAATAAATAATTATTTTTCAAAAAATTTGATTACTTTTAACAAATTTTAAATTTGGCTTAGCAATATCCTCATTCAACTTCACTTAGTGTACCGTTCTTGTTTAATTTTTAAAATATACAAATAAGTTTTAATAATTTATATGAAAAATTATGATTTCCAAGAAAAACAGTTTCAAATTTCTGATTCTATTGAAAGTTATTTTGAGTGCATTTCAACCTGTGATTTAAAAATGGTAATTGTCTTTCTAGGTGTGTGGAAACACTTAAACAGAATGACGTTTGAAACTTTTAGTTATTTTTTAGATTAGTAATATCAGTTGGTATTACTTTTAACCTAATAAATTTATTACTTCGCTTCAATAATATATTTATTGCTTTATTAATTCCATTTTTACTTATTTGATTTACAACATCTGAAGCTTTTTCGATATTTTTATTACCCACTTTTATGATTATGTCATTTACTTTGATTCCACTTATTTCTGCTGGACTATTGGGTACTACATATCCTACTTTGACTACATTATTATTTGTTTCAAAATTACTTTCATCTATTAGGCTTATACCAATCATAGGATGTATTATTTTGCCATTATTTATTAGCTGATAGGCAATTTCCTTAGCTTTATTAATTGGGATTGCGAAACTTAAACCCGCTCCTGGACCTGATCTGATCAAGGTATTAATACCAATTACTTCTCCATCGCTATTCAGTAGTGGACCTCCAGAATTTCCAGGATTGATAGCAGCGTCAGTTTGAATCAACTCAAGTTTTTTATCGTATATTCCTAATTGAGTGACGTTTCTTTTTAGATTACTGATAATTCCAAGCGTAACTGTGTTTTCCAGTCCGAATGGATTTCCAACTGCGATTGCCCAATCACCAACTTTGATTTTTGTTGAATCACCCAATTGTGCTTTTGGCCAAGGTCCTTTCCCTTCAATCTGAAGCACAGCTATATCAGTAAAAAAGTCTTGTCCTATAAGTTTTGCTTTTAATTTTTTGCCGTTGGTTAAACCAACAATTACCTTATCCGATCCATTGACAACATGAGCATTAGTCATTACAAGTCCATCTGCGAATATAAATCCACTCCCTTGATTTTGCTCTATACTTGGCTGGTTATCATGAGGGAAATCGAATCCAAAAAATCTTTCAAAATATGGGTCTATAAATAGTTGAGAATTTCTTGGAAATTTTCTTTTTTTAACATATCTTTGAGTATCAATTGTCACCACGGAAGAACCGGTTTTTTCTACAGCTTTAGTTATGAATGATTTGTTTGAATAATTATTGATTTCATTAAATTTTGGATTAATAAATGGTTGAGATATTATATTTGTTGGAAATAAAATTCCCATTGTAATTGTTGAATATAGTAAGAATTTCGTATGATTGTAGCTTTTCAATTTTGATTTTCTTATGTTTTTCGAATACATTTGACACACAATATTTGTGTAGTTTAACTATAACTACTAAAAAAATTAATTTAGTTAAGAAAAAAATTTATTAAAATAAAATAGCTAATTTTCTTTTTTTCGAGCTATTATATTAAACATAATGCAAATTAATAAGTTAGATGACCCTCTTATTTCCAATTATATATTCTGCAGTTCTAACCTATCTAGTTTGGAAAGCTTTTAAAGTCATGTCCAACGGCTGGGGTATATCTGGTCAAGAAAAAAAACGTTTTAATAGATCAAATTTTCAACAAAAGACATACACGATACATCCAGAACTTCTTGATAAGTCTGGAAACATAACAGAAGAGGAACTATTAACAGTAAGATTTTCAAATGATAATGACTCTACATTAGAAGAAAAGGGTTCAACAACTGATTAATAGAATTAAAATTTAAGGTAAAGAAATTGGAATTAAGAACAAAAATTGTATCATCGGTCATAAGATCTCTTAAGTTACCACCAAGGTTTCGTTTGAAAATGGTCAAAGAAGATCCTGTGAGGCTTGAACTTAGCCTAACCCCTTCTTATGGTAAAGATCCAATAATTGTTGGTTTAGTAGAATCTTTAGACTTAGTCGCTAGAAGAGATAGAGAAGGAAGAATTCCAAGAGATCTCCAAGGAACTTGGGACTGGACAGTACGACATGGAAAAGTAAGTACTGGTGGTTGGAATCCTATGCTTAAGGAAGCTTTGCAAACAATGTTTGATACAGGATTGCCAGCAATCATTTATGAGGAATTAACTGGAATTGAATATCGTCCTGTTGATGGTGTTAGACATATTAAATAGTTAATTTACTATTTTCATAAATTCCTCCTCTAAACGTTAAGATGTAAATGAATAAAAATAGTTAACTATGAATGATGACAAGCAAACAAGGTTTGGCTTCGTAAACTTTGCCGAAACATGGAATGGTCGTATGGCCATGATGGGTATATTGATTGGTTTGGGGACTGAATTAATTACTGGACAAAGTATTCTTAGACAAATTGGAATTGGTTAGAAATCTATTTTATTTCTTCTGCTTGTACTTCAATGGTACTTTCACTTGGTTTTTTATATAATTGATTTTTTCTACTT
>QCKZ01000013.1 GCA_003214975.1 Prochlorococcus sp. AG-412-C21
TATTTAATTCATATGCCAAATCTTTTTGATTAAATCCATGGGATTTCAACCAATCCTTAATGAAGGAGATTAGTTCTTTTTCTTCCTGTTGAGATAGTTTACTCATTCAATAAAAAGGGAATAATTTATTGAGCTTGTTTAGTGCTCTTGCTCTTATTGAAGGAGTCATGTATTTACTCCATATACTAAGTACTGCTGTGAGGGCTACAAAATCATCACTAAAACCAACTATTGGCATAAAGTCAGGGAAAAGATCAAATGGCATAATTAAATAGGCTAGCGCAGCCATTAAAGAAACTCTTACTTGCGCTGGAGTATAAGGATCTATAGCCATTTCCAAAACTTCTAAGGCAGGCTTTGCAATTGTTCTACCTGCTTTAATAAGAATCTTGATAATGATATTTTCATCAAATGTTGAACTTTCTAAAACTTCAGCATCATAAATTTCTTTTTGGGTTTTGTAATTCTCTTTCATCCTTATAAAATGAAATTTTAAATGTTTTGACTGGAAATTTTTAGCTAATACTATCGACTAGTCCATTCTGTATTCCCGCCTTTCTTAGTTTTCTTAAGGCACGTTGTACAACTTGTCGGCAATATTCCCTGCTACAACTCATGTGTCTTGCAACTTCAGCTAAAGTTCTCCATTCATTTGAACCGTCTAAACCAAATCTAAGGCTTACTATCTTTCTTTCTTTCTCAGTTAAATTTGCTTTATTTAATAACTTCCAAGCAGAAGCTGTCCTTTCGGCTAATTCCGCTAACTCCATGGGAGGAGTTTGATCACATGGAAGAATGTCAACTAACTCAGATGGATCTGATTTAGATTTAACAGTGCCTTGAAGGCTGACAGTAATACTTCTCAATTCACAAGAGAGGAGTTCGTCAATTTCCTCCTTAGTTATTTTCATTTCTTCAGCCAGCTCATTACTCGTAGGAGGAATACCCTTAAGTTGCATAAGCTTTGATTTGGCGGATCTTAATTTTGTAAGTTTTTCATTGATATTAACAGGTATCCTAATTGTTCTACTTTGAGTTGATAATGCTCTGTTTAATCCTTGCCTAATCCACCAATAAGCATAAGTGGAAAATCTGTGTCCCCTAGAGGGATCATATTTTTCTACAGCCCTTGTAAGGCCTAATGTTCCTTCCTGAATTAGGTCAAGCAATTCTAGTCCTTTCCCTTGATATCTCTTGGCAAGATTTACAACTAATCTTAGATTGGCTGTTATCATCTCATTTTTGGCTTTTTCACCAATTTTGATCTTTTTTCTTTCAGCTTCGGAATATTCACAAGCGGACCCTTTACCACCTGCCTCTTGACATCTATTAATAAGTACCACCATCTCTTGGACTTTTCTGCCCATAGTGAGTTCTCTTTCGGGAGTTAAAAGTTGGTGACGCCCTATTTCACCAAGAAAATCGCTTAATGAACTCACGATTTACCTCTTTATTAATATATTCAACTTAGGGTTTATTCATTAATAAGCCATACATGTAATAATTAATTAATAATTAATTAATAATTATTAATTAATTATTACTAAGATTTTTGAATTAAATATCTATGAATTATGAATATTTATTATTTAATTTTTTCTTCTTGACTCTAGCACAGCAAGAATATCTCTCCACTCAACACCTTTGTGCATAAGGGCTACTTGCAGATGATAAACTAAATCAGCAGCTTCATTCGAGATTGAATTTTTGTCATTATCTTTGCAAGCCATTATAAATTCAGCGGATTCCTCTCCTATTTTTTTTAAAATAGTATTACTTCCTTTTGTTAATAAATAATTTGTGTAACTATTTTCTGAAGGATTTATTAATCTTGTCTTAATTGTATTGAATAATTCAGAGCAAATATTTGAGAAGGGAGTTGTTTTTTTCTCTTTTTTATCATTTTGATTAATTTGGATTTCGTTGAAAAAACAACTTTTTTCACCTGTGTGACACGCGCCTGAACCATTTTGTTCAATTAAAAGGATTAGTGCATCATTATCGCAATCGAATCTTATCTCCTTAAGTATTTGGGTACTTCCACTTGTGGCTCCCTTTCTCCAAATTTCGGATCTTGATCTACTCCAGTAATGAACGTTTTTGGTTTCAAGAGTCTTTGTCAATGATTCTTTATTCATCCAAGCAAGCATAAGAATTGATCCGTCTAACCAATCTTGTGCTATTGCAGGGATTAATCCATAATTATCAAAGTGTAGATCTTCTAACGAAAAATTAGTTGAATAATTCATTATGTTGGGTATGTTAAATCCTATTAAATGTGTTTTATTAAAAATTATCCTAACAGTTGATTGATGGATATTCATTCTCTGAAATTTTCATGCAGTAAAAGTTATGAGGATTTTCCCTGCTCTCATAGGCAATGGCGCCATGAAGGCCATTGCAGGTTTGTGCATGGATATTCAAGATCATTCACCTTTTGGTTTACTGCCAAAAAATTTGACCAAAATGGTTTTGTTGTAGATTTTTCAAGTCTAAGGCCCCTTGAAAATAAACTAAAGGAGCAATTTGACCATACGTTCTTGATAAATAAAGATGATCCCTTATTGAATTACTGGGAAAAATTACATGACTTAGATGCTTTAGATTTGAGAATTATGGATAATGTGGGAATGGAGTTTACTTCTGAATTAATTTGGGATTGGGCTAATGAATACTTAAAGGATAAGGATAATGGAAGAACTTGTTGTTGGAAAACAGAATCAACAGAAAATAAATCTAATAAGGCAAGTTATGAGAAAATTCCTGATTGGTTTAAATCTTAGAATAAAACCATTGAACTTCAAACAATGTTATTCTCTTTAATTTAGATCTTTAATCAACAATTATTTCTTCATTAACTAGATAAACATTAACCTCGTCTTTTTTAAGGTAATGATTATTTAGTATATTGTTAGAAATTTTTGTCTCAATTTGTTTCTGAATAATTCTTTTTAAAGGCCTAGCACCATAGGCCTTATCGAAACTATTTTGGACCAATTGGTTAATTGCCTCATCAGTAATTTTAAATTTTAAATTTTTTTTGATAAGTCTATTTTCTAAATTTCGAAGCTGGATTTTTGCAATTTCTTTTATATCATTTAACTCTAAATTATTAAAAATCACTATTTCATCAAGTCTATTTAAAAACTCAGGTTTGAAAAAGTTTTTAAGTTCAGAATCTATAACTTTTTTTATTTCATTTGTATCTTCTTTCCTAACTGACAAATCATTTATTGATTGACTCCCTAAATTACTTGTGAGAACAATGATTGAATTTTTGAAATTGATTGTTCGACCTTGTCCATCCGTGATGATTCCATCATCAAGAACCTGTAAAAGAATATCCAAAATATCTTTGTGTGCTTTCTCTATTTCATCTAAAAGTATCAATGAATAGGGATTTTTACGCACTGCTTCTGTTAATTGACCGCCTGATTCGAAGCCTAAATATCCAGGAGGTGCACCTATGATTTTACTAACTGAATGCTTTTCCATATATTCAGACATATCCAGTCTGGTAATTGAAGAATGTGAATCGAATATAATTTTTGCTGTTACTTTACTTAGCTCTGTTTTTCCAACCCCAGTTGGACCTAAAAAGAGGAAACTTGCTAAGGGCTTGCTAGGGTCGTTTAAACCTGTTCTTGATCTCTTTATAGAGTCTGCGACTGTTTTAATTGCACTATTTTGACCAATAATTTTTTCTTTAAGTATGGACTCTAGGCTTAAAAGCTTATCTTTTTCTGATTGGTTTAAGCTTTGTACTGGAATAGAAGTCCACTTAGAGACAACTTCTGCAATATCATCAAAAGTAACCTCTTGCCTTAAAAGACTCGCTTCTCCATTTTTTTTGGAATTAATTAAGGAGTCACTTTTTTCGGTCAATTTTTTTTGTAAAGAATTTAAAGTCCCAAATTCCAATTCTGCTGCTTTGTTGAGATCAAAACTCCTCTTGGCTTGATCTATTTTTAGCTGAATAGATTCAATTTCTTCTTTTATAGTGCTAATCTCATCAATTTCATCTTTTTCTTTTTTCCATTGAGCACTTAATTCGGCTTGTTTATCTTTAAGTGATATAAGTTCGTTATTTATTTTTTTTAATCTTTCTAAAGAAAAATCATCTGTTTCTCTTTTTAAAGATAATTTCTCCATCTCAAATTGAAGAACTTTTCGATCAATTTCATCAATTTCTTCAGGTTTGGAAGTTATAACCATATTTAGTCTTGAGGCTGCTTCATCTATTAGATCTATTGCCTTGTCAGGAAGAAATCTATCATTAATATATCTTTCGCTGAGGGTGGCAGCTGCAACCAAAGCATTATCAGAAATTCTTACACTATGATGAACTTCGTATCTTTCTCTCAATCCTCTTAATATTGAAACTGTATCATCTATTGAAGGAGCATCAATTTTTATTTTCTGAAATCTTCGTTCTAGAGCAGGATCTTTTTCTATATTTTGTTTGTGTTCATTAATGGTTGTAGCACCAATACATCTAAGTTCTCCTCTTGCAAGCATAGGTTTTAATAGGTTGCTTGCATCTAAAGAACCTCCACTGGCGCCTGCACCAACTACAGTATGAATTTCATCAATAAAAAGAATGATCTTACCGTCTGATTCCTTAACTTTCTTTAGGACATTTTTTATTCTTTCTTCAAACTCTCCACGATATTTTGCACCTGCTAAAAGTGAACCCATATCTAATGAAATTAGTTGCCTATTTTGTAGTAAAGACGGAACATCGCCATTAATAATTCTTTGAGCCAACCCTTCCACTATGGCTGTTTTACCAACCCCGGGTTCTCCAATAAGAACTGGATTATTTTTTGTTCTTCTACTTAATATTTGAATTGTTCTTCTAATTTCTTCATCTCTACCAATAACTGGGTCTAAAACCCCATCCCTTGCTGATTGGGTAAGATCAATACCATATTTATCTAAAGATTCATTAGAAATATCAAAGTCATTTTTTACTGCTGGATCTGACTTCATTTTCTTTATAGTTTCAAGAAATTCTGGAATACTTTTTTGATTTAAAATATGAAATCCATATTCAACATCATAAGTGAAACCGTAAACCAAGTGTTCTGTTGATATCACTACCTCATCTAAAGTGTTTTTAATTTCATTCGCTTTTAAAAATATTTTATAAAGAGTATCGCCAATATATAAATTATCTTGTTTATTTTTCATTTTTGCCTTCGAATTTAACGAAGACATTATTCCTTTCTCTATCTCTTTAATATTTACATTATTTTTTTTTAAGATTTTTTTTGTAACGTGGTCTTGATTTATAAGAGCTAGTAATAAATTATCAGAGTCTACGTTTTGTTGGTTATTTTTATAAGCAATTTCCTTAGCAAAAATAAAACAATCCCAAGCGGAATTAGAAAATTCGCTTGGGACTATTTTCATTAATCAAATTTTAATGTATGACTATAAGGATTTTTATGAAAAAAGGTAATTGACCAATAAGAAGATTTTTATTGCACAATTACTTTACCTACCATTCCAGCACCTCTGTGAGGCTCGCAATAGTAGTCATAAGTTCCTGCAGAATCAAATGTTTCTTCCCAAGATTCTCCTGGTGCAAAAGCTAGGTCGGCATGACTTAATTCCTCATGTCCATCAAAAACTGCATTGTGAGGTGCAAGTTTATTATTGACGAATTTAACTTTATCACCAGCACTTATGGTTACTGTACTTGGTTCAAATGCAAGCATTCCAGCATCCGTACCAAGTTTAACTTCAACAGTCTTAGCTGAAACTGATGAAATACCAAGACCTAGAGTTAATACTATTGCGAATAACCCAGCAAAGATTGAACGTAACATAATTAAAATTTACTTATATATCTATATTACAAGGCTTTAGGTACCCAACTGCGAGAGTTTTAATTGTTATTACAGCTTGGTAACTTTGATACTCTGAAAATATCATTGAGTGATTTGGCATAACTTTTAAGTTTGAAAGTCTCAGGATTAGTTATGGGGACATGATTAAAGTCATATTTTTTGATACTGAAGCTATCCCATGCTGTGGTTTGGATGGGAAGAATTCTTAATAATATTTTTAGAATTTTTTTTGTAAGTGGGATTGAAAAATATCTCTTCATCTTGTTTCTTTTTAAAAGTGTAATTATGACCTCGTCAATTGAAATAAAATTTTGACCTAGAACAAATTTTCTAAAGCCTTTGTATTGCTCTTCTTTATGATTCTTAATAAGAAATCCACAAATTTGAGCGATATCATTTGCGTGTATAAAGTGAAATTTGGAATCAAGTTTTAAAAATCTTGCTAACCAAAGCCATTTCCCAATTTCTTTCAATCCACTAGTTAAATAACTCACAGGATATTTACTTTTTTTGCCAAGATTTCCTCCAAAAACTAAGGTAGGGAAAATAGCAAATGTTTTTTCTGCAAAAGAGCTTTCTCTAAGTCTCTGGAAACATTCGTATTTTGTTTGTATATATTCTGTTCCATAAATCAATGATTCCCTCATTAATTCTGTTTTTGTATCAAGAATGCTAGCTGTTGAAAAATAAATAATCTTTTCTAACTTTTTGATATCAAGCATTTTAAGTAATTCTTCAAAAGCTTTAATATTTACTTCATAGGCTCTTCTGGGATCTCCCCATGCCGTAGCAGTATGTATTAAATAATTAATTTGACTAATTTCCTGTTTATATCTATTTGATTCTCTGATATCGCATACTATTAACTTGACTTTTTTATTTTCTTGAAAAGAAATTGGTAACTTATTTCTATCTCTTACCATGAGATAAAGCCTGAATTTTGTGTTTTTTAAAAACCAATCAACTAAATATTGGCCTACACATCCATTCGCACCTGTTATTAATAAGTTTTTATATGCCAAGATTTTGACTAGTAAGTTAGTTTTTTTCCATGTTCAAAAAATGTTTGAGCATTTTCTTCTGGAGTACCAGGTAAAATCCCATGACCTAAATTAAGAATATATTTCCTATCTTTAATTTTTTTGAAAGTATCATTGATCCTTGTTTTTATGGATTGTTTATTTCCAAATAAAATGCCAGGGTCAACATTACCTTGGATTCCTATCTCATTAGGTATTCTTTGACAAGCCTCTTCAATATCTACTGTCCAGTCTAATGAAATTATATCTACACCAGTTTTTGCCATTCTTTCTATTACACCGGCACTTCCTGAAATGTAGAGAATAATAGGCGTGTTAGGGTACTCCTTTTTTACAATGTCAACAACTTTTTTTTGATAAGGCCCAGCAAAGATATCATAATCTTGTGGGCTTAGTTGTCCTGCCCATGAATCAAAAATTTGTACTACTTGTGCTCCAGATTTTATTTGATATTTAAGATATTTACCAATAGATTCTGCAAAATGATCAAGAAGTTTGTGAAGTAAATCTGGTTCTTTAAAAGCCATTGATTTTATTAAAGAATAATTTTTACTGCTTTTACCTTCAACTACATATGCCGCAAGAGTCCAAGGTGCGCCTACAAAACCTAAAACTGTTGCTTCATTATTTACATCTTTTTTTAGTGAAGAAAGAACTTGTCCAACAAAGCTTAAACTCTCACTTGGATTTAATTCTTTTAAATTTTCTATCTGGCTAAGAGTTCTTATTGGGTCTTCAATTATTGGACCTTTACTTTCTATTATTTCAAAATTTATACCCATCCCTGGAAGAGGTGTGAGAATATCTGAAAAAAGTATCACACCATCTGGTTTGAAAGCATGAAAAGGCTGCATTGATATCTCATATGATAGTTCTGGATTTTCAGACCTCTCTCTAAAGCTTGGATAACGCTCCCTTAAATCTCTATAGATTTTCATATATCTGCCTGCTTGTCTCATCATCCATACTGGAGGCCTATTTACTTTTTTACCTAATGCGGCAGAAAGTAGTAGTGGTAAATTTTCACCCATTTTTCAATTCGATATGTTTTTTAAAAAAAAATTAAAAATTCCAACTTAAAAATCTTACAATGCAATGCAGATTAAAATCGTTATATGAACATTTATATGAAGCACTAAGTTAAATTAGAATTGTCATTTTTTTGACTGATGTTTAAAGATACTCACGCTTAATGGGGGCAAAGCAATTTCCAGAGCATTTTGATAATCATGAATATTGTAATTTATAGTTTCTTTACCGCCCATGTTCCCTTTATTACTTCCTCCGTATCTAGAACTATCAGAATTAAAGATCTCTTTATATAATCCTTCTAAAGGAACTCCTACTTTATATGAACCATGAGTATTGGGTGTGAAATTAGCAACTATCACTAGCCACTCATTGGTATCATTTTCTCTTCTCATAAAACTTATTACTGAATTAGATTTGTCATTACAATCAATCCATTGGAATCCATAAGGATCAAAGTCATTTTTCCATAAGGCAGGTTCATTTTTATAGAGTTCATTTAAGTCATCAACCAAGTTTCTGATACCTTTATGAGGTTCAAATTCTAATAAGTCCCATTGAAGATCATCCCAAACATTCCATTCTTGTCTTTGTCCAAATTCCATTCCCATAAATATTGTTTTTTTACCGGGATGGGTCCACATATAAGTTAGTAAAGCACGAGTATTTGCATATTTCTTCCAGTCATCACCTGGCATTTTATGCAAAAGGTGACTTTTCCCGTGAACAACCTCATCATGACTAAGAGCAAGCATAAAGTTCTCTGTATAGTTGTATGTTATTGAGAAAGTCACACTATTTTGATGGAATTGTCTGAACCAAGGATCTATCTCAAAATAATCGAGCATATCGTGCATCCAGCCCATATTCCATTTTAAATTAAATCCAAGTCCTCCCATGTCTGTTGGTTTGGTTACCATTGGCCAAGTTGTTGACTCTTCAGCAATAGAAAGTGCCCCAGGGAAATGTTGGAAGAGTACATGATTAGCCTGTTGAAGAAATTTAACAGCTTCTGTATTTTCATTGCCGCCATTCTCATTAGGTATCCATTCTCCATCTGGGCGTAAATAATCTCTGTATAACATTGAAGCTACAGCATCTACTCTTATGCCATCAATATGAAATTCTTCAAACCAATAAACAAGGTTGGCTACTAGGAAATTTCTTACTTCGTTTCTACTGTAATTAAAGATTAAAGTGCCCCATTCTTTGTGTTCACCTATGCGTGAATCCCCATGCTCATACAGATGACAACCATCAAAAAATGCTAAACCATGCTTATCTTTTGGGAAATGACCAGGTACCCAATCAAGAATTACACCTATGCCCTCTGCATGACATTTATTGACAAATTCTCTAAATTCATTTGGTGCTCCAAATCTACTAGTTGGTGCATACCAGCCTGTAACCTGGTATCCCCATGAACCATCGAAGGGATGTTCAGAAATCGGCATAAGTTCAATATGAGTAAATCCTCTCTCTTTTACATAAGGTATGAGTTTTTCAGTTAATTCTGGATAAGTTAATAATCTTGTTCCAGGTTTTAAATCTGCAGCGGGCACTGGGTCTCTAGGTTCCCCATTTTCTTCAAGATATTTATTATCTGTTGATTCATGTAGCCAACTTCCCAAATGCATCTCATAAACTGAAATTGGCTTGTTAATTTGACTAGAGGAATCTCTATTAGAAATCCAAGAACTATCATTCCAATTAAAGTTTTTCAATTTTGAAACTATTGAACCGTTTTGAGGTCTAATCTCATGAAGGAAACCATATGGATCAGCTTTTTCATAAATATGACCTTGTTGTGTTCTTATTTCATATTTATATGTGTCCCCCTCTTTCATTATTGGCATGAATAGTTCCCAAATCCCCCCTAATCTTTTTTGCATTGGATGATGTCTTCCATCCCAAGAATTTATATCTCCAATTATCGAGATTGATTTTGCATTTGGAGCCCAAATGCAAAACATGACACCCTTTTGATTATTTTCTTCAATGAGATGAGCTCCCATTTTTTCCCATATATGATGATGATTACCTTCTGAAAAAAGATGCCTATCGATCTCTCCCATCCACTCTTCTCTATAAGACCAGGGGTCATATTGTGTATGATTGATACCTCCTCTTGAAATATTTATTTCGTAATTAGAATTTGGATTTTCAGGCAGGATTGCTTCAAAAAGCCATTTATGGTTTATGCTTACTGCCTTATATGTTTTATTTTTAAAGTTTATTTTAACTTCATCTGCTTCAGGCATCCAGACTCTTATTACCCATTGTTCTTCATAATAATGAGGACCTAATATTTTTAATGGATTATCATTGCAACAATTTTCTAGGTTGATAGCTTCTGATTTAATCCAGTCTGCTTGATTTGTCTCTATCATTACTAGTACATGTTAAGGATTAATAATATCAAATGATTAACCCAAAAAATAATTATTTATTAAAAAAAGGGGTCATTTTCATAAATGTTTTATTAAGGATAAAATTCAAAGTAATAATTCTATGATTTAAAGAAGGTGCTCCAATATTTCCCTCCCCAAATCCAGGATTAACTCCAATAGCGGGGAAAGCTGATGCTGATATAGATAATCTAAGCTTACTACCTTTAATTAAACAAATATTTGTTGGCTGCATTGTGATTTGATAAATGCATTCTTCATTTATTTTGGAATTTTTAACTCTTAAGAATCCAGTTGAGAATTGGTTTACCTTCTCGTTATCTTCTTCAACAAGAGATAAAGCTAGGCAGATATCGAAGTTGGGCTGATCACTTTTTACAGGGAGCTCTAATTTGGGAACGCCTTTGAAATTTTGATCTTCTTTAAAAGAATTGGTTTGAAAAACGCCTACATCCAAACGTTTATCAATAATATTTCTATTATACTTTCCAGGATTTGGACCTAAATGACCACCGTCAGACGGAGTAGGTCTCCATGGGTCATTAACAATTGTGAACCATCCCGATCCTTTTGAATTTATGGTCAGACTTCCATCTTCAACATCTACATTTGCTGTACCATTGCTTTTGAGACCAAAAATAAATTCAGGGTAAAATTTATCATCTAATTGGTCCCATTTATTTAATGAAATATTCCATATTTTTATCTCTTTTTTAGTATCTTCAAAACTTAATTTTCTATCAGGTTTTAAATGTTTATCAAAAAAATTTAATAAATAATCTTGTGATCCTTTCCACCAATTCAGATGTGTAGCATTCCCAATCATTATCTCTGGACTGCCACCAGCTTCTAAAGATTTTTTATAAAGATCAAATGCACCTTTTAAATGTGGATCCCAAAGTCCTCCAATTATTAACATAGGTTTTTTAATCCATGTTGAAATTGGCTTGAATTCTTCAAAGGGGTATGCATTATTTAAATTGTTAAGCCATTCCAAAACAAAGCTATTAGGATCATATTTTTTTAAAATATCAATTCCTTCCCTTAGATAGCTTTTGTTTTCTAAGGCTACTCTTATTTTTTTCCACTCAAGAAAATTATTTTCTTTTTTCATTTTCAGTGCTGCAATTTGCAGACCCCATGCAATATTGTTATGCCACCAATATGCCCCTCCATCTGAACACCAATGATCTTTAATATTCATCCCAGTCATTGCTGGAGATAAGCAATCGGGAGGCATTGAATTTAATTCACCGGTTAGTTGAGTAAATCCTTGATATGAAAACCCATATAAGCCAAGTTTTCCATTACATTCTTTGAGAGATCTTATCCATTCGTGAGTTTCTGAAGTATCACTAGCTTCTTGTTTGAAACCATTAAAAACTCCTTCAGAAGCGCCCATCCCTCTAACATCTTGAATTATTACCATATACCCTTTGGAAGCCCACCATTTAGGGTGTGAATAAGTAATAGTTGAAGCTATTTCCCTACCATAGGGTTGTCTCATTAATAATGTAGGCCATGGCCCATTACCATTAGGTAACCAAATCCTTGATGTAAGTCTGACTCCATCTCTAAGCACTAGAGACTTGTCAAACCATCTTGAACCATACATACATTTAAGCTTTAGATAATATCTGGACAGTGCAGCCCTATAACGTAAATAGAAAAGATCTCTGCGTTAACCGGTGTTAACTTATTTTTTTTTGATACATAATCTATAGCTTTATCTGAACTAGCTGAAATACCTTTTGAATTAAACTCTCTAAACTTATTACATATATTAATAGCCTCGCCTGGATTCTTTTTTACGCTTTCTAATAAGTTCGATTGACTAAAAACAGGGTATAAACAGTTCGAAAACAAAAATAATAAAAATAAAGAAGATTTCATTATTACTAACTTTTTCTAAATTCTACATTAAAAAAATATTTTTAACCAAGGTTTCAAATAGATTTTTAGATTTTATTAGCTCTTTTAATCCATTTTTTTAAGATAGTAAAAGTTATATCTGTCGTAGTTCTCACTCTAAGACTTCTTTCTAATCTCCCAATTTTGCGTTCTAATTCGTAAGGAGTAGATAGTGATAATGATTTAATAGAACCAATACCACAATGTAAAAGTAGATATGCTTCCGGCGGAGAAATCCCAATTTGTTTTTTAAAAATAGCTATAGCTCTAATTTTCTTTAAATTATTTAATGTACATAGTTGAGATTTTCTTTGAATCGCATTTATTTCTAAGTCTGAAAGATTACTTAGTTTTTCGAAGTCATTTAGATTATTTTTAGTAAAAAAAGATTTCTCATGTCTAAAGTTAATTGGCAGAAAATCTAAAAAGGTTTTGCTTCCCATTATTTAAAGACTAATTCATTTTAACATTTTTCTGAACTTCTCCTATTACAACTGGTTTGCTTACATCTTCTGAAATTTTTTCAAGTTTCCTTATCTTTATTTTTACGTTCGCACCGGATCTGCTACCTTTTCTTAGGTTTTTCGATAATTGTTCTAAAGTTGGTTCAATAGACTCTTCTGGGAAGTCATCATTTGCTTTAGCAATAATTAAATCGAAACCATTATCATAAACAATTGGAACATATTTTGCACCTTCTATTACAACTCTTTCAGTGTAACTTTGTATAAATGCCCAACTACTTAAAGAAAGCAATAATGAGAAAATAGTTGCTCCAATTATTCGAAATTTAAAACCAAAATTAAATATAAAAGCTATTACAGTACCTATTAAAAGGAATATTCCAAAGAATCCGAAAATTTTGGGTGTGTTCTCTAATAGTTCAAAAAAAGACATTTAGTGGCTTTGACCTAATTTATTTCTTATATTTTGTAAGCCTACTCTATTTTTGGGTTCTAAATTGAAAAAAATTAGATCTCTAAATTTAAATATAAAAATCCTATTGGTAGGCATGATTTTGTCTTTAGGATTTTTAGGCACATTTTTATTAAATAATTTTTTAAGAGATAATTATAATTCTAGGAAATCAGAACTTGAAGATAGTATTGAGAATTCTATAAATAAAAAGGTTTATTTAGGTGATTATTCCGGAATTAGATTCCTAGGTTTTTCTTTTGGTAATTCAAAAATTATTGATAAAAAAAATATAGATTCTGGAATTAAAGCTAAAAATGTATATGTAGGTATTATGCCTTTTAGATCTTTTTTAAAACAAAAATGGATTGTAAAAATAATACCTGAACAAACTGAAATTAATATTCATAGAGATTTTTTTAAAAGAGATGAATCGTATAAAAAAGCTCGAAGTACAAAAAGATCAAAATCAAAATATGAATTGAATTTTAACTTAAAAAAATATTCAATTCTAAAGCTTAAAAATTCAGGATTAAAAACAAAAGTAAAAGGTAATGTTATCTACAAGTCAAATGATAGAGAAATCATTGCAAATCTAAAATCTAATTTTGATGACAAAGGTTTTTTAAAATTTAAATTTAATACAAAATTAAATCAAGACTTTTTAAAGCTGGATTTATTTTCTAGGGGGTTAGATCTTGAGAACTCTGAATATATTATTGGGAATAGAAAAATTAGTTTTAAAAAAGGAAATTTTAAATCTAACTTTAAATTTAATAAATTTTCAACTGAAACATTTTGCAAAGGAAGATTTTCTTTTACTAATTTAAAAATAAAACCGGAAGCTTTCTCAGAGAATATAAATTCAGATTTAACTAGTTTCTTTTGTAAAGAAAATAATTTAATTGGAAATTCAGAAAACTTAAATTATGGAACTTTGACTTCAAATTTTAATCTTAATGTCCCATTAAATAAAAGTTCTAATAATATTGATCTAAAAGGAAGTATTGGATACATTGATAGTCTGAATCCAGATATAAAATTATCTAGTAGTTTACCTTATTGGTTTGATAGAAGAGGTATTAATTTTGGGGATATAGATTCTAGTTTTAAGATAAATAGAACTCAATTATCTAATCTAAATATTTTCCGAAAAAATGATATAAGGGGTTTCATTACTGCTAAAGGAGAATTAAAAGGAAAAATTAGTGATCCTGATATCTCGATAAAATTTAATGTTGATTATCCGCACTATAAAGGTATCCGCTTCAGAGAAATATGGGAGGGAGATATTCAAAATGACAATAATGAATTTCTGCTAAATATGAAAAATAGATATTCTCCAATCCCTTCATTTCTCTCAGTTAAGTTTGATTCTAAGCTTAACCTAGATAATGCAAATTTTATTAGAGTTTTCAACTCAAATAAAGGGAGTATAGATATATTTAAAGAAGATGATAGTTATAATTGGAGAGCTGATAATTTCCCTCTTGATGAACTTGAATTATCTATAAGCAAAAATCAATTCGATAGAATTAACGGAATTATTAATGGTGCGGGATCAATATCTTTAGACCAATCTAATTTTGATGGGAGACTGGCTTGGAGTTTAGGTAAGTATAGAAATATAAAGTTAGCAAATTCATTATTTGATTTCAGCTTCAAAAAGAATTCTTTTTTTGTTAACTCCTCTTTATATCCAATTGATGGAGGAATAATTGAAGTCGAATATGACTCAAATAATAATAATTTAATTAATTTAGACTTTAACAATATAAGTACTAGTTGGACGATACTTACTGGAGTTGATATTTTTAATTTTGATAATAAAAAAGTTATTCCAACAAGTAAGTCTAATATCTTGGATGATTTAGAAATAAATAAAGATAATAATTCGTTGAAAGAGAGGATAGATTTTATAAAAAACTTTAATGAAAATAATAATGCGTTAGGCGAGAAATTTAACTTGCAAAAATATTTTAATAAATTCAGTAGTAGATATAATGCAAAGCTAACTATTAAGGGGGATAGTCCACCAAACTATAAGTTAAATGCAAAAATAAATGGTTATCTTAATGTCTCTACAAAGGATAACCAAAATAAAAAAGAAGAATTTTCTATTGATTTGGAAGGAGGATTATTAAAAGGTAATGGTTCTTTAAGAATTAAAAAACTACCATTAAGTGCTGCAAATATCTTTTTAAAACAACCAAGGGATTTTCTTGGAGGGTTGGATATGAATTTATTTTATAATCTTGATACAAAATCTTTCTCGAGTGAAATCTCTTCCAATAATTCAGCAATAAAAAATAACAAAATATTATTTGATAAAGGACTAATTGAATTTAATAATTCTATTTTTGATATCGATTTTTCCATTCTTATAAATGACTCAGAAATCCCAATTAAAATTAAAGGCACAATACCTACAAATATTTCTGAAAATTTGGATCTAAGATTGATTGGTAATGGCAAATTTATTGAGTTAATTGATATTTTTGCTGATGAATACTTTACCTTTATTGCAGGTGAAGCAAATCTTAGAATGATAATAAAAGGTACTACTAAAAAACCAATATTAAATGGATTTGTCGTACTAAAAGATTCTGAAATTGATTTTTACAACAATATTATCAAAGATATTAATAGCTTGATAATTTTTGATTTTGATTCTTTAGAAATCAAAAATCTAGAAGCAAATTCAGAAGATTCTGGGAATATTTTTATAAAAGGTTCTTTGCCTTTTTATAGTAAGAATGATTCTGAGAAGACAGAGATTAATTTAATACCTGATCTAACTTTTTGCAAATTAGAAAGAGGAGAATATCAAAAGAAAGATTTGAAAAAAGTAATAGATCAATCAATGATAATTGATCTTAAAGTAGAACAATATAAAAAACATTTGTTAGATAAACCAGCTATTGCTTTCTGTGCTGAAAAATTTACTTTAAAGACAGACAATTCTAATTTTTTAATAGATTCAGATATAGATTTAAGTGGATCTTTTGAAAATCCTGTTTTAGGAGGTAATCTATCTCTAAATAATGGATATATTAATCTTATTAGCACGATTAAAGATAAAGATTTAGAAGCTTTAAATCAAGTTGCTGAGATTGAAGAAAAACCTTTAAGAAAAGTTAGTAAAAATAAACGAAGAGAAGATAAAAAGGATTGGCCAGAACTCAATTGGAATAAAAATGAGAATATTGAAATAATTTCAAATGAAACAATTTTGGATTCAGTCCTTTTAGGAGAAACTTTGCCTAATTATGTTGATAACTTGAGTTTTAATAATCTTAAATTAAAACTCGGACCGGATTTTAAACTTCAATACTCTGAGTTGGTTCAAGCTTATTTAGAAACCGCTTTTGACCTTAGTATCAATGGTGAAGTTGGAAAAGATTTAAATGCTTGGGGAATTATTGATATAAAAAAAGGTAGAGCAAATTTAGGTACTACACCTTTTAAACTTGTTAAATATAAAAATATCTCTGATCAGGAAAATTTACAAGATTTAGAAAAACTAAAACAATATTTGAAAAATAAAAAAAATTATATTGCATTTTTCCCAAGTCGTGGAGTAGTTCCCTACATTAATTTTAATTTAGTTAGTAAAGTTCCAGATTCCATAATACCTATTAGTGAAAATAATAAGGATAAAAATATCTCAGGTGATCTTGATGAAAATGCTATTTCAAATGGTTTTGGAGCTGTTGGGATTGGCAATACAAGGCTTATCAAAATTGAAGCATCTTACGATGGATTTTTAGATCAATTATCTTTTGAAGATGAAAATAAAAGAATCCAATTAAGGAGCACACCAAGTTATAACAGATCACAAATAATAGGTTTGATTGGAGGTAACTCTGCAAATTTAATAAATAGAGCATTTATTTCACAACTTAATAATGCTGATGCTTTTAGTGAAAGATTTCAGTTATCTTTATATCCAGCTCTAATAGAAAATAATGATTCCTTAAATAATATTTTTTCTAATGAAAATTTAGATATAGAAAATGATGGGGAATCATCTTCTAATGAGGAATTTTCTTCTCAAGCTTGGGTAGCTGAACTAGGACTTGATATTACTGATGCAATAAATTTTGCCTTTCAAACTGTTCCTGGAAGAGATGACGTTCCACCTACAGGAATTTTGACTTTTCAGGCCAATCCAAACTTAGAATTATTAGGTTCTTATGATTCTGATGGGGATTGGAAAAGTCAAGTTCAATTGTTTTTTAGATATTAAGTAAGAAAGAAAGTTAGTTTAAAGAATGGTTAATTTGAATTATTATTAAATTAACTAAAAAATATTATGGCTAATATCTTTGAAGTTCCTCAACCAGGTAATGATCTTTTAGAAAAAGCTGATCAAGTTCGTTTGGCATCAATAAAAATAAGTCAGACTGAAAATCAAAATAGAATTAAAGCCTTAAATTTTATGGCTGATTATCTAGAGAAAAATACTAAAGCAATTTTAGAGGCTAATAGTGAGGACTATATAAGAGCAGAAAAGAAAGGAATTTCAAAAGCTTTACTTTCTAGATTAAAGTTATCAAAAGAAAAATTAAATTTAGGAATTGATGGGGTAAGAAAAGTTGGAGACTTAGCTGATCCTGTAAATCAAGTTCAAATAAAAAGAGAGCTTTCCAAAGGACTTGTCCTAGAACGAAAAACTGTTCCTATAGGAGTTATAGGGGTCATTTTTGAATCTAGACCTGATGCTGTTATGCAGATTAGTTCTCTAGCAATAAGATCAGGTAATGGAGTAATGCTAAAGGGTGGTAGTGAAGCTAATTTAACAAACACTGCAATAGTCAATGCCTTACAACAGGGGTTAAATGAATCAGGTCTAGATAATAATGCAATATGCTTACTTACAAGTAGAAAAGATAGTATGTCGATGTTAAATCTAGAGAACTATATCAATTTAATAATTCCAAGAGGAAGTAATGAATTAGTTAAATTTATTCAAGAGAATACAAGAATTCCTGTACTAGGTCATGCTGATGGAATTTGTCACTTGTTTATAGATAATGAGGCAAATCTTGAAATGGCTTTATCAGTCGCTCTAGACAGTAAAATTCAATATCCTGCAGCATGTAATGCCATTGAAACTTTATTAGTGCATAAAGATATTGCACCAGTTTTTCTTGAAAAGGCGATACCTTTATTTAATTCAAATGACGTTAAATTAATCGGCGATAAAAAATCTGTTGAATTAGGTATAAAGGATGAAGCTAGTTTAGAAGATTGGCAAACTGAATATTTAGATTTAATTTTATCAATAAAAATTGTTGACGATCTTGATGAGGCAATCACTCATATTCAAAAATATAGTTCAAAACATACAGATGGAATTATTACTGAAAATTTAAGTACGGCTAATAAATTTATGAATGTAGTTGATAGTGCAGGTGTTTTTCATAACTGCTCTACAAGGTTTGCTGATGGGTTTAGATATGGATTCGGAGCTGAAGTTGGGATATCTACTCAGACTCTGCCACCAAGAGGACCTGTAGGTCTAGAAGGTTTGGTAACTTATAAATATTTCCTAACAGGCGATGGGCATATAGTTGATTATTTTTCATCAGGTAAGGCTATCTATACACATAAAGATCTTTAAAAATTTTGAAGATGGAAACTTTTTTAAAAATTGATAATATTAAACTATGGGCTAGGGTTGGTGTTCTTGATGAAGAAAGGAAATTAGGACAATTATTTTGTTTGGATATATTTTTGTGGACTGATTTTGAAAATTGTACCGTAAATGATGATATAAAAAAAACAGTTGACTATTCAAAATTAGTTCAAATTTTAAAAGATCAATCAAAGAAAATATATTGTTTCACAATCGAAAAATATTCAAACTCAATTTTAGAAATTATTGATCAAGAATTTAAGCTTTCTAAAATTAAAATTATTTTGACAAAATGCAATCCTCCAATTACAGGTTTTGATGGGAAAGTGTCAATAGTAAGAATTCTGGAAAATAATTAAAAATATTGGAAAAAAGAAATCCCATCATATTGATTCATGGTCTTTGGAATACTTCAAGCATTTTTTCTTCTTTTACCTCAAAGCTTGATGATATTGGAATTGAATATTTTGCTCCAACTCTTAAGCATTCATATGGAATGACTTCAATTATTGATTTGACTAATACATTAAACCAATTAATTTTAGAGAAATATGGTTTAGAAAAAGAATTAGATATTTTGGGATTCTCTATGGGAGGGATAATTGGTAGGTATTGGATTCAAAGATTTAATGGTTATAAAAGAACAAGAAGATTTATATCTATAGGTTCCCCTCATAAAGGTACATTGATGGCTCAATTAGTACCTAAGTACCCTTTTAGAGGAATATCAGAAATGAAAATAAATAGTAAGTTTTTGAAAGAACTGGCAAAAAATGATTTTTTTCTTGATGATATACAGTGTATAAATTTCTTTACTTATTGGGATCTAATGGTTTTCCCTGGCTGGTGGACTAATTTAAATTTAGGAAAAACAATATCAGTAAAAGTATATAAACATAGGAATCTTATAAGAAATAAATCTGTGATTGACAAAATAATCTGTGAAATTATTATTTAGCTTCAGAAAAACCTAAGTGCCTTATTAAAGCATTTGTTTTTGGCTCTCTTCCCCTGAATAGTTTGAATATATCTAATGGAGGTAAGCTTCCACCTAAGCTAAGTATTGTATCTTTGAATTTCTTTCCTATTAACTTTAAATCTTCAGTGTTTTCTAAATCAGCTTCTTCGAACATAGAAAAAGCATCAGCACTTAGAACCTCTGCCCATTTGTAGGAGTAATATCCTGCAGAATATCCGCCTGCAAATATATGGCTAAAACAACATAGAAAATGATCCTCCTGAATTGGAGCAATAACAGTAGTTCGTTTTGCAACTTCTCTTCTTATTTCATCTGCTGTTTTACCTTCGTTTTTATCAATACTACTGTGTAATCTGAGGTCCGTAATTGCAAAATGTAGTTGTCTAAGAGTAGCCATACCACAATTAAAAGTTCTATTCTTTAGGAGCTTATCAAAATTTTCATCGGATAATTTTTCTCCTGTTTTATAGTGTCTAGCAATATTTAAAAGTGTATTTTTATGGAAACACCAATTTTCCATAAATTGACTTGGAAGTTCTACTGCATCCCATTCGACGTTATTGATGCCAGCTGCTTGAGGGAGATTTATAGTGGTAAGCATATGTTGAAGACCATGACCAAATTCATGGAAAAGTGTCTGAACTTCATCGAAACTCATCAAGCTAGGTTTGTCTTTTGATGGTGGAGTCTGATTACAAACAAGATAAGCAACAGGTAGAGTATTATTCCAAATATTATTTTTATTTAAACATTCATCCATCCAAGCCCCTCCTCTTTTTGTATCTGGTCGAGAATATGGATCGAGGTAAAAAGATGCTATTTTTTTTTCTTCTTTATTGAGTATATTAAAAAACAAGACGTCATCATTCCACAAAGGTGCATCATTAGTGGCTTCGACGACTTTAATTTCAAATAGATTTTCGCTTAGTTTAAATAAACCATTTAAAACATCTTTTAGAGGGAACCAAGGTCTCAATGATTCTTGATCTAAATTAAGCTTTTCCTTTCTAAGAAGTTCAGACCAATAACTTATATCCCATGGCTCAATATTTTGAGATTGTTGGAAACCATTAGCTTTGGCAAACTTTTTGAGCGTTTCTAATTCAATTTTTGCTGTTTTAAATGCTGGTTCTCTAAGTTCCTCTAAAAGGTTTTCAACATTTTTAATTTCTTTTGCCATTTTCGTTGACAAACTTAGTTCTGCCCAACTTTTATAACCAAGAAGATTGGCCTTTTTAGTTCTTAGAGATAATATCTCATCAATAATTTGAGAATTATTTTTATCTCCTTGAGACGCCCTGCCCACGAATAATTTATATAGTTTTTCTCTAAGTTTCCGGTCGGTGGCATATGTCATAAATGATGTATAAGTTGGAATATCTAGACTTAATTTCCAAGGCCCATTTTGAACATTTACTTCGCCATCCTTCTTTAAGTGATTATGAGCAGAAATTGCCATTAATTCAAGTACTCGCTCAGGAAGACCATCAACTTCAGATTTTTTATTTAAAATTAAGAAACATTGGTTAGTAGCATCAAGAACATTGTTACTAAAGTCGGTAGATAGCTTTCCAAGCTTTTCTGAAATATTATTGAATTCTTCCTGATCAATTTTTTTTAGTGAAATACCTCTATGTTGCATCTCAAGAATTTCTTTATCTAAAATTCTGTTTTTGATTTGATCTAAGTTATTTGTCTCTTTGAGCTTTACTAGAGAGTCGTAAATTATTTTGCTTTGTCCAAATTTGTTACTTAAACTTATAATCTCAGGAAGAAATTTTGCATAAATATCTCTAAGACTTTCAGAATTATTTACGGCATTTAAGTGGCTTATTACTCCCCAACTCCATCTAAGAATTTCATTGACTTCATTTAAAGGATTAATTACTTTATCCCAACTTAAATTATTTTGAATCAAATAGTTTGATAGGTTATTCTCAATGTTTTTAAAATCTTTATTTATTTTTTCTATTACATTAGGAAATTGTTTACTAATATTTTCTGGAGTAAACTTCTTAAAATCAGGTAATTCTCCATATTGAAAAATTGAGGTTTCCATTTATTAAAGTAAATTAAATTTAACTAATCTTTGAAATTATCCCAACTAATTTAGCTAACGTGAGCTGCTGACTGAGAGCGTTGGTTGAAGATTCATATAAATTTATGGCAATTTTTGGCCAAAAACCTATTACTAAAGTGGGCAATAATAAACTGAAACCAATCGTTAATTCTCTGCCATTCATCTCTTTAACTGTCGCTAGTGCTGGAATCCTAGGACCAAAAAATACTCTTCTACACATTGATAGTAGATATATTGGTGTTAGAACTAGACCGATAGCTGCAATAAGAATTGTGATTGATCTAAATAGAGAGCTGAAGCCTTCTTGACTAGTGATACCTAAAAATACAGTTATTTCACTAATAAAACCACTCATGCCAGGCAGTGCTAGAGAAGCTAGAGAGCTTGCCAAGAAAAAAGCAAAAGTTATTGGTAAAACCTTTGCTAAACCTCCCATATTTGGAATCGAAAGAGTATTTGTTCTTTCATAGAATGAGCCTGTAACAAAGAACATAGCTGCAGCGATAAGTCCGTGACTGATCATTTGAAGCATTGCACCGCTTATCCCTAAAGCATCCACTGCTCCAATTCCTAAAAGAACGAAACCCATATGACTTACTGAGCTACATGCAATTCTCCTTTTGACATTATCTTGAGCAAATGCATTTAGTGCTCCGTAAATTATATTAATGATTCCAAGAATAATTAATGCAGGTGCAATTTGTAGATGTACTTCAGGGAGTATTTGAACGTTGAATCTTAAGAGAGCGTAGCCTCCCATTTTTAAAAGTATTCCGGCAAGTAACATTGATACTGGTGCATTAGCCTCTCCATGCGCATCTGGTAACCAAGTATGTAGTGGAAAGATAGGAAGTTTTACTCCAAAACCTATTAAAAATCCCAGATAGGATAACAATGCTAGGCTGCCTGTTACATGTTTATTTGTTAAGTCGGTAATATTTAAAGTAAAGGTATCGCCACTCAAGGCAATTGCTAATCCACTTATGAGTATTAATAGAGAAGCTAGAGCTGTATAAAGAATAAATTTAGTGGCTGCATATAATTTCTTTTTCCCTCCCCAAATTGCAATAAGAAGATATACCGGAACCAATTCAAGTTCCCAAGCCAAGAAAAATAATAGGAAATCTTGAGAGAGGAAAACTAGTGCCTGTGCTGATGCTTGAACTAATAAAAGAGCAAAATATAAATTAGATTTTTTCTTAATTTTCCAACTTGCGGCAGCTGATAAAAATGTAATTAATCCACTCAAAGCTACTAAAGGAGCAGATAAGCCATCTACTCCAAGTGACCACTCTAATCCTATTGAGGGTAACCAGGTAGCTCTTTCTACAAGTTGCAAAGAGCTATCTGCAGTATTGAATTTCTGGAAAAGGACGCAGATTATTAGTAAAAAATCTATAAATAAAAAACTTAATGAGATATTTCTTGGGAGTGTATTATCTTCTCCTTCCTTCGAATTCAAGAAAGGCATTATTAATGCCCCCATTAAAGGCAGTAAAACAATAGAGGATAGCCAAGGAAAAGATTCTAAATTCATTTATAGAATGAATAATTTTTTTATTCTAGTTGAAGTTGTACTAGCTTGAGACTATAACATTAAAAATGTCTAAGTAAAACTACTTACTATAGATAGTATTAAATTGACTGCCTGTTGTTTGAAGGTTTAAAAATGGTGCCCTACTTGCCACACCTAACTGCTCCCAAGCTTTTACCATCGCTTGACTGACGCTTTTGCCATTTTCCTTTTTACACAAAGCTAAGATACTTGGTCCTGCTCCACTAATTGCGCACCCTAAAGCACCTGCTTGTTGTGCCGCATCTTTGACTTCCAGTCCGCCTTTAATAAGTTTCCATCTGTATGGTTCATGTAGCTTATCAAACATGCCCTCTTTTATTAATTCATTATTTCCTGTCTTTAAGCCGTTTAGTAATAAAGTAAGTGCCCCCATATTTGTCACTGCATCAGATATTGGTACATTCTTAGGCATTACTTTCCTTGCTTCACTTGTGCTTAATCGAATAGCAGGTATTGCTACAACAGCTTTAATGGAATCGTGCCAATCACATCTTATAATTCTCCATCTTTGAGAAGATGACCTGGCTGTCAAACAAAGACCCCCTAATAGAGAGGGAACCACATTATCAGGATGACCCTCAATATCAATCGCAAGTTCCAGAAGTTTTTCTTTGCTAAGGGGGGAGTTCATTATTGCATTTGCTCCGATTAGTCCAGCAACTATTGCTGTAGCACTACTTCCAAGCCCACGTGCAGGTGGTACGGCAAGCTTAACTCTTGCTTCAAGGGCAAAAGAAGCCATATTTGCATTCTCCCATACTTTCTGAGCCGCTCTATAAACTAAGTTTTCAGGCCCCCCTCTCAAGTGATTACCATCTGTACTTTCCATTATTAAATCAAATCTATCTCCACCACCTTCAATTCTTGTGAAAATAAATTCATTATATAAATCTAATGCTGCACCAAGGCAGTCGAAGCCAGGCCCCAAATTAGCTGTTGTGGAAGGTACTGTTACTCTTATTTTTTTACCTACTTCAGGAATAGACATTTTTTTGTTAAGTAGTGTTTAAAAGCATTTTTGCTCTGCAGGCTGCACTAAAAAGTCCTAACTCTTCATCTAAAATTACTTTCAGAGGTATTGCTTTAAGAATATCTTTTAATCTTCCTTTATCAAAAAATTGTTTCATAAATAAATCTGATTTAAAGTTTTTGAAATGTTTTGGCGCTGTCCCGCCAGAAATCCATAGCCCGCCAAAGCATAACTCTTGAAGAGCAACATCTCCCAATAACGAGGCATAAGCACCTAACCATATCCTCTCAACTTCAATCATTAGCTCATCCCCCTCGCTTGAAAGATTACAAATTCTTTCAGGGAGTTCTTTTCTCAAAGCATCAGAAGTTTTAATTTCTTTTAAATATTTTTGTAGAGGGTGGTTTTCTGCATCAGATTTGCTAAGTCTCCATTCGGCTATTCTTGATAAACCAGTACCGCTAATAATTCTTTCACAAGATATCCTCTCAACTTTTAGAGAATTCTTAAGCCAAATCTTTAATTCCCATTCTAATTCTGACTTTGGCGAATATTCAACATGACCACCTTCGCTAGCTAAAACTTTTACTTTACTTCCAGATATTATTCCTCTTGCGATGCCCAAACCAGTTCCGGCTCCAACAATTGCATGCAAATCTTTGTTGACACCTTCATAATGTGCACAATTTTGGATAGTAGAATATTGATTTTTTTTTAAGAAAGGTATTCCATAAATTTGTACTGCGAAATCATTTATCACCTCGCAACTTTTAAAATTAAATTTGTTTTTTAATTCTTTCCCACAAATACTCCATGATAAATTAATAATCTTTGCGTTGTTGTTAGATACAGGACCAGCTACAGCTAAACAAGCAGAAGAAGGATAAGTAAAATTTCGGCATTCATTTTTGAGGAAATCCTCTAAAATTAAATCGAATGAATTCCATCGAGCAGATATATATTTTTTTTTAACTAGTAATTTAGGAGAATCATAATTATCCTGTGAGAAAATTCCTAATAAAACCTTTGTACCTCCAAGATCACAAGCGAGACAATTCATCTATTTAAAATTATTCTGTTCTCCCTCTTTTTGCTATTAATTCATCCATTAATTTGAATAGATTAGGTAAATTGAAAATTCCTAAATTTGTTCCATCTAAAGCTCTTAGAGCGACTGAATCAAGTTGTTCTTCTTTGTCACCAATAACGGCAATTAATGGAACCCTCCCGAGAGTTGCCTCCCTTATTTTATATCCTATTTTTTCATTTCTAATATCAACTTTTGATCGATACCCGTTAGTATTTATTAATTTATTAAACTTTAAACATTTGTCATTATTTCTATCGGTAATGCTCAATAAAATTATTTGATAAGGCGCAAGCCAAATTGGAAATTTTGCTTCATATTGTTCAATTAGGATTCCGATGAATCTTTCGAAAGATCCTAAAATTGCTCTATGAAGCATGACTGGATTTCTTTTCTCATTATCAATATCTACATAAGTTGCATCTAATCTAATAGGCATTGAAAAATCAACCTGAATAGTTCCGCACTGCCAGACTCTATTAAGACAATCTTTTAACGAGAATTCTATTTTTGGGCCATAAAAAGCCCCTTCCCCTGGTTGGAGTTCCCACTCTAAACTCTTATTATCGAGTGCTTTGGTAAGAGCCTCTTCTGATTTATCCCAAATCTCTTCACTACCTACCCTTTTTTCAGGACGGGTTGATAATTTGATAATGATTTCATCAAAACCAAAAGTTTTATAAACCTCGAAAACAAGATCTATAAAAGTAGCAACCTCTTCTTGAATTTGTTCTTCTGTACAAAAGATGTGAGCATCATCTTGAGTAAAGTTTCTTACTCTCATTAATCCGTGAAGTGCACCAGAAGGTTCATTCCTATGACAAGAACCAAATTCAGCAAGACGAATAGGTAAATCCTTATAACTTTTTAAACCTTGATTAAATACTTGAATATGGCATGGACAATTCATTGGTTTAATTGCATAAGTTCTATTCTCTGATGCGGTAGTGAACATATCCTCTCTAAATTTTTCCCAATGACCAGATTTTTCCCAAAGAGACTTATCGACAGCTTGTGGGGTTTTAATTTCTAGATAATCATTTTTTTTAAGTATTTCTCTAATATATTTCTCAAGGACTTGGTAGATTGTCCATCCATTTGGATGCCAAAAAATCATACCTGGAGATTCTTCTTGTATGTGAAATAGTGAATGTTTTTTCCCAAGTTTTCTATGATCTCTTTTTTCAGCTTCTTCAATTCTTGTTAAGTAGTCATTGAGTTCTTTCTCTTTAGACCATGCAGTTCCATATATTCTCTGTAATGATTCATTTTCACTATTCCCTCTCCAGTATGAACCTGATAATTTAAGTAACTTAAAGTGCCTAAGATGTCTAGTATTTGGGACATGTGGTCCTCTACACATGTCAATATATTCTTCGTGTTTATAAAGATTAATGAGGCTTTCATCATGAATATCTTCAATTATTCTTAATTTAAAAGTCTCATCTCTTTCTTGAAATGTTTTAATAGCCTCTTTTTTTGAAACTTGTAAGATTTCTACGTCATAATTTTTTTTAATTAATTTGTTAATTCGATCTTCTATTTTTATTAAATCTTCAGGAGTAAATCTGTATTCTGAAAAAATATCATAATAAAAACCATCTTCAATTACAGGCCCAATTGCCATTTGAATATTTGGGTAAATTTGTTTAACTGCATGACCAATAAGATGAGCAAAGGAATGTCTAATTATTTCAATTCCTTCTTTATCTTTAGATGTGATGATTACAACTTTGGAATCTCTATTTATAGGAAGAGTTGCATCAAGAAGAGCATCATTTACTTTTCCAGCAATTGTTGCTTTAGCTAATCCAGCGCCTATACTATGGGCAATTTCTAGAATGGTTACTGATTTTTCGAAAACCTTTTTTGAACCATCAGGTAAGGTAATTACTGGCATAATTTATTTCTCCATTTCAAAGAATCCTAATTTTGATTTAACTCTTTTAAGAGTTGTATTTGCTAAACTTTCAGCCCTTTCATTCCCTTCTTTAAGAATATTTTTTAATTGATAGGGATCATTAATTAAGACTTTATATTTTTCCTGAATAGGTTCTAGAGATTCTATAAGTTGTTCAGTAATTAATTTTTTAAATGTCCCCCATCCAGTCTCAGAGAATTCATTTTCACATTGTGAAATTTCTTTCCCAGATAATATTGAATAAATCATTAGAAGATTTTTAGATTCCGCTCTATCAGGGTTATTAAATTCTATGCCAATGTAACTGTCTGTTTTTGCTCTTTTTATTTTCTTCGTGATTATTTCAGGAGCATCTAACAAGTTAATTCGACTACCTTCATTAGGATCACTTTTACTCATCTTTTTTGAACCATCAATTAAACTCATTATTTTTGAGCCATTTTTCATGATTATTGGCTGAGGGATTTTTAAAATATTTTTATCCTTACTAAATTTGGCATTAATTCTTTGTTGTGCAATATCTCTGGCAAGTTCAAGATGTTGTTTTTGATCCTCTCCCACTGGTACAAAGTCAGCGTCATATAGAAGAATGTCTGCAGCCATTAGGATTGGATAGTCAAATAATCCAATAGATACATTGTTCCCCTGTTGGATGGATTTTTCTTTAAATTGAATCATTCTTTCCATCCAATTTATTGGGGTCATGCAATTTAATATCCAACAAAGTTCTGAATGTGCAGAAATCTGACTTTGAACAAAAATTGAGCATATTTTGGGGTCTATCCCACAAGCAACGTACAAAGCTGCTGTAGAGAGAGTGTTATTAGATAATTCTTTGGGATTATATGCGGCAGTTATTGCGTGCAAATCAACTACACATAGAAATGTTTCATATTGCTCTTGAAGAGTTACCCAATTATTGATTGCTCCAAGCCAATTTCCTATATGTAAATCACCAGTTGGTTGAACTCCTGAAAGAATCCTTTTTTTATTTGCCATCCTCTTCTACTTCGCTAGATTGTATTTCTTCATTTGATGGACTTTTAATAGGTCTTGCAAAGGGGTCAGGAGTTGTTTTTGTCTTTTCTTCAAAAGGTTTTTGTGATGGTCTATTCGGAGAAGAGTTTTTGTTGTTTTTTGCATATTCTTTTATTGATTCAATTAATTTTTCGTCTTTGATCATTTCGCTAAATGTTCTAACCGAGAAACCAAGAACTGCGACAGTAGATCTTAGTTGGAATGTTTCTTGTATTGATTTAACGGCTTTCATTTCGTTATCACTCAATCTTATTCGGAATCCACCTCCATCTCTTCTGCCGCCAGATCTATCTCTGAAATTAGATCTTTCATAATTGGAACGCCCTCTATAATTTTCTTGTTCAGGATTATTTCCAAAATTTGAATTAGACATCTTGATGATTCTTAATTTATTTAAATAGTCTATTAACTTAGCATCTAGTTATGCAATAAGTCTTTCTAAAAACCTTAAATTTTTATCTATTAATTAACGAGTTATGTAATTTTGCTTTTCTCATCCACAACTTGCATTAAAATAGAATTAGAGAAAAAAAAGTATCGTGTTTGATATTAGTAAAGACAACCTTTTAAAGGATGTAATAAAGTTTCCCAAAAAAAATTTTCTAATTATTCTATTTTTATTAGGTTTTGGAGAATGGTTCGTAAGTGACTTAATTAATTTTGCAGGGGGCTCAATAGGATTTTTTGTTTTGTGTTTGGGGGGATATTTGTACTTGAAGAATGATAAGCCTAAATTTAATGAACCAAATAATTTAGATGGTTGGATAAACCTTTGTAATGAAGATTTAAATTTTTTTGAGGAACTTGAATTAAGAAACGATTTAGAGAAACAGAATTCAAAAAGACAAAAAACACTTGAATCGATAATTAATAGAAGTGATAAAGAAAAAATAAGTTGTATTGGACAAAAAGATTATGAAACTTGTCAATCTGTATTGAAGAGCCATTTTAAAGCAGATAAGTTTGACTTTGATTTATATGAAAAACTGCCTAAATATAATTCTTCTGAAATTATTCCTAAAGAGGCTTTGAATAGCGATGCAATATTGTATTTTATAAATTTACCTTTATCGGCAAATGATTTTTTGTGGCTGGAAAAGTTTCCTGAAAATTTGCCAATTTGGTTGGTAGCATTAACTCGCGACGAAATAGAAGGCAAAAATCAAATAGAAGATCTTCAGTCTCAAATTTCAAGTGAGTTTACAAATAAAATAATTACTTTTGATGTAAATAAAAATGAAATAGCAAATATACCTTTTTCTTTAAGGAAGTTTTTTATAAGTTCAAGTAAAAATATTGAAAATACAAAAAAAAGGCTATTAAAAGAACTACATGTTAGTTGGCAATCTGAAATTGAGGGAATAAGAAGAATGCAGTTAAAAGTAATACAGAGAAAAAATCAAATTCTTGTTGCTACTACTGTTTTCTTATCTCCGATACCATCAATTGATGTTATGGCAATGACAGTATTAAATTCTTTAATGATTAAAGAAATTAAGTCAGTATGGGGATGTAATTGGTCTCCCGAAATTTTAGATAAAGTATCAAAAGAGATTTTAAAGACAGCAATAGCTCAGGGAGTTATTGAATGGAGTGGACAGACTCTAATTGGTATAACAAAATTACATGGTCCAAATTGGCTTGTTTCTGGTACGTTTCAGGCTGTTAGTGCTGCTTATTTAACAAGAGTAGTATCAAGTTCTTTGGCTGATTTTATGGCAATAACAAAAGGAGTAGAGGAACCTGATTTAGAGTTTATAAAGAAAAATTCTGAGAAAATTGTTGAAAAAGCTTTTGAAAAAGAAAAAATAAATTGGAAAGGATTTATTTCTGATCTTAGAAAACCACTTATGAAACTATCCTTTGGTTCATAATCTTAGGATGAATATAAAATATGAGAAAAAATATTCTTTTTTTAAGTTTGATCCTTATAATTTCTTTTGCTTCAAGTTCCTGTAAGAGAATATCAAATGAAAATGAAAATAAAGAAGTAATACTGGCAAGTTTTACTGTTTTGGCGGACATAATTAAGAATGTTGCTAAAGATGAGTTCATTGTTAGATCAATAGTAAAACCTGGAGTTGAAGTTCATGGTTACCAACCAACTCCAAGCGATTTAGTAAAAGCCTCTAGTGCTTTTGTTTTTGTTGATAATGGATTTGGATTTGAATTATGGGCAGAAAAATTTGTTTCTAATTTACAGGTAAAAAAAATTACTGTTGCGAAAGATTTAGATCCAATTTTTATTAGTGAAGATTTTTATAAAGGGAAACCCAATCCTCATGCCTGGATTTCTCCAAAAAGAGGGATGCTATACGTAGATATTCTCGTGAAATCATTATCAGAATTGAGGCCATCTAAAAGGGCATTATTTGAAAGAAATGGAAAAATGTATAAAGATAAACTCTCTAAAATAGATAAAGAATTCTCACTTTTTATTAATAACTTAAATAAAGACAACAGGTATCTAGTAAGTTGTGAAGGAGCTTTTTCATATTTAACAAATGATTATGGATTAGAGGAAGTTTATTTATGGCCAGTTAATGCTGAGAGTCAAATTACTCCCAAAAGGATGGCAAGAACAATCTCAATAGTTAAAAATAAGAAGGTCCCATCTGTATTTTGTGAAAGTACTGTAAGTAACGAATCTCAAATGGTTGTTGCAAATGAAACTGGAGCTAATTTTGGAGGAAATCTTTTTGTTGATTCATTATCTGATGATAATGGCCCTGCTAGTTCTTATATAAAAATGCTTGAGCATAATTTGAATCTAATTAAAAAAGGTCTTTTTTAAATTATGGAAACAACCAATTATCAAAACTTTAGGATTGATGCAGAGAATATATGCGTAGATTATAACGGCAAGGTTGCTTTATATGATGCCAATTTAAGATTAAAACCTGGCCAGATTTGTGGATTAGTAGGAATGAACGGAGCTGGTAAAACAACTTTTTTTAATGCTTTGACGGGTTTTGTAAATATTTCGAAGGGGAAAATTAGAATAAATGGAGAGTCAGTAAGATCTGCTCAAAAAGATCAGTCAATTGCTTATGTTCCTCAAAATGAGGGGATTGATAATCAATTCCCAGTAAATGTTTGGGATGTAGTAATGATGGGAAGATATGGCTCGATGAATATTCTCAGGTGTCCTAGAGAGTCTGATGTTCAGGCGGTTAAAGATGCTATTAAGAGAGTTGATCTTACTGATCATTTATCTACACCTATTGGAAACTTATCTGGAGGACAGAGAAAACGAACTTTTTTAGCTAGAGCAATTGCGCAAAGAGCGTCGATACTGCTTCTTGATGAGCCTTTTTCAGGTGTTGACATTAGAACTGAGAAACTTATCTCAGAATTATTTATTCAATTTAAAAATGAGGGAAAAACTATCTTGCTATCGACACATGATATGATTCATGTCCGTGAATTTTGTGATTTGGTTCTTTTAATAAATAAGACTGTTGTAGCGTATGGTGAGACCTCTGAAGTGTTTACCCCTGAGAATATAACATCTACTTTTGGAGGTATCTCGCCTGATTTCTTGTTCGGACCTGAGTCATAAATTTTAAATATATATATATGGACTTCTGTTCTTTTTTAACTATAGATACATTCATTACAGATCCTTTGACTCATGACTTTATGAGAAAAGCACTTTTTATGAGTTCATTAGTAGCGGCTGTTTGTGGTTTTTTATCTAGTTTTTTAACTCTTAAAGGTTGGGCTTTAATGGGAGATGCAGTATCACATTCAGTGATGCCTGGTGTTGTGGTTGCTTATGCTCTAGGTCTCCCTTTCTCATTAGGTGCATTTATATTCGGAGTTGGTTCCGTAGCATTGATAGGGTTTATTAAGCAGAAATCTAGAGTTAAGGAAGATACTGTTATTGGGTTAGTATTTACTGGTTTTTTTGCTCTTGGAATCGTATTAGTTTCTAAGATTAAAAGTAATATTGACCTGCACTCTATTCTTTTTGGTAGCCCATTAGGAATTTCACTCTCAGATGTAAAGCAAACTCTAATTATTTCTTTATTGGTAGTATTACTCTTATCAGTTTTTAGAAAAGATTTAATGCTTTATTGTTTTGACCCTAGACATGCAAAAACAGTTGGGATTAATGTATTTTGTCTTCATTATTTACTGCTTACATGCTTATCTTTAGCTGCAGTAGTGGGTTTACAGTCTGTGGGCATTATTTTAGTAGTTGCAATGTTGATCACACCAGGAGCAACAGCATATTTACTTACTGATCAGTTTGATAATATGACCATAATTTCAGTATTAAGTGCAATTATCTCCAGCGTAATAGGAATCTATGTTAGTTTTTGGTTCGATCTTGAAACAGGTGGATCAATTGTCTTGGCACAAACTTTTATATTTTTATTCGCTTTTTTATTCGCTCCAAGATATGGAGTATTCAAGTTTAAAAAATTATTTTCTGGGTACAATCGATAATGGAAGCAGAAATTTTTAATAAAAAGTGGTATTGGTGGCCATTATTTCCTTTATATCCTTATGGGAAAAAGAAAACAATTTTAAGAGAATTAATTCCTGATCAAATATGGTCTTTGGAACAAATACAGGGTCTTTATTATGTAGCAGTTCCAATAAGAATGACGGTAATAAAGGTTGAGAATGGGTTGATGCTAATAAACCCATTGCCTCCGACAATAGAATTAATAGATGAGTTAGAAACATTAATTGATATTCATGGCAAAGTAAAAACAATAATTCTCCCTAGTGCTTCTGGACTAGAACATAAAATTGGACTTCCTGCTCTTTCAAGAGTTTTTAAAGATGCAGAAATTTGGCTTTGTCCTGGACAGTGGAGTTTCCCTATAAATCTGCCACTAGATTTTATAGGAATACCATCAAAAAGAACAAAAATACTTTTTGAGGAAGGTACTCCACATACAGGTTCCTTTAAATGGTCTACATTGGGTCCTCTGAATTTAGGACTTGGAAGATATCAGGAGATAAGCTGTTTTCATTATTCAACAAAAACTCTTCACGTAACCGACGCTATAGTTGGGATTGACTCTACACCTCCTGAGATATTTGATTTTGATCCAACTCCACTTCTTTTTCACTCTAGAGAGAGAGGAGATGAACCTTTGATTGACTCCATTGAACAAAGAAAAAAAGGGTGGAAAAGGTTAGTGTTATTTTCATCTTTTTTGAAACCAGGGAAACTAGATATTCCACCTCTAAAAGAAATATTTCAGTATTCATTCAAAAAAGATCTTCTAAATTGGAGATCACATTTCGGTATTTATCCCTTTTTATGGGATAAAGATTGGGAATCATCTCTTGTTGAAATTATGGGTAACGATATTCCAAAGATTCAGATAGCACCAGTTTTACAAAAATTAATTTTTCCTCGTTCAAAAGAGGTTTTAATTAAATGGTTAGAAAATATCAAGACTTATAAAGATATGGAATATTTAATCCCAGCTCATTTTACGGCGCCCATAAAATTTACAATAGAGGATTGTCAAAAATTAATTAATGAAATTAATTCCCAAAAATGGGATAAATTACCAGAAGATAATAAATTTCTGATGGGTTTATATAAAAAGTTGTTTGAACTAGGAATAATTCCTGAAGAAGTTAATCTTTAAAACTTCTTATTAGTCAATAGACATGTTTTCATCATTTTTAAGAGTTTGTTCCAGCTCTTTTCTTTGCTCCATTTGTCTTAAGAAATATCCTGTCATCATTGCCGAAGATAATAAATTGGCAATGTTATCTTTTGATGATGTTATTTTTACCTCGAATTGATCAGAAGGGAGCATTCCAAGAAGACCTTGAACATTATGTCTAATAATTTCTTGAATATCTTCACTAGCTGATTTTGCTACTCTTTGCAAAACTTCCGGAGATTGTTTCTGTAAATATTGAATTAAATCATTCTCATCATTTGGATCGTTATTTTCAGTAGCAAGAAATTCTGGATTAAACATTTCTACAACTTCAAGATATAAAGACCCTACAACATCACGTCCCCATTAATCTAAATTATTAAGGACGGGGTACCGAATAGGTCCAATTTCATTAAAAGGCCAGTATCTAAAAATCGCTTTACCAATAATCTTTTCATATGGTAAAAATCCCCAAATATGAGAGTCCATACTATTGTTTCTATTATCTCCCATAACCCATAATGAGTCTTCT